>JBIQIQ010000045.1:4149-15875 GCA_044507975.1 Deinococcaceae bacterium
TGCTAGCAGCCCGGCCCTCGAAGACTAGCTGGCTAGTGCCTCGACGATATCAGGGCTGGCCCTGCTCGAGGCCGGTTACGTCCTCGATGTCGAGAGCCGCGATCGCCAACGCGTTCTCGGCGGACTCGGAGCCGGTCAGCACGGAGTGCACGGCGTTGTAGAACGCCTGCGACACCTCGGCGTAGTTGGGCGCCGCGATCGTCGACGGCCTGGCGACGGCGTTGATGAAGACGTCGTAGAGGCTTCCGAAGAACGGGACGGCCTCGAGGACGTCGGCGTCCTCGTAGAGCGCCATGATCGTCGGGTTGAGGCTGCCCTCGACGGCGCGGACCTTCTGCTCCTCGTAGGAAGCCATGAAGAGCGCGACGTCGGCGGCGATCTCGGGGTTCGCGCTGTAGCGCGAGACGGCGAGCTGCCAGCCGCCGAGCGTGGCGGCGGGCTCCCCGCCTTCGCCGGCGGGCAACGGCGACACGTCGAACTGACCGGCGATGGCGCTGTCGGACGCGTTGCCGAGGCTGTAAGCGTACGGCCAGTTCCGCATGAACGCGGCGTTGCCTGCCTGCCACATGTTGCGCGCCTCCTCCTCGCCGAAGCTCGTAACGCCGCTCGGCGAGATGGTGCCCACCCAACCGGCGGCCATGTCGATGGCCTGGGCGGCGGCCGGGTTGTCGATCGTGATGACGCCGTCAGGCGTGATGATCGTGCCACCGCCGCTGGAGGAGATCCACTCGAGCGCGTCGCAGGTGAGGCCCTCGTACGAGTTGCCCTGCCACACGAAGCCCCAGAAGTCCTGGTTGCCCTCACCGCGCTCGCCGTCCTGGATGGTCTGCGCCATCTCGGTCAGCTCCTGCCAGGTGGCGGGAGGACCGTCGAAGCCGTACTTCTCCAGGAGGTCGGTGCGGTAGTAGAGGAGACCGGCGTCGGTGAACCACGGGATGCCTACGAGGCGCCCGTCGACCGTGTTGTTCTCGATGATCGCCGGGAAGTGCTCGTCCGCCACGTCACGGGCACCGTACTCGTACAGGTCGACGAGGTGCTCGGCCAGGTCTCCCGGCCAGATGACGTCGATCTGGAACACGTCCACGTCGGCCGACTGGGCCTCGAACAGCTGCAGGTAGACGCCGAGGCGACTGTCTGCCAGGTCGGGCGTCTCGAGCACGTTGACGGTGACGTCAGGGTTCTGCTCCATGTACCGCTCGGCCGCCGCGCGCGTGAGCTCGAGCTCCTGTCCTACGGCGCCCGCCGCCACGGTGATCGTCGTCTGGGCTAGCGCTGCCGACCCGATCAGGACCGTCGCTGCCGCTGCCACGAGGAACCTCTTCATGTGCGACTCCTTTCCTCCGCCCCGCAGTAGGGGCGAGCGCGCCCGGCCGGTGGGCATCAGGCCGGCCGCCCGACTCGGGCGGCAGCAGCGACGGACGGTGACGACGTCACCATCTGGCGCTCGGACGGGCGTAAGGCGTGCGCATGATAGCAGCGAAAGAGATGAGTGGCAAACTTCACGTTCGCCAGGCGCGCGTGTACCACGCGAAACCGCGTCCTGGTCAGGTGGCTTTGCGCCCGACCAGGCGGCTGACGAGCTCCTGGAGCCGCAGCTCGTGGAAGGGCTTCATGAGCGTCTCGGCTCGCGGCATGCGCCGGAACAGGCCGGGCTTCGGCTGCTCGTCCACCAGCACGAGCACAGGCATGTGGGCGTGCGCGGGGCGCCGCCTGAGCTCGCGCACGACGTCCCAGGCCGATCCGTGTTGGTCGTCGTCGAGCACGAGCGCGCTCGGATGGTGCTCGTCGATCGCGGCCTCGGTCTCCTCGTAGCGGTAGGCCGCGGCCGCCGTGAAACCGGCCCGCTGCAACCCGAGGCGGATGAGCCGCTGGAGGGCGGAGTTGGGGGAGACGATCAGCACCAACGGGTCGTCGGCCGTGATGGGGCTGAGTTCGATCACGCCGAGCCCGGCCAGCTCGCCGAGGAGGTGGTAGACGTGCTTCTCCGTGAGGTCGAGCTCGGCGGCGATCGTGCGAGCAGAGCGCCGTCCGTCGACCGAGGCCAGCACCTCCCAGCCCCCCGCCGGCATGTCGACCTTGGTGGGATCGCCGGCGCGCACGAACACGGCCTGGGGCGCCACGTCGGTGGCGGCGTACTCCTCCTGCTTCGCGGCGAGGCGGATCAGGAGGCTCATGGCGTCGACGCTGTGCTCGAGCGGCTGCTGCGTGACGTCGGCCGGGCTGTCGGTGAAGTAGAACCGGCCCTCCGACCAGCTCAGCAGGTCGCTCACGACCTCAAGCACCTGCCGGTCGATCGCCCGGTAGAGGTCCTCCTGCTTGAGAAGGTCGAGCCTCACGGCCATCTCGCCGAGCTGCGTGCCGGGGTTCTCGGTGTGCTGCCTCCTCAGCAGCTCCTGGACCTCGTGAGCCGTGAGGAGGTCCATGCGCACCAGGATCTCGCCGAGGTGAACGCCGGGGGAGACGTGGGCGTACCCGATCCTGCCCTGGTCGAAGTAGATGCGGGCGCGGGCTGAGCCGCGCTGCACGGTGAGCACACCGGACTTCTGGCCGGTGGCGATCACCTGGAAGATGTCCGTCAACGGGACGTTGCGGAGGCTGCCCTCTATCACCCTGTCGCCCTCGAGGACAGCGTGGCAAGTCGGGCGCCTGGGTGGTGAGGGAAACTTCCCCCTGGGCTCACCCCGAGCCGGCCTCGCCGAACAGTGGACCGGCCTGCACCGGCACGGGCACGCCCAGATGGCGGTAGGCCTCCTCGGTGGCGACGCGCCCCCTGGCGGTGCGCTGCAGCAGGCCCATCTGGATCAGGAACGGCTCGTAGACCTCTTCGAGCGTGGTGCGGTCCTCGCCGACGGCGGTGGCCAGCGTGTCGAGCCCGACAGGTCCGCCGACGAACTTGCTCACGATCGCGTCGAGGATCGCGCGGTCGCGCCGGTCGAGCCCGGCGTCGTCGATGCCGAGCGACTCGAGCGCCGCGCGCGTGCGCGCCAGGGTGATGCGGGCGTCGCCGGCCACCTGCGCGTAGTCGCGCACACGCCTGAGCAGGCGCTTGGCGATGCGCATCGTGCCGCGAGCCCTCCTCCCGATCTCGAGGGCCGCGTCGGCGTCGAGCTCGAAGCCGAGGCGCCCAGCGTCTTGCGCCACGCCCTCGGCGAGCTCCGCCCCGGTGTAGAACTCGAGGTGCTCGACGATGCCGAAGCGGCTGCGCAGGGGACCCGTGATGAGGCCGGGGCGCGTGGTGGCGCCCACCAGCGTGAACCGCGGGAGGTCGAGACGGATCGAGCGCGCCGCGGGCCCCTGACCAAGGACGATGTCGATCTTGAACTCCTCCATCGCCGGGTAGAGGTGCTCCTCGGCGACCCGGCCCAGTCGATGGATCTCGTCGATGAAGAGGACGTCCCCTTCCTCGAGGGAGTTGGTGAGTATCGCCGCGAGGTCGCCGGGCTTCTCGATCGCCGGTCCCGACGTGACGCGGATGCCGACGCCCATCTCGTAGGCGACGATGTGAGCCAAGGTGGTCTTGCCCAGCCCCGGGGGTCCGTAGAGGAGCAGGTGGTCGAGGGGCTCGCCCCGTTCCCGCGCCGCTTCCAGGTAGACTGCCAGCTTCTTCTTGAGGCGCGCCTGCCCTACGTACTCGGCCAAGGTGGCAGGGCGTAGACGTACGTCCTCCACGGGTCGCATGGTACCACGGGCCCTCTCCCGGGCCCGACCGCGGTAACGTGGTCAGTCGTCCGCCGCCACCGGCGCGGCGAAGCGACTTGGAGGCCGAGGAGCACGTGACGACGCACCGCATCACGGTAGGAGGAGTAGACAGGGACCTGCCCGTCGTCGACGTCGGCGGGGTGTCCGTCGCCCTCCTCAACCTGCTGGGAGACACCGAGCTCACGGAGGCAGCGGCGGAGGAGCTGGCGCGGGCCATGCCGGCCGGCATCGAGGGCTTCGTCACGCCTGAGGTGAAGGCCGTGCCGCTGACGCACGCCCTCAGCGTGAGGACGGGGTTGCCATACTTCGTGGCCCGCAAGACGGTCAAGCCGTACATGATCGCCCCGGTGTCGCGGGAGGTCGTGAGCATCACGACCGGCAAGCCCCAGCTGCTGGTCATCGACGGGGAGGACGCAAAGCGCTTGGCGGGGCATCGGGTCGCGATCGTCGACGACGTCGTCTCGACAGGCAACACCCTCGACGGGCTCAAGGACCTGCTGCACAGCGTCGGGGCCGAGGTCGTGGCTACGTTGGTGGTCTTCACCGAGGGGAACGGCCGCGACGACGTGATCGCGCTCGGCCACCTCCCCCTGTACCCGGCCGGCACGGACGCCTGAAGCCGACGGCCGGGCGTAACGCCGGGGTCGAGAGAGGCGAGGGTCCGTGAGCGCAGGTGCCAAGGAGCAGATCCGGGACAGGCTCCCCATCGCGGAGGTCGTCGGCGAGGTGGTCAGCCTCAAGCCGGCCGGCCGCGGGCGTCTCAAGGGGCTGTGCCCGTTCCACACTGAGAAGACCCCGTCGTTCCACGTCCTCGTCGACCGGGGGTTCTTCTACTGCTTCGGCTGCCAGGCGAAGGGCGACGTCTTCGACTTCGTGATGCGCACCCAGGCGCTGTCGTTCCCCGACGCCCTGCGCATGCTGGGCGCGCGCGTCGGCGTCGAGGTCACGGCGCCTACCGAGGCGTCCGCGAAGCGCCGCGACCTCCTCGAGGTCAACAAGCTCGCCGCCGCGTTCTTCCGCGCCCAGTTCGGCGCGCCGCACCGGGACTACCTGTCCGCGCGCGGCCTCGTCGCCGAGACGGTGGACGCCTTCGAGCTCGGCTACGCCCCCGAGGCCTGGGACGCGCTCCTCAAGCACATGCTCGCCAAGGGCGTGCGTGAGCAGGACCTCGTGACGCTGGGCCTCGTGATCGAGAACGAGAGAGGCCGCCGCTACGACCGGTTCCGCGACCGGATCGTGTTCCCGATCAAGGACGGCCTCGGACGGGTCGTCGGGTTCTCGGGCCGGGTGCTGGGCGAGGGCTCGCCGAAGTACCTCAACAGCCCGGAGTCCGAGGTCTTCCGCAAGTCGGAGCTGCTGTACGGCCTCGACAGGGCCAGGGCGGCGATCCGCGAGACGGGGGAGGTCATCGTCGTCGAGGGCTACACCGACGCGATGGCCTTGCACCAGGTCGGGATGACCAACGCCGTCGCGGCTCTGGGCGCGACCCTGACCTCCGAGCAGGCGGACGCCCTCGAACGGTTGGAGGCTAGAACGGTCTATCTGGCGTTCGACGCCGACGAGGCCGGCCAGCGAGCCATCCTGTCCGGGCTCGACCAAGCCGTCGGCCGCAAGCTGGCGGTGCGAGCCGTGACCGTGCCGCACGGTAAGGACCCGGCCGATGCGGTGCTCGGCGGCCACTTGGACGAGTTCGTGGCG
This sequence comes from Deinococcaceae bacterium, assembly GCA_044507975.1. GTDB lineage: Bacteria > Deinococcota > Deinococci > Deinococcales > Trueperaceae > DASRWD01. Next base: position 9,547 of record JBIQIQ010000045.1, read on the forward strand.
GCGCTGCGGCAGGGCGTCTCGGAGGTCGAGTTCCGGTTCGAGCGCGTGCTGGCGCGCCACGACCCCGGGGCGCTCGAGGGGCAGGCGGCCATCCTCGACGAGCTGCAGGACGTGCTGCGGCCCCGCACCGTGTTCGACCCCGTCGCCGACGAGATGCGCCGCCTGGTCGTCGACAGGTTGGGCATGGACCAGCGGCGCCTCGACGACTGGCTGGCGTCCCGCGAGCGGCGCAAGGTCAGCCAGGCGGAGGTCAGGGGCATGCGCCACAAGCGCGTCGAGCTCGACCAGCTGCGTCTCGTGGAGGCCGAGGTCGTCTCCCTGGTGCTGCTCGAGCCGCACCTCATGGCCGAGCGCGTCGCGGAGGTCGAGGCAGCCCTACCGGAGCTGGGCACCGAGGAGGGCTCGCCGCTGGCTCACCTGGTCGCGGCGCTGCGGCGCGTAGGCCACGACTCCGACGCGGTGTTGGCCGAGGTGACGGCCCGACCCGAGGGCGCCCACGTTCTCGAGCGGCTTCTCGCGGGGATGGAGGAGGGAGAGGAGCGCGGCGACGTCGACCTGCGGCTCGGCCACGCCCTCTCGCGCCTGCGCGAGCTGTGGCTGGAGGGGCAGAAGGAGGACTCGCGCGCCAGGCTGCTGCGGCGCCGCGACGAGCTCGCGGGCAAGCTCGCCAGCGGCGACGAGGCGGCCTCCGACCTCTACGCCGAGCTCAAGGAGATCCAGGGCGTGCTGGCGGCGCGGGAGGCCGAGCGCAGGTCGCGGGTCCGCCGGCGCTGACGCTCGGAGGCGGGCGCGCCACAGCACGTTCGAGCTCTGTCGTGAAGGGACATACGTCTCGTTGACACCCCCCACTCACCTTGATATCTTTGGCAGGAAAAGCGTCTGGGGCGTTCACCTCGCTATGAACGCCCTTTTCTATGTCCGCTGTCACAGATCGCCATCCGCTGCCCCGGGGCGCTGTCGCCGGGACGCGTGAGGAGGGAGGGCCGCTTGGAAGCACAGGGTGAACGTCTGCTGCAAGACCTTCTGGCCCAGGAGAAGAAGCTCGTGACCAAGGTCGACGAGGCACACGCCAAGGCGCGGTCCATCGTCGACGGCGCTATGGCGGAAGCCGCTGCGACCCTCGAGGCGGCCCGCGCGAAGGCCGAGGCGCTCGCTCAGGCCGAGGCAGAGGCCGGGCGCAAGGAGGAGGAGGCCGTCAATCAGAGCATCCTCTCCGCCGCCAAGGAGACGGCCGGCGCGCTCTCCGCCAAGGTCGCCGCCAACCGCGCCGCCGCCGCCGCCCTGGTCATGGAGAAGGTCTTGCCGTGATCGCGACGATGGACCAGGTGACCGTCGTCGGTCGCCGCTCCGTCGCCAAGGACGTCCTCGCCGCTCTTCAGGGCCTCGGGGTCGTGCAGGTGGCGCGCCTGTCTCCCGAAGGAGAGCAGGAGGCGCTGCGGTCGTTCCGGCTCGAGGGCGAGGCGCTCGCGGAGCGCGAAGCCTGGGAGCGCGTCCTCACGCGCAGCAGCGCCTTGCTCGACGTGCTCGGCCTCGACCCGCACGAGGTCGCGCGGGGTCCGGCCGTCACCGACGTCGAGACCGCCGAGGCCCAGGTCCGCGAGGTCGGTGAGCAGGTGGACAGGCTCGTCGCCGAGCGCGCCGAGCTGCGCGACGAGCTCCAGCTCATCGAAACCTACCTGCCGCTGATGCGCGACCTCGCGCCCATGCTCGCGCAGGTCGAGTCGTCGAAGTACCTGGAAGGCGTCGCCTTCCTGGCCGCCGACTCCGACCTCGACGACGTGCGGGCGAGCCTGACCGAGCACTTCGGTGACGGCTACGTGCTCGCGGCCCGGCCGCACCGCGGCCAGCTGCTGGTGGTAGCGGTCGTCCTCGAGGGCGCCGTCGCCGAGTTCCGCGCCGCGCTCACGCGCGCCGGCGTCTCCGAGCTCCAGCTCCCCGAGCGCTACGAGGGCGTCGGCGTCGCCAAGGCCGCCCACTCGATGGAGGAGCGCTCCCAGGTCGTCCCCAAGCGCCTCAACGCGGTCCAGGAGGACCTGGGCAAGCTCGCCGCCAAGCACGGCGAGCGGCTGGCGCAGCTCAACGTCCACGCCCAGAACGTCAACGCGCGCTACGGGGCCTCCGAGAACCTCCTCGAGGGCCGTTACGGGTTCGCGCTGCAGGGTTGGGTGCCGGCGGACGTGCGTGAGCACGTGGTCCGCAGCCTCGAGGGCCAGTTCGGCGGGGAGGTGGCCGTGGCCACGCGGCGCGCCGACGACCATCACGACGTCGGCGTTCCCGTCAAGCTCGACAACCCTGCCTGGGTGAGGCCGTTCCAGGGCCTCCTGGCGCTGTTCGCGCCGCCCCGGTACGGGAGCTTCGACCCGAGCTGGACGCTGGCGATCTTCTTCCCCCTCTACTTCGGCGTCGTCGTCGGCGACATGGGCTTCGGCCTGCTCTTCGCCCTGCTGGCCGCGCTCCTGCGGCGCCGCGGCCAGCAGGGCAAGGCCCTCAGCCTCGGACCCCTGGGCATCACGATCCCTCCGGGCGCCCTGGTCCCGATCAGCACTGTCATCTACTGGTGCGCGGCCTGGTCGATCGTCTGGGGCTTCGTGTTCGGCGAGTTCCTCGGCAACTTCCTCGAGCGCTTCCCGGCAGGGCGTCCGGTGTTCTACACCGACACGCACCACGAGCCGGGCTACGGGCTCATCGAGATCCCGCTGTTCCGCGTCGAGGAGTTCGGCCCCATCCTCATGATCACGCTCGGGTTCGGCGTGTTCCAGGTCCTCCTCGGCTGGGCCGTCAGGGTCCAGCAGGGGCTGAAGCACGGCGACATGAAGCACGTCTACGAGGGCGTCGGCATGTTCGCCGGCCTCACCGGCGTCGTCGTGTTCGCCTGGGCCTACCTCACCGGCAACGTCAACTCCGTGACCCTCGGCATCGCCGGGGTCGGTCTGCTGGTGTTCCTCGCCGGCGCCGTCCTCGCCAAGATGCCGCTGATGCTGGTCGAGATCATCTCGAACTCCGGTCACATCCTCAGCTACCTACGACTGTTCGCCGTCGGCCTCTCGGCCGCTCTCGTCGCCAACCTGGCGACCAACCTGGGCTTCAGCATGACCGGCATCCTGCCGGTGCTGGGCCCCATCCTGGGCATCGTCATCGCGCTCTCCGTGCACGTCTTGGCGATCGCCCTCACGATCATCGGGCATACGCTGCAGCCCTTGCGTCTGCAGTATGTCGAGTTCTTCACCAAGTTCGGCTTCTACGACGAGGCCGGCACGCCATACAACCCGTTGAGGTTGGTAGGAGGAAAGTCATGAAGCAGGTCGCTCGCGTTCTTGTCGGTCTCTCGGTCTTCGCCGTAATCGGTAGCGTCGCGCTCGCTCAGACGGCCGGCGGCCCCAGCATCGGCGCCGGTATGATCGCGCTGGCCGCCGCCCTGGCGATCGGCATCTCGGCCATCGCCGTGGCCATCGCCCAGTCGGCCATCGGCTCCGCCGGCGCCGGCACGCTCGCCGAGCGTCCCGAGGCCTTCGGTCAGATCCTGATCTACCTGGTCATCCCCGAGACCCTCATCATCTTCGGCTTCGTCATCGCGTTCTTCCTGAACAACCAGATCGGCGGCTAACCATGGCCGACCTCTCGACCCTGCTCGCCAAGGAGGCGGGCAACGAGATCGAGGCCATCCTGTCGGAAGCGAACGAGCGCGCTGCGAGCATCACCGAAGCGGCGCGCTCGGAAGCCGATGCCATCGTCGCGGACAGCGAGCGCCGCGCCAAGGCGCAGCGCGAGGCGAGCCTCGTCCGCGCTCGCTCGGCGGCGCAGCTGGAGGCCTCCGCCATCCGGCTCAGGGCGCAGCACGAGGGCGTCAAGGGTGTCTTCGACGACGTGCGGCGCCAGCTCGACGAGCTGGTGGCCGACGCCAGCCGTTACCCCGCCGTGCTCGAGGCCCTGCTGGCCGAGGCGCTGGGCGCGGCGGGCTCCGAGGGCGTGGCGGCCGTCGAGGTCGCAGCTAGCGACGTCCAGATCGCTCAGGCGGCTCTGGCGCGGGCAGGCGTCTCCGCGGAGGTGCGGGCCGCCGACGACGTCAAGGGCGGCGTCCGCGTGGTCACGTCCCGCCGCAGCGCCGTGGAGAACACGCTCTACGGCAGGCTGGAGGCCACGGCGAGCGAGATGGCCTCGGAGGTCTCGCAGGCGCTGTTCGGCTCCAGGTCGGAGTAGCGATGTCGAGCGACCTCGGCTACATCAACGCCCGCGTGCGCGGGATGAAGTCCAAGCTCCTCGGACCGGCGTTCACGCAGGCCGCGCTCGAGGGCAGCGACTTCCGGGCGTTCCTCTCGGCGCTCTCGCAGTCGCACTACATGCGCGAGCTCGAGGAGGCGCAGGCCCGCTACGAGGGGCTGGCGGTCGTCGACAGCGCCGTCGCGCGCAACTTCTACAAGACGGCCCGCACGCTACTGGGAATGTCCGACGGCCGCCCCCACGAGGTGATCGGCCTGCTGCTGCTGCGCTACGACCTCGCCAACATCAAGGCGATCGCGCGCGGCAAGCACGCCGGCAAGGAGCCGGACGACATCAGGGGGGCGCTCTTCCCGGCAGGTGAGTTCAAGCCGGCGCTGCTCGAGGAGGCCGCCGCCGCGCCCGACGTGGCCGCCGCAGCGCAGGTGCTAGCGTTCGGCAAGAACGAGCTCGGCGTCGCCTTCCTCAAGGCGGCCCGCCGCTACATGCAGGACCAGGACCTCTACGCCCTCGAGCTCGCGCTCGACCAGGCGTACTACCGGGAGCTGCAGGCGCGCGCCGAGAAGGTCAAGGCCAGCCCCGACCTCCAACGGCACATCCAGCGTGAGATCGACGCCACCAACCTCCTCACCGCGCTGAAGCTCAGGGGGCGCGGCGTGGACCGCGACCTGTTCATCGCAGGAGGGAAGGAGGTGCCCGTCACGCTGTTCGACGCCATCATGCTCGACCAGGGGGAGGGAGCCCTCCAGGGGCTCGCCGGCACCAGCTTCGCCGCCGTGGCCGAGACCAGCCAGCTGAACGACGCCGAGGCCGCCGTGAGGGCGGTCCTCGACCGCAGCGCGAAGCGGCTCGCGGCCGATCCCCTCGGCATCGGTGTCGTCGTCGACTTCCTGCGCCGCAAGGAGGCGGAGGCCGCGCGCGTCCGCCTGATCGCCAGGGGCAAGTACTACGGCGTGCCGCGCGCCACGCTCGCGAAGGAGCTGCAAGGTGCCTAAGGTCCTCGTGGTGACCGACGCCGAGACCGCCACCGGCTACCGGCTAGCGGGCGTGGAGGTGCGCGAGACGACCCGCGAGGACGCCGTGCACGCTCTCGAGGAGATCATCGCCGCCGAGGAGTACGCGCTCGTGGCGGTAGACGAAGGGCTCGTGCCCGACCCGGTGCGCGCCACCGAGCGGAGCATGCGCGGGCGCGACCTCCCGGTCCTGCTCAGCGTGCCCTCGCTCGGCGCGGCGTTCGCCGAGGGCGACGACGCGACCCAGTACATGAAGGACCTGGTGCGCAGCGCCATCGGCTTCGACATCAAGCTTGACTGACAGGAGCTTTCCAGACATGGCCATAGCAGGCAAGATCCGGAGCATCTCGGGGCCGGCCGTCATCGCCGAGGGGATGACGGGCGCCCGGATGTTCGACATCGTCAGGGTGGGCGAGGAGCAGCTCGTCGGCGAGATCATCCGTCTCGACGGCGAGACCGCGTTCGTCCAGGTCTACGAGGACACCGCCGGCCTGACGGTCGGCGAGACGGTCGCTTCGACCGGCCTCCCCCTCGCGGTGGAGCTCGGGCCGGGGATGCTCAACGGCATCTTCGACGGCATCCAGCGCCCCCTCGACAAGATCCGCGAGGCGTCGGGCACGTACATCGACCGCGGCATCACCGTGAACTCGCTCTCCCGCGAGGCCCGGTGGCGGTTCACGCCCAGCGTCAAGGTCGGCGACGAGGTGGCTCCCGGGCAGGTGCTCGGCACGGTCCCGGAGTTCGCGTTCACCCACAAGATCCTCGTGCCGCCAGGCAAGCGCGGCACGGTGAAGACCATCGTCGGCGAGGGTGAGCACACGGTCGACGACGTCGTGGCCACGCTCGAGGACGGCACGGAGCTGCGGTTGTTCCACGCCTGGCCCGTGCGCCAGCCTCGTCCCGTCCAGCGCAAGCTCGACCCCGTCACGCCGTTCCTCACCGGCATGCGCATCCTCGACGTCCTCTTCCCGCTCACCATGGGTGGCACCGCCGCGATCCCCGGGCCCTTCGGCTCGGGCAAGACGGTCACGCAGCAGTCGGTCGCGAAGTTCGGCAACGCCGACATCGTCGTCTACGTCGGCTGCGGCGAGCGCGGCAACG
>JBIQIQ010000046.1:0-12627 GCA_044507975.1 Deinococcaceae bacterium
CGCCGGCCGGCTGCACCCGGCCACCGAGGCCGAGTACGAGCTGCCCCCTACCTTCGTCGCCGACCTCGCTCTGCCCCTGGGCGAGAGGCGCGTCCGCTTCGAGGACTTCAGCCGCCAGCCTCACGCCGAGCGCGACCTGGCCGTGATCGCCCCGCGGGACGTCACGTACGCCCGGCTCGCGGAGCTGTGCGCGGCGGCCGCCGGCCCCAAGCTCGAGTCGGTTAGGCCCTTCGACGTCTACTCCGGCACCCAGCTCGGGGAGGGGATGCGCAGCGTGGCGCTGCGCTTCCGCTTCCGCGACGAGCGGCGCGCCCTGACCGACGCCGAGGTGGACGCGGCTATGGAGAATGTCATGAGCGCCGTCAGAGACGCCGGCTACGCTATCCGGGCGTGATCACCTGGGTCGACGTCGCTCTCACGGTAGTAGTCGCGGCCTGCGCCGCGGCGGGCGTGCACAGGAAGCTGACGGGCCTGACGGTCGGGTTGGGCGGCGTGCTGGTCCTGCGGCCGCTCCTCGACCTCGGGCAGTCGAGCCCGTGGCTGGCGGTCGCGATCGCCTTGGCGGGCGGGGTGGCGCTCGGGCTCATCGGGCGACGCCTCTACAACCCTGGCCGCGGCGCCACCTGGCCCTTCCAGGTGCTCGGCGGCATCGGCGGAGCGGTGCTGGGCCTGGCGATGGTGGGAGCGCTGATCACGGCGCTGCCCCTCCAGCGCAACCCGGCCAACCCGGCCGAGATCTTCTACCCGCCGCGCAACCTGCCGGCCGGCCTGACGACGACGCTGCAGTCCTCACCGCTCGTGACGATGGGACGGTCTATCCTGTTCTATCCGCTGCTCCCCCAGGAGCAGTTCTCGGCCGCGGAGCAGCGCGCGTACGGCGGCATGCACCGTTGGCTGGTGGTAGGCGAGCCCTGGCGCAGCCAGTAGCTCCGCCGGGAGGAGGTGCGCGGACCTCTAGCAAGCGAGGACCACGAGGAAGCGCAAGCCCAGCCGTTACCCAAGTTCGGTCGGCTGGTGACGAGGCGGAGGGCCCCCGGGCCGAGACCCGCGTTATACGCGGGCGGAGCCGGGGGATAGCCGGGGCCAAGCTCCGGCCAAAGCGCGAAGATGTCTGCGGGCCCCTCCTGAGCGTGCACCCCCTCACTCGTGTCCATCCGGGGTGGAACGACCTGATCGCCGCTCAGGGCCTGGCCGGCCCGGCGGCGGCTGACGCCTAATGCGCAGCGGCCGGGACCGGGCGTCCCGCGTCGCCAAGTCAAGCGTTCGAACTCGAAAGGACGTTCCCATGTGCGGAATCGTCGGTTATGTAGGCGGCAGGCAAGCCGCCGACGTCATCCTGGACGGTCTCACCCGTCTCGAGTACCGCGGCTACGATTCGGCCGGCCTCGTCGTTCGGGACCCGGCCGCGGCCGTCCCCAAGCTCTCCGCGGTCAAGCGCGCGGGCAAGCTCCAGGCGCTCAAGGACGCCGTGTCCTCCGGCCGCCCGGTCGGGGGCCTCGGCCTCGGTCACACGCGCTGGGCCACTCACGGTCGGCCCAACGACGTCAACGCCCACCCTCACCTGTCTGAGGACTCGCGCCTGGCCGTGATCCACAACGGCATCATCGAGAACTACGTCGAGCTCAAGCGGGAGCTGGCAGCGCGGGGCCACGTCTTCGCGTCCGACACGGACACCGAGGTGCTCGTGCACCTGATCGAGGAGCATCACGCTGCGCTGGGTGGTGACCTGCCGGCCGCGGTTCGAGCCGCGCTGCGCGAGGTCGAGGGCGCCTACGCCCTCGTCGTCACCCACGTCGACCACGACCTCCTGGTCGCCGCCCGCAGCACGAGCCCCTTGGTCATCGGGCTCGGCGAGGGCGAGACCTACCTCGCCAGCGACGTGCCGGCCCTGCTCCCGTACACGCGGGAGGTCGTCTACCTGCACGACGGCGACGTCGCGGTCCTGACCGCCGGGGGCGTGCGCATCACCGACCTGGCAGGCGAGGACGTGGAGCGGGAGGCGTCCACGGTCGACTGGGACGCCGAGGCCGCCGAGAAGGGCGGCTACCCGCACTTCATGCTCAAGGAGATCTACGAGCAGCCGACGGTCCTGCAGAACACGCTCTTCGGCCGCTTCACCGGCGACGGCCTCGGCGTCGACCTCGGGCTCGACCTCGACCCGCTGTCGATCGACAAGGTCGTCATCACTGCCGCCGGCACCGCGTCCTACGCGGGGATGGTGGGGGAGGCGCTCCTGGGTCGGCTGGCGCGCTTACCGGCCGTGACCGCGGTCGCCAGCGAGTTCCGCTACGCCGATCCCGTGGTCGACGAGCGGACCTTGTGCGTGGCCGTCTCGCAGTCGGGCGAGACCATCGACACGCTCGAGGCGCTCCGCGAGGCCAAGCGCAGGGGCGCCCGCACGCTCGCCGTCCTCAACGTGAAGGGCTCGTCGATGTCGCGTGAGGTCGACGACGTGCTCTACGTTCACGCCGGACCCGAGATCGGCGTCGCCAGCACGAAGGCCTACACGGCCATGGTCGCGGCGTTCTCCCTGCTGGCGCTGTGGCTGGGGCGGGCCCGCGGCACCGTCGACGACGAGCTGGCTCGCGAGCTGGTGAAGGGCATGCGCGAGCTGCCCAAGCTGGTCGAGCGCGCCCTGGGGTCGCGCGAGCGCGTCGCAGAGGTGGCTCAAGGCATGCTCGGCGCGAGGAGCGCGCTCTTCCTCGGCAGGGGCGTCAACGTCCCCACCGCGATGGAGGGCGCCCTCAAGCTCAAGGAGATCAGCTACGTGCACGCCGAGGCCTACCCCACCGGTGAGATGAAGCACGGGCCGATCGCGCTCATCGACGAGCACCTCCCGGTGGTGGCCGTAGCCACGGCGTCGCCGCTGTACGACAAGACCGTCTCGAACCTCCAGGAGGTCAAGGCGCGCGACGGTCGGCTCATCGTGGTGGCCAACGAGGGCGACGATCGCGTCGGCGAGCACGCCGACGAGGTGCTGAGCGTGCCGCTGACGCACGAGCTGCTCTCGCCGATCGTGAACGTCGTCCCGCTGCAGCTCCTCGCTTACGAGGTCGCGGACCGCTTGGGCCGCGACGTCGATCAGCCGCGCAACCTCGCCAAGAGCGTGACGGTGGAGTGAGCGTCAGCACCCGCCCGGCCGCGCCCAAGCGGGCGCGGCCTCGCGGGCCGGAGGCGTCCTGCCTCCGGCCCGTTCTACTGCCGAGGCGGAGGGTGGGCGTGCACGCCTCACCGCGCGCCGGAGCGAGGCGGACGTACTCTTCCCTGGGAGGTCCGGGAGGGTGCCTAGCCAGACCGAAGTCGAGCAGAAGCAGTACGAGCTGATCCGCAGGTTGGTGCGTGTCGAGGACGAGGTCGTGCTGGACGAGCTCGGGCGCGTCCTCGACGACGCCCAGGGCCACGGCCCGCTGAGGCGGCTCGACGACGCCGAGATCGACGCGGTCCTCAAGCAGCTCCTCGAGGAGTGAGGCGAACCGGCCCGGCGGGCCGGCCTAGATCACGCCCTGCGACCGGAGCAGCCACAAGGCCACCGCGCCGATCGCGGCCCACATCACCCACTTCATCACGTTGACGCCGCGGCCGCCGGTCGCCCGGGAGAGGCTCTCCCGGGCGGTGGCGGCCTGCTGCCGCTGACCCAGGCGCTGCGCCCGTCTGAGGTGCCGCACGCTCTTGCCGACGTCGCCCTTGCGGCGGTAGGCGACCCCGAGGTTGTGGTGGGCGTTCGCGAAGTCGTCGTTGACGGCCAGGGCCTCGCGGTAGCGGGCGATCGCGCCCTCGACGTCACCGGCCTCCAGCGCGAGGTTGCCCAGGTTGGTGAGCGAGCGGTAGTGCTTCGGGTCGGCCAGAACGGCGGCCTCGAACAGCGGCCGGGCGGCGGCCTCGTCGCCGAGGTAGATGTGGGCCGTCCCGCGCAGGGTGTAGAGCTCGGCCATGAACCAGTCTTCCTGTACCGAGTCGAGGTGGGCGAGCGCCTTCTCCGGCTCGCGCTGCTCGATGGCGGCTCCCGCGTCGCGCAGCGCGCCGAGGTCGGCCTCGAGCGCGTGCCAGGGCGCCAGCGACGGCCTCGACTCGAGGCGCGAGAGGCGCTCGACCGCCTTGACGTAGCGGCGCTCCCGCAGCAGCTCCTCCACGTCGGCCAGCGCGGAGAGCGCGGCCCGCGTCGAGTCGTCGTCGCCCGCGGCGTCCTCGGGCAGGCGCCCCTGCGCGAGGTAGGTGGCCGCGAGGTAGGCCTGCTTGGCGGCGCCGAAGCGGCGCAGCCCGAACTGCTCACGCCAATCCGGCACGGCACGGCCGGCGGCGGTGGTGTCCTCCGGAGGGACCGAGGGTGCGCCCGTCGTGGCGTCCTGGTCGTTCATGGACGCGACGGTATCACGCTACCTGACGGCCTCGTAGAGGGCCGCGTAGCGCCTCGCGGAGCTCGCCCACGAGTGGTCCTGGCGCATCGCGGCCTGCTGCAGAGACCGCCAGGCGTCGGTGCCAGGGCCGACCGCCATCGCCTCGGACGCGGCCCACGCCAGGCCGTCGGCGGTCGCGTGCTCGAAGACGAAGCCGGTGCGGCGGTGCGCGACGGTGTCCAGCAGGCCGCCCGTGGCGCGCACCAGCGGGAGCGTGCCGTACCGCATGGCGATCATCTGGCCGAGACCGCAGGGCTCGAAGCGGCTCGGCATCGCGAACGCGTCGGAGCCGGCGTAGACGAGGCGCGACAGGGGCTCGTCGAAGCCGATCGTCACGCCTACCCTGCCGGGAGCGTCGGCGGCGAGCGCCAGCGCGGCCCCCTCCAACGCGGGGTCGCCGGTCCCCAGGACGACGAGCCCCCAGCCCATCTCGAGGAGGCGGGGCGCCGCTCCCAGCAGCAGGTCGATGCCCTTCTGCTCGACGAGCCTCGACACCGCTCCGATGACCGGTAGCCCCGGCTCCAGGCCGAAGCGCTCCCGCAGCCTCACCTGCGAGGTCGCCTTGGCGTTCGGGTGAGCGGCGTCGTAGTTGGCGGGTAGGTGAGGGTCGGTGGCGGGGTCCCAGGCCTCGACGTCGAGCCCGTTGAGGATCCCGACGAGCCGGCCGGCGAGGCTGCGGAACGCGCCGTCGAGGCCGTAGCCGTACTCCGGTCGCGTGAGCTCGGTGGCGTAGGTCGGGCTGACCGTGGTGACGCGCGCGGCGAAGCCGGCGCCCGCCTTCAGCGCGTTGAAGCGCCCGAAGTGGTTGGCGAAGGAGCCCGCCAGCGACCCAGGCAGCCGCAGCCAGCTCAGCGTCTCGGCCATGTCCGACTCCCCCTGGTACTGCGCGTTGTGGACCGTGAACACGCTCCCGACGCGCGGGAACCCTTCCGGCAGGTGCCAGCCATGCGCCAGCACCAAGGGCAGGTGGCCGGTGTGCCAGTCGTTGGCGTGCACGACGTCCGGCCGGAAGCCGACGCGCGCCGACACCGACGGCACGGCGCGCGAGAACAGCGCGAAGCGCCACGCGTCGTCGGCGTAACCGTAGAGCTGCTGGCGGCGGAACACCGGGTGGCCGACGAACGCGTAGCGCACGCCGCCGTCCTCCAGCGTCCCGACCCCGACCTGCAAGGTCCCGCCGGCGAAGGGCACCTCCACGTCGCCGATCCACAGCGGCGCCTTGGCGCCGCCGAGGCGCTCGTACCAGGGCGTCACCACCAGGACCTCGTGCCCGAGGCGGGCCAACGCCTGCGGCAGGGCGCCTCCCACGTCGCCCAAACCGCCAGCCTTGCTGAACGGGACGACCTCGGAGGCGGCGAACAGGATCCGCATACCTCTGAGGTTATGCCGTCTTAGCCCATACGGAGCGCGGCCCACCCTCTGCGTATACTTCCCAATCGGAGCGAGGCTGTACCGGCTGTCGAGGCTAGGGGGGCCGCGCCGTTGGAGGCTGAATGAAGCGGAGATGGATGATCACCGGCTTGGTGGGGCTGATCGTCGCCACCATGGCCGTCTACGCGCAGGTGTCGCGCGACTTCGCCGGCGAGTTCCTCAACACGACCGCCGGCCGCGCCTTGATCCAGTCGTACGGCGCCCTGAAGAGCGGGTACCTGCACGACGTCGACGACGAGGTCCTGATCCGCGGCGCGATCACCGGGATGCTCCAGTCGCTCGACGACCCCTACACGTCCTACGTCGAGCCGCGCGCCGCTGCGCGCGACTCGCAGGACCTCTCCGGCTCGTTCGAGGGCATCGGAGCGGTGCTCACGCCCCACGACCGCGCCACCGGCAAGGGCGTCGAGGTGCTGACCGTCTACACCGGTGGGCCAGCCAGCCAGGCCGGCTTGCAGCGCGGTGACATCTTCCTGGAGGTCGACGGCCTCGACGTCAGCGAGTTCACGACCTCCGAGGTCGCCGACGTGGTGCGCGGCCCGCGCGGCACCACCGTCACGCTGACGATGAACCGCCCCGGCGTCGCCGAGCCGATCGTGCTCGAGATCGTGCGCGACACGATCGAGATCGTCAACATCAGCAGCACGATGCTGCCCGACAACGTCGGCTACATCAACCTGACCTCGTTCAACAACCAGCGCCTGCACGACCAGCTCGTCACGCACCTAGACGAGCTGATCCTCGAGGGCGCCGACTCGCTGATCCTCGACCTGCGGGACAACTCCGGCGGTCTGCTCACCCAGGCGATCCTCATCGCCGACGAGTTCCTGGCGAGCGGCGACATCGTGTTCCAGCGCGCCCGGGGCGTCACGCAGCGCATCGCCTCCGCCGACTCGTCGGCGTACGACCTGCCGATGGTCGTCCTGGTGAACGAGCAGTCGGCTTCCGCCTCCGAGATCGTCGCTGGTGCGCTGCAGGAGAACGGCCGCGCCGTCGTCGTGGGCGAGCCCACGTTCGGCAAGGGCGTCGCGCAGTCGGTCCTCTCGCTCTCCGACGGTGGCCAGCTGCGCTACGTGTCGTTCGAGTGGCTCACGCCCAACCGGCAGAGCATCGCCGAGCAGGGCATCATGCCCGACGTCTACGCCGCCGATTCCCGCTTCCCCAGCACGATCGTCGCCAACGGCCGGGGCCTCAAGCTCGGCCAGACCGTCGATCTGGTGGTCGACGGCGAGGTGGTCGGCAGCGCCACCGCCAACGAGGACGGCACCTTCGAGGTTCTCGCTCTCGGCCCGGCCCCCGAGGTCAGCGCCGTACAGGGCGAGGCCATCGTCCACCTCGACACCGACGCCGCGCTCCAGACCGCCTTCCAGACGGTCCTCGAGCAGCGCGCACAGGCCAGAGCCTCCGCGGCCGACTGAACCCAGCACCGTTCTTCGGCGGCCCGGGCCTCGCGCCCGGGCCGCTTACTTTCGGCTTTCGGTGGCGAGCGCTGGATCCCAGCCGAGGCGGAGCTTTGCGCCAGCGGAGGACCCTCGGGGGGCCTCTCGCCGGACGCTCTTCAAGTATCCCGACCCCGGAATGATCGCGACCTGCCTTTCACAGTCGGGCCGACCCTGCCAGAGGCCGCTCGAGGGACCTTGAGCCGCTCGCCGAGCATCCCGAAAGCGGGATACTTGAAGAGCGTGTCCAGGAGGAACCCCTAGAGCCCCTGGTCGCGCGCCGTCGCCGGCTCCAGGCTGGCCCATCGATTACGACTGACGACTCCCGCACACGGCGCGGCCGCGTCACCGACGTAGCCTGACGGGCGTGATCGAGGTCGCGGGGCTCGTCAAGCGCTACGGGCGCTTCACCGCCGTCGACGGGGTCTCGTTCGAGGTGCGGCGCGGACGGGTGCTGGCGCTCCTCGGCCCGAACGGTGCGGGTAAGTCGACGACGATCCGGGCCGTCACCGGGCAGGTAGCGCCGACCAGCGGCGCCGTGTCCGTGGGCGGGCACGACGTGACCAGGAGCCCGCTTGAGGCGAAGGCGCTCATCGGCTACGTGCCGGATCGGCCGTACCTGTACCCCAACCTGACGGGCAGGGAGCTGCTGCGGTTCCTGGGCCGGCTCAGGCGGGTGCCTGGAGCGGAGGAGAGGTCGCGCGAGCTGCTGGCCGACTTCGACCTCGTGCGGTCGGCCGACGAGCTCGTCCAGACCTACTCGCACGGCATGCGCCAGAGGCTGACGTTCTGCGCGGCGCTGCTGCACCGTCCGGAGGCCCTGGTCATCGACGAGCCCATGGTCGGCCTCGACCCGCGCGGCGCGCGCGACGTCCGGGCCCTCCTGCGAAGGCACGCCGACGAGGGCGGCGCGGTGCTCCTCACCACGCACTCCCTGGCCGTGGCCGAGGCCGTCGCCGACGACATCGTGCTGATGAGCCGCGGGCGCGCGATCGCGCGCGGCACCCTCGGCGAGCTGAGGGAGCGCGTCGGGGACGAAGGCGCCGACCTCGAGGAGATCTTCCTGAGGCTGACCGACGAGGCTGCCTAGTGGTCCTCGTCGCCATGCGCCTGCGGGGCGCCGTCAACGGGCTGCGCCGCCGGCCACTGCGGGCCCTCCTAGGCGCGGCGCTTCTCGCGGTCGTGTACTGGGCGATGCACGGGATGACCGTGCGGGCCCTGAGGTTCCTGGCCAGCTACCCGGAGATCGGCACGATCGAGGAGGCGGTGGTCAGGCGCAGCCTCGAGGGGCTGCTCACGGTGCTTATGGTCGCCGTCGCGTTCTCCGTCCTCACCGGGGCCATCTCGACCCTGTACGGCTCCGTCGACCTGCCGTTCCTGCTCTCGCAGCCGGTCCCGGCCAGCCGCGTGTTCGGCCTCAAGGTCGTCGAGACATACGCCTCCAGCGCCCTGCTGCCGGCGGTGTTCACCGTGCCCGTGCTGGTGGCACTGGGCACCGAGCGGGCGGCGCCAGCGACCTACTACCTGGTCGCCCTGGTCGCGTTGGCGAGCCTCTACGCCCTGCCCGTCGCGCTGGGGGCGCTGCTCGCCCTGCTGCTGATGCGGGTCGCGCCGGCCGGGAAGGCGCGCGAGGTCGCGACGGCCGCCAGCGTGGTGGTAGCGGCCGGCCTCGTGTTCGGCCTGCGGGCGCTGCGGCCGGAGCAGCTGCAGGCGCTGACGCCGGAGGAGTTCGAGCAGCTCCTGGAAGGCTTCGCGGCGTTGCAGCTCGGCTGGCTGCCGAGCGCGTGGGCCACGGACGCCGTGTGGGAGGCCCTCTCGGGCAGCTTCAGCGCTGGAGCGACGCTCTTGGTCGCGCTCGCGCTCCTCGCCCTCGTAGGGCTCGCGCTCCTCGCCGCCCGGGCGTACGCGGCCGGCTGGTACCGGACCGAGGGCGACACCCCCTGGGGCGCTGCCAGGCCCCGCTCCTCGGAGCGGCCGTCGCTGTTGGACCGCGTGCTCGGTCCGATCGGTGGCGGCGTGCTGGTCAAGGACCTGCGCCTGATGCTCCGCGACCCGGCGCAGTGGTCGCAGCTGTTGGTGCTCGCGGCGCTCGCCGGCGTCTACTTCATCAGCACTGCCAGCCTGTCCGTCGGGCTCCAGCGGTTCCGGGACGTGATCGGGGCGATGAACGTCGCGTTCCTGGCGTTCCTGCTGTCGGGGGTGGGGGTGAGGCTGGCGTTCCCCCTCGTCAGCCTCGAGGGCGAGGCCGTGTGGCTGCTGCGCACCGCGCCCGTGCGCGCGTGGAGGGTGGTCGCCGCGAAGTTCCTCGGGGCGCTGCCGCCGATGCTCCTCCTCGGGGTCGGGCTGGGGGCCGCGGTGGCAGGGCGCCTCGAGCTCTCCCCGGCGCTGGCGGTAGCCGCGCCGCTGGCCGGCGGCTTGGCGGCGTTCGCCACGGCCGGCTTGGGGGTCGGCCTCGGAGCTGCGTTCCCGCGCTTCGACAGCGCCAACCCCAACGAGGTGGCCGTCTCCAGCGGCGGGCTCCTCTACATGGCGCTGTCGCTGGCCTACGCGGCCCTCTCCACTGTGCTGTTCGCGTACCCCGCGTGGCGGGCGCTCGTCGGCGGCAGCGCCGCGTTCTCCTGGACGGCCCCGGACGGCCTGCTGGTGTTGGGTACCCTGCTGGTCCTGTGCGCGCTCTTCACGGTGGTGCCGCTGGCGGTCGGCAGCCGGCGCCTGGCGCGGTGGGAGCCCAACGAGTAGCGCCTACGAGCGCCCGGTCAGGCAGCGCTCAGCTCGGCCCGCCGGCGGCGACGTCCCGCGGCGCGGACGCGAAGCCGCTCCGGAAGTTCTGCCGGAACATCTCGACGAGCTTGGCGGCCGATTCGTCGTAGGCCGCGCCGTCCGCCCACGTGGAGCGCGGGTCGAGGACGTCGGCGGGCACGCCGGGCGCCGCGGTGGGGTGAGAGAGGCCGAAGAAGCGCTCGGTACGGTAGGGCACCTGGTCGAGGTCGCCGGCCAGCGCCGCGCGCACGAGCGCGCGCGTGACCGGCAACGACATGCGGCTGCCCACCCCGTACGGCCCGCCGGTCCAGCCCGTGTTGACGAGCCACGCCCTGACGCCGTGCCGGGCGAGCCTCTCGCCGAGCATCTCGGCGTAGCGCTCGGGAGGCAGCGGCATGAACGGCTCGCCGAAGCACGTGCTGAAGGTCGCGGTCGGTTCGGTGACGCCGCGTTCGGTGCCGGCGACCTTGGCCGTGTAGCCGCTGAGGAAGTGGTACATCGCCTGCTCGTTCGTGAGGCGGGAGATGGGCGGCAGCACGCCGAAGGCGTCGGCGGTGAGGAAGACGACGTCGGCGGGGTGACCGGCGGTGCCGGTCGCGGACGCGTTCGGCACGAACACGAGCGGGTAGGCGGCGCGCGTGTTCTCCGTCTTGGCGTCGCTGGCGAAGTCGACCTCGCGGCTGTCCGGGTCGACGACGACGTTCTCGAGGACCGTGCCGAACCTGTGGCTCGCCGCGTAGATCTCGGGCTCCTTCTCCTCGGAGAGGTCGATGACCTTGGCGTAGCAGCCCCCCTCGAAGTTGAAGATGCCGTCGTCCGACCAGCCGTGCTCGTCGTCCCCGATGAGACGGCGGCTCGAGTCGGAGGAGAGGGTCGTCTTGCCGGTGCCCGAGAGGCCGAAGAAGAGGGCCACGCCGCCGTCGCGCTCCAGCGGCTCGTTGGCCGAGCAGTGCATGGGGAAGACGCCGCCCGCCGGCAGCGCGAGGTTCAGCACGGAGAAGATCGACTTCTTCATCTCGCCGGCGTACTCGGTGCCGCCGATGAGCACCAGACGCTTCTCGAAGTCCAGCGCGATCACCGTGGAGGTCCGCGTGGCGTGACGCTCGGGGTCGGCTGCGAAGCTGGGCAGGTTGACGACCGTCCAGCCGCCGCTCTCGCGTCCTCCGCCGTTAGCGAGGAACAGGTTGCGGGCGAAGAGCGCGTGCCAGGCGTACTCCGTGACGACCTTCACCGGCAGGCGGTAGCGCGGATCGGCGCCGGCATGGAGGTTCTGCACGTGCAGCTCGCGGCCGGCGGCGTGGCGCTGCATGTCGGTGAGGAGCCGGTAGAAGCGCTCCTGCTCCATCGGCTGGTTCACGGCTCCCCACGCCACCCCCGCGCTGGCGTTGTTGCGGACGATGAACTTGTCGCTGGGGGAACGGCCCGTGTACTTGCCGGTGTCGGCCGCGAGTGCTCCGGCGGCGGTCAGGATCGCCTCGCCGCTCCGCACGGCCGCCTCGACCAGCACCGTGGGCGAGGCCGCCCGGGTCACGTTCGACCCTTCGAGAGGGAAGCTGCCGTTCGCTCCGGATCCAACTGTGCCGCCTCGTCGCTCGCTCACCACTCTCCTCCGGCTAGAGAGGCTACCACCGCAGCGTCACCCCGAAACTCAGGGCGCTCCGCTGCGTGGACAAGGACGACGAGAGGTCGACCGCCAGCCAGCTGCTGAAGTCGTAGGAGAGCCCGAGCCCGATCTCGGAGCGCGGGGAGGCGATCACGCCAGCCATCGGGAAGTCGAGGCGGCCGGAGACCTCGAGGTCGAGCGGGCCGAGGGCGTACTGCAGCGCGACCTCGTTCGTGACGGCGAAGCCGGCCTCGTCCGGGTCGGCGGTGCCGATGCGGTAGCTGGCGAAGAGCTCCGGGTTGAGGTAGCCGCCCAGCCTCACGGACACCCCGAACGGCTCGACGCCGCCCTCGAGCAGGCTGGACACCGCCGACGTGCGGATCTCGACGACGTCGAGCCCCAGCGCCTCTCTCAGCGCGTTCTGCAGCTCCCCGAGCAGGAGCACGTCGACGGCCGTGTCGATCGCGCCCTGCGCGACGGCCCCGCCGAGGCCCCCGGCGCCGATGATGTCGGAGCCCAGCTCGAGCCGGCCGAGCGTGATCAGGGAGAGGAGCTCGCCCTCGGTGAGAGGCCTCACGCCCGTGCCGGCAGCGCCCTGGCCCTCCGCGCCCGCCCCCACCTCGACGAGAGCGTCGGACGACAGCACCGGCCGCACGTCGAAGCGGACGCGCCCCGCGTCGTCCAGCTCGACGGGCCCGCTGAACGACAGGTCGACGCGGAAGGTGCGGCCGTCCGGCGCCGCGAACGAGACGTTCTGGCTGCCGGTCAGGACGCGACCCTTCTCGAACTCGGCGTGGGCGGCGACCGAGAGGTCCGGCAGGACCCCTCGGTTGGCCGAGAACGTCGCCACTGCGGAGTCGACGGTGAACTCCCGCCCCGCGAAGCGCAGGTTCCCCCGCAGGGAGCGGGCCTCGCCCGAGAGCCTCGGCTCGGCGCCGGTGCCTGAGAGCGTCAGGTCGAGCGCCGCCTCCAGCGAGGCGAACGACGTGGACATCACCAC
>JBIQIQ010000046.1:12727-15616 GCA_044507975.1 Deinococcaceae bacterium
GCCACCTGGAAGTCGAGGGCCTCGGTCTGGAACGACACCTCGGGCTCGGCCAGCGAGCCGCGCGCCTCGAACGCGAAGCTCCCCTCGGCGCCGACGCCCAGCCGCGTCAGCGCCGGGAACAGGCCCAGCAGCGGTCCGAAGTCGGCCTCGTCGGCGATGAGTTCGAAGTCGAGGAGCTCCTGCGAGAGCACGCCGCCTCCGTGCCACTCGCCGCGGCCGGTGAAGGTGGCCCGCTCCACGACGAGCGAGCCCTGGTCGTAGACCAGCGTCACGTCGCCGCGCGTCAGCACCCCGGCCCGCTCGAGGGTCAGGTCCTCGCTGGCCACGGCCACGTAACCCGAGCCGGGTGCCGCCAGCGGCACGTCGAGGCGCACCACGCCCGTCATGAAGGCCGAGACGTCGCTGGGTCCGACGACCGCCTCGGCGATCACGTCGAGCGGGAAGCGCTCCATGCGCGCCAGGCCGGTAACGCGCAGCTCGGACAGCGTGGCGGACAGCAACGAGCCCCCGATCGTGGCCGAGGCGTCGACGCGCGAGAGCGGCCCCGCCAGCTGGACGCTGACGGGCAGGCGGGTGTCGCCTATCGCCAGCTCGGGCGCTACCAGCTGGCCGAACACGAAGTCGTTCTGGAGCTGCACGACGCCCGACAGGGCTCCTTCCAGGTGGGGCAGGGCGGCCGCGACCACCGGTAGCTCGCCCAGCTCGACGGTGCGCACCCGCAGCTCCAGCTCGGTGCCCTGACCCCCGGTCGGCGACCCGGCCGCCAAGCCCGGGACCAGCCCGCCGAGAGGGGCATCGGCGCGCAGGCTCACGCTCCCCGCGTCCGCGGAGACGACGGCGGCCCCCTGCACGCGGCCCCGGGCGAACGTGGCGTCGGCGTTCAGGTCGACGTCGCCCCAGCCCGGCGGCGCGAGCCTCACGCCGGCGAGGCTGAGGTTGCCCGACGGCGCCTCGCCCGGCTCGGAGCGCAGCCGGGCCCGCACGGAGCCGGCCGCCACTCCCGGCAGCAGGCTGCGGCCGTCCGCGGCGGTGGGCAGGTCGAGCGCCACGTCGACGGCCGCTGACCCGCTGTCGACGGCGTAGGTCGCCATGACCTCGCCGAGCCTGCCCGAGGACTCGAGGCGCCACTGGCCGTCGGCGGCCGTCACCTCGAGGGGCAACCGTCGGTCTATCGGCTCGGCGGCCTCGAGGGGGATCTCGAGAGAGCCCGTGAGCCGGGCCTCCGCCGGGGTCGCAGCCCCGGTGAGCGTGACGGTGAAGCCCGACGCCGTGAAGGACAGGTCCCGAAGGTCCAGGCGCAGCCCGTCCGCGACGGACACCCGCGCGCTCCCCGCGGCGGCCCCTGACCCCGTCACGACGAGGCCCTCGCTCGTGACGCGCTCCACCAGATGGGAGAGGTCGCCCGCCGCCAGGTCGACCGACAGGCGGGCGTCCGGCAAGGCGCCCGGGACCACGCCGAGCCTCGGTGACAGCGGGTCGCTCCCTGGACCAAGCTCCACGGTCACGGGGCCCACCGGCACGGTCAGGTGACCGTTCGTCGTGAGGCCTCCCGGCGACTCGATGATCCGGACCTCACCGCGCGGCCCTTGGGCCGTCGTCCCGGTCCCCGAGAGCCGGACGTCCAGCCCGGGCGCGACGCGGCCCTGCACGCGCAGGGGCGCCGCCACGAGCGGGACAGCCAGGGACTGGTCCAGCGTCACGCCGCCGGGCCCGACGACGACCCGCCCGGCCGCCGCCACCTGTGAGCCCTGCAGGTAGGCGGCCGTGCCGAGCACCGCCTCGGGCACGAGGTCGTTGCCCTGCAGCACCCCACGGGCGTTGAGGAGCGCGGAGGCGCCGTCCCCGGGCAGGCCGACGCCGGTGAGCGCCACGACGCCGTCCCATTCGCCGCCCGCAGGCCGCGTGCCCGCGAGGTTGAGCTCGCCTCCGAGCAGGCTGCCCGCCAGCGCGAGCGTCGAGCGCTCGGGCAGGACGGCGAGCTCGATGTCGAGGTCGGCGCCGAGCATCGCGCCGCCGGCCACCCTGCCGGTCGCCTGCAGCTCGGTGCCGCGGCCGTCTGCCTCGACGTCGAGCGTCAGCCCAGCCGGCAGCGCGAACCCGGTGAGGGCCGCGCTCCACGTCTGGTCGCCCGGGTCGAACCGGCCCGACAGCCCCGGCCCGGTCACTAGCACCGGCGCCCCGAGCGCCTCCGAGGTGAGGCCCACGTCGCCGATGTCCTGCCCGCCCAGCGCCAGGCCGCCCAGGCTCGCGGTCAGCCACGGAGCGTCGCCGCCGAGCGCGATCGTCGCCGTGCCTCCCACGGCGCTCGACAGGGCCGTGAGCGGACCGCTCGCCGTGACGCCGGAGAGGTCGCCAGCGACCGTGCCATGCCAGCCCTCGAGGCGCCCGGCACCGGTGAAGCTCACCTCTCCGCCCTCGTCGGAGACGAGCAGGAAGGCGTCGCCCGCCCGGAGGCTGCCGCTGGCGATGACGTCGTTGGCGGTGATGCTCACCCTCAGGGCGCTGGCCACCTGGCCGTAGGCGAGGCTCGACCGGACGTCGAGCCTGCCGCGTGCCGGCGCCGCCTCGAGGTTGAGCGTCCCGCGCAGGTCGCCGCGGCCGCTGAGCTGCGCGAAGACCGCCGGGTCGGCGACGCGACCGCCCACCTGCACGGTCCCGTCGACCTGAGCTGCGACGTTCGCCACCCCGACCCCGACGGCTGCGAGCTGGGCCGTCACCGACGCGCTCCCGATCTCGCTCAGCGACGGCGCGACGAGCACGACGGGGCCGCGGATGAGCCCGGTCAGGCTCGTGCCGTCGAGCTCGACGTCGGCGAGGTCCAGCTGGGCCTGCAGCGCCACGCGCAGGCGCCCGTCGAAGGAAGCCGACCCCTCGATCCGGCTGCGCCGC
>JBIQIQ010000047.1:0-15552 GCA_044507975.1 Deinococcaceae bacterium
GGGGCGCGAGCGTGCACGAGACGATCAGGAGCACCGCCCCGAGGGTCGCGACGGGCTTCCTGCCCCAGCGGTCGGTCAGCCAGCCGGAGACGATCGAGAAGGCGAACATCCCCATCGTGTGGCTCGAGAACACCAGGGCGATGCTCCCGAGGGCGTGGTCGTGGCTGTGCATGTGCAGGGACGTCATCTGCATCAGGCCGACCATCACCATGTGAGCCGTCACGAGGCAAGCGACCGCCGTCTTGACCAGCGGGTCGCCGAGCATCTCGCGCACGGTGCGAGGCGCCGCCTCCTCGACGTCGCCGCGCTCGACGGCGCCCAGGGCCGCGCCGATCGCCATCGGCTCAGGCCTCAGGAACGCGAACAGCAGGGCGGCGGTGAGGAAGAAGCCGACGGCGGTCGCCAGGTACGGGCCCGCGATCTCGCTGAAGCCGAGCGACACCATCAGGTCGCCGGTCGGGGCCACCAGCGCCGGGCCGAGCACGCTCCCGACGGTGCCGCCGAGCACGACCGTCGCGATCGCACGGGCGCGCTGGGCACGCGGCGTGACCTCCGCGGCCACGAAGCGGCCGAGCTGCACCGACGCGTTGCCGGACCCGGACACCGCGAGCCCGAGCAGCACCAAGACGAGGCTGCCCACCGCGACGCCGACCATGGCGATCACCGCGCCGAAGCCGCCCGCCAGCATGCCGCCGGTCAGCGCCCTGCGCCGGCCGAGGGTGTCGGACAGCCGGCTCCACACGAGCGAGCCGACGGCGATGCCGACCTGGCTCACGGCGGACGGCAGGCCCGCCAAGCTGGTGACGCCGGAGAGCTCGGCGCCCACGATGGAGGCCACGGTGGCCGCCGCCACGGTGCCGGCCGATCCGAGGCTCTGGCTGATGAGCAGGGCGCCGGTGATGCGGCGCGCCTGCACCCGCCTCAGGCCCTCGTCGAACGGGGCCGGCTCGGTCGCCTTGAGGGCGCTGGCGGTGGTCACTGCGGCAGCCTACACCCGGCGCCGGCGGAAGGTTCGCTCAGGGCTGCTGCCGCTTCTCCTCGGCGGCTCGGCGGCTGGCCAGGTCCTGCACCTCGCCGATCAGCTCCTCGACGATGTCCTCGAGGAAGAGCACGCCCACGGGCTCCTCCGCGCCGCTCGTCACGACGGCCAGGTGCGAACCCGAGCGGCTCATGTCGGTGAGGGCCGTCTCGGCCTCGGCGTCGGCCGGGACCTGGGCCAGAGGCCGGATGTTGCGCGCCGGCAGAGGCGCGTCCGCCGCTGGCCCTGAGATGGCGATCACGTCCTTGAAGTGCACGTAGCCCAGCATGCCGCCAGCCTCGTCGAGGACCACGTAGCGCGAGTGGCCGAAGCGGGCGATCGCCTCCTCCACCTGCCTCGGCGTCACGTCGCGCGGCAGCGTGACCAGGGACCGCAGGGGGACAGCCAGGTCGCGGGCGCACTTCTCCGTGAACTCGAAGGCCTTCGTGACCGTGCCGCTGACGTCCCGGAACAGGCCGGCGCGCTCCGACTCGGCAACGATCGTGGCGACCTGGTCGAGGGTGAACGCCGCCGTGACCTCGCCCCTAGGCTCGACCCCGAACCGCCGCAGGAACCAGTTGGCGGTGCCGTCGAGCGCCCGTATCAGCGGCCTCACGAGACGGGCCACGCCCACGAGCGGGGGCGCGAGCAGGAGCACGGACTGGCTCGGTCGCGAGAAAGCGATGTTCTTCGGGACCATCTCGCCGAGCGTCACGTGGAGGAAAGAGACGATGACGAGCGCGATCGCGAACGAGGCGCCCGACGTGGCCGCCGCGCCCAACCCCAGGGCCGACAACGGCCCCTGGAGCAGATGGTGTATCGAAGGCTCCGAGACGTTCAGGATCAGAAGGGAGCAGACGGTGATGCCGAGCTGGGAGCAGGCGAGCATCAGCGACGCGTGCTCCATCGCCCACAGCGCCACCTTGGCCGCGGCGTTCCCGGCGTTGGCCAGCGGCTCGACCTGAGCCCGGCGGGCGGCCAGCACCGCGAACTCCGCGCCCACGAAGAAGGCGTTGGCCGCGAGCAGCACCACGAGCCAGACGATCCCCCACCAATCGCTCACGGCGCGCCGCCTTCGTCCGGTGCGGCTGGGGGACCCGGCACGTAGCGGACCCGGTCGACGCGCAAGCCGTCCATGCGCGTGACGACGATCTGCCCGCCCGCCACGGCGACCGCGTCCCCGCGCTCCGGCACCTTGCCGAGCTCGGCCATGACGAACCCGCCGAGCGTGTCGTAGTCCTCGTCCTCGGGGATGGCCAACCCGACCCGCTCCTCGACCTCGTCGAGGCGCAGCATGCCGGGCAGGGTCCAGGAGTCGTCGGGCCACTGCCGCACCGCGGCCTCGCGCCGATCGTGCTCGTCGGCGACCTCACCCACCAGCTCCTCGACGAGGTCCTCGAGCGTGACGACGCCCGCGGTGCCGCCGTACTCGTCGAGCACGACGGCGAGCTGGCCGCCACCCCTGAGGTGGCCCAGGAGCACGTCGACGGTCTGCGTGTCCGGTACGAAGCTCGCCTGGCGCATGATCGCGCTGACCGGGGTCAGGTCGCGGTCCTCGCGCGCGATCGCCAGGGCCGCCTTGACGTGGACCACCCCGATGACGTCGTCGATGCCGTTGCCCGTGATGGGGAAGCGCGAGTGGCCGGTGTCGCGGGCGAGGCCGATGACGTCGGCCGCCGAGGCCGAGGCCGGCAGCGTGGCCATGCGCGTGCGGGGGGTCATGACGTCGCCCGCCGTGAACTCGGCGAAGTCGAGGGTACGGGTCAGGAGCGTGGCCGCGCGGGGGTCGAGGCTCCCCTCGCTGACGGAGTGCTGCACGAGGCTGGCGAGCTCCTCGACGGTCCTCGCCGAGGAGAGCTCCTCCCGGGGCTCGACCCCGAACGCCCGGACCACCACGTTGCTGAAGCCGTTGAGCCCGCGCACGATCGGGCCGAACACCGTGGTGAACACGAGCTGGAAGGGGGCGACGAGGCGGCCCGTCAGCTCGGGCAACGCCAGGGCGAGGTTCTTCGGGACCAGCTCGCCGAAGATCATCGAGAGCAGCGTCGCGAGCGTGATCCCGGCGATCGTGCCCACGGGCCTCACCAGGTCGACCGGGAGGCCGGCGGAGGTCAGCGGCCCGGCCAGCAGCCGGCTGACAGCCGGCTCCATCGTGTAGCCGGTCAGCAGCGTCGTGAGGGTGATGCCGAGCTGGGCGCTGGAGAGGTGCGTCGAGGTGTGCCGCAGTGCCGAGATCAGGCGCCGGAGGCCTCTCTCGCCGCGATCCTGGCGCGCCTCGAGCACCGCCCTGTCGAGGTTGACGAGGGCGAACTCGGAGGCCACGAAGAGGCCGGTGCCTGCGGTCAGCAGAAGGCCGAGGCCGAACAGGAGCCAATCGCTCATAGGCCGTCGGCGTACCCCAGAGGGGTAGTCGAGTCCATGTACCGGCCGAGTATACAGGTCGCCCCGACCGCCGGAGCGGTCGGGGCTCGGTGCCCGCTGCCACCTGTCGGCGGCTTCGCGGGAACTGGTCGCCTAGCTCAGAGGTCCGGCGGGTTCGGGACCAGCGGGTCGTCGAGCGGGGCGGGGTCGTTGCCGTCGTTGAGCGGGTCGTTCACGCCACCGGGATCGGCTTCGTCGCCGTCGAGGGTGTCGTCGAGGTCGTTCCGAAGGTCCTGGGCGCCCTGGTCGATGTCCTGACCGAGGTCGTCGAGACCCTGCTCGACGTCGTTACCGAGCTCGTTGAGGTCGTCACCGACGTTGGGGGCGCCCAGACCGTCGTTGGCGGGCGGCACGAGCGGGTCGTTGGCCGGCGTGCCGAACGGGTCGCTCGGGGCCAGCGGGTCGTTGGGGTCCTGCGACTCGTCCAGCTCCTCGGCCTGTTCGTCCGCGAGCTGCTGGCTCACCTCGGTGAGCATGTTGCGGGCCTCGCCGACGTCATCGCGCACCTCACGCACCTCGCTGATCAGCTGAGCGGGCTCGTTCTGATCCCCCTCGGCGCTGAGGTCCATGAGGCGCTGCTCCACGGCGTCGAGCCTGTCGGCTACCTGCTCGATCTGGTCACGGATCGCAGCTGCGTCGTCCGCGCTGAAGCCGCCGCGCTGGGTGTCGCACGCAGCGAGCCCGATCACGAGAGCCGGCGCGAGCAGCACGCCGAGCATCCTCTGCCTGAGTGGCCTTGCCTCTACCTTGGTCGCGTTCACGATTGGCCTCCCTCCGGGGGCCGCACGGCCTAGTACCGCGCGACAGGGTTCTTCGACCGCGCCGAAGATCGCCTGGCCACACCCTGAGACATGGGCCGTGAGAAGGCCCGAACTGGTGGTGAGATGCCCTTAACCCCCTACCCATCGGCCCCTCGTGAGGCTCTTACACCCCTAATGGTCAGGCGCGGACCGCCGTGCTGCAGGCGAAGCCGGCTCTCATGGCGAGGGCGGCGGTAGAGTCTCGGCGTGACCCGCCCTTCGTCGGCCGGCTTCGTACTGAGGGCGATGGAGCCAGGTGACTGGGCCGGGGTGCGCGAGGTCTACCTCGAGGGGATAGCCACCCGACAGGCAACTTTCGAGACGACGGCCCCGCCCGATCACGAGACCTGGTCGGCGGGAAGGCTCGCGATCGGCCGCCTCGTCGCGTGCGCGGCGACAGGGGAACGCGCGGTCCTCGGTTGGGCGGCGCTCTCCCCGGTCTCGACCCGGCCCGTCTACCGGGGCGTCGCCGAGGTGGGCATCTACGTCGCAGCCAGAGCGCGCGGCAACGGCATCGGGCGCGCCCTCCTCGAGCGCCTCGTGACCGAGGCCGAGGCCGCCGGCATATGGACGCTGCAGAGCTCCGTGTTCCCGGAGAACGCGGCCACCCTCGCCCTCCATGCAGCCCTGGGCTTCCGTGAGGTGGGGAGGCGCGAGCGCATCGCGAAGCTCGACGGAGCCTGGCGGGACACCCTCCTCCTCGAGCGCCGCAGCGCCCGCTCGGAGCTCAACGACTGACCTTCGCTCAGCCGCTCTGCGCCACCGCGGCCCTCAAGGCCCCGGCCAGGGCCCCGCCCCCCGTCTGCGAGGAGTTGACGAGGAGCCCGGGCCGGCCCAGCGGCGCGTCCAGCTCGATCCGCCGCCCGTCGCCCGCCTCGTGGGTCCGACCGGTGAACGGGTCGGTCCAGGTACCGGAGCCGGCCGGCAGGTAGGCGGCGACCGTGCGCCGGCCCGGGTGCATCACGGGCGCGACCATCACTCCGCTGCCGAGGAAGAACTGGTGGCGCTCCGCCAGGGCGCGCGGGTCCTCGGGGTACGCGAGCCACGGGTGCCTCACGAGGGGCAGCCCGCGCGACCGCGCCTCGTCCATCAGCTCGCGCCGCAGGCCGCGCCACGACGTGAAGAGCCTGGCCGAGCGCGCGAAGTCGGACAGCGTCTGCTCGTTCGTGTAGACCTGGGCGTTGAGCCTCGGCCGGTTGCCCTCGTGGCTCCGGAAGAAGGCGCTGAAGGCCATCAGCTCGCCCCACCGGGCCAGGAGCTCGCGCGTCCTCACGCGCTTGGGCAGGGGGTAGACGGTCGAAGTGTAGCCGCCGACGTCGCCGTGCTGCAGGCTGTAGCCGGCGAAGCCGGAGCTCAGCATCCCGGTGAGCGCGCTCCTGAGGCCGTCGTGCTCGTCCCACGTGACGGTCTGGTCGCCCAGCCAGAAGAGGCCGGCGTCCCGCGGGCTGCCGGAGTACCCGGACCGGAAGAACGTGACGAAGTCGCCGGGTCGCCTGCCGAGGCGCTCCGCCAACCGCTCGCGCAGGCGACGGTTGAAGGCCGCCCACGCCTCCGGGTAACGGTTGTGCCACTCATGCGCCGTGCCGCTGGCGAGGACGGCGTCGAACGGCAACCCCTCGCCGAAGTCGGCCATCCAGCCGTGGGCGCCCGTCTCCGCGAGCTTCTCGGTGAGGGTGTCGAGGTACCACGCGACGGCGTCGTCGTCGCTGAGGTCGACGAGGCCCGCCTCGAAGTCGCCCTGGTCCGTCATGTAGACCTCGCCGGACCGGGTTCGCACGAAGCGGCCCTGCGCGCGCGCCACGCCGAACAGGTCGGGCCGGCCTCCGGGCCTCAGCGACATGTCGGCGAGGAAGGGGTTGACGTAGACCAGCGTCGCCAGGCCCCGATCGGCCAGCCACCTCGTCAGGTCTCTCCAGTCCGGGTAGCGGTCCTCGTTGAGCTGCCAGTCCCACCACAGGCGCTGCCCGAACCCGACGGTGCGGTTGCCGACCCAGTCCTGCAGCCACACGCCCGCGAGCGGCGCACCGTGCCGCTCCAGAGCCGTGACCACGCTGCGGGCCTTCTCGCCCCCGCCCTGCATGCCGACGACGGCGCCGCGGTCCGCCCAGTCCGGCAGGGGGTCCATCCGGCCCGCGAAGCGCGTGTACGCCTCGAGCAGCTCGGCAGGGCTCGAGCCCGCGACTATGCGGGCGGTGAGGCGGGGCGCGTAGACGCGGGCGCTGACGACGGTCGCGTGCCTCAGGTCCAGCTGCATCGGGTGACTGCCGACGAGGTAGACGCAGCGCGCGTCGCTCGAGAACAGCACCGGCGCCGGAGCGTAGGTGCTCCACCACTGCCCACCGGCGCCGCCGTAGAGCTCGGCGAGGAGCGTGAGCGGCTGGGCTCCGCGGCCCACGCCCTGCTCGGCGGTCAGCACCGGCAGTCGGCGGCCGGCGAGGTCGAGGTGGCTGAACTGGACGCCGCCGCCGAACACGCTCGAGCCCTGAGGTCTCTCCCAGACCAGCTCTGCCCAGGGTCCGGGGGCCGGGACGTCGGCGCCCGTCGCGCCCCGGCGCACGGCCTCCGGGGCGGCTCGAGCGCCGGGACCCACCAGCTCGACCTCCACCTCGAGCGTGACCTCGTCGACCGCGCGGAACGTCACCACGAAGGGCGAGTCGCGCCGGGCAGCCGGGTCGGCGAAGCGCCCCGCCATGACGAGCTCGCCGCCCTCATGCCGGACGGACTCGACAACCTGGTCCGCCAGCCGGTGCCCGACGCGCTCGTCCACTCCCAGGTGACCGGCGACGCCCTCGAACCTGACCTCGCCGCGCACGGACGCCGCGAACGCCCCGGGGAGGGCCGAGGACCAGGCCACGCCGCCCGGGCTGCGAGGGTGCCGCACGACGAGACGGTCTGCGCCGAGGACGACCTCGAAAGCCCCGAGCCGCCAACCGCCGGGCCGCGCGGCTCCCTCGAACACGAGCCGGCCTGCCAGGGCCGGAGGCGCCATCAGCGCCGACCGGTACGCCAGCGCCGCCAACCGGGCGACGCCCGACCCGAGGGTCCTGACCATCAGCCTCCCGGCGGCCTGCGCCCTGACTGCAGCGCGGCGAGCGCCATGCCGATGAACACGGCCGAGAGGAAGTAGAGGAGCGGGCCGCCGTCCAGGGCGGCCGCGCGGTAGAAGAGCAGCGCGCCCACGCCGGCCAGAACGACGGCGAGGACGATGCGGGAGGACAGGCTGCGCATGCAGGCGTAGTCTATGTCAGCCCGCTGGCCGGGGCGCTCGGCGCCGCGGGCGGCACGGCGCATGGCGGACGCTCCCCCTGGTACCGTCTGGTCGTGACCGCGTCAGGGCGCCAGGCCGCGCTGTCTGGCCTCAGCCTCACCTTCCTGCTCACGCTCGCGCACGCGGCCAACGACGCGTTCACGAACGTCCTGCCCGTCTTCCTGCCGACGCTGCAGGAGCGGCTCGGGCTGGGCGAGGCGGTGCTCGCGGTCGCCGTCGCCGTCATCTCGCTCTCCTCCAACGTCCTGCAGCCGGTCTTCGGCGGGTTCGTAGACAGGTGGGGCAAGCGGAAGTCCGCGGCCATCGGCCTGACGGTCGGTTCGGTGCTCATGGGCTTCGTCTCGGTCGCGCCGAGCGTGTGGTCCCTCTTCTTCATCCTCGCCGTCGGCGGCATCGGCTCGGCGGTGTTCCACCCGGCGGCAGCGGCCCTCGCTCGCGACACCGGCGCCCCCCGCAGCCTGAGCATGAGCCTCTTCGCCGCCGGCGGATCGTTCGGCACGGCGGTCATGCCGGTCGTCGTGCTGTGGGTCGTGCGCGGCTACGGCGCTGAGTACGTGCCGCTGCTCTCCGCCGGCGGCGTGGCGTTCGGTCTAGCGCTCGCTCTCCTCGTGCCCGCGCAGCCTCGCGTAGCGCCGGCGCCCGGCGCCCGGCGCCTCTTCGACCTCTCGCTGCTGTCGGGTCCGGTCGGAGCGCTGACCCTCGCAGGGACGCTCAGGGCGATGGCGTTCATCAGCTTCACGAACGGCATGCCGCTCTTCCTCGCCAACGTCCGCGGCTTCGCGCCTGACGCGCCGGCGATCGGCCTCACGCTCTCCGTCTACAGCGCGGCCGCCTCGGTCGGCACGATCCTCGCCGGGCTCCTCGAGCCGCGGGTGGGACGGCTGCGTCTGATCGTCATCTGCATGCTCGCCGCCCTGCCCACCTTGCTGCTGACGCTGACCCTCGAGGCCGGCACCCTGCCGTTCTACGCCGCGGCCGCGCTGGGCGGCCTGCTCACCAACGCCAGCATCCCGCTGCTCGTAGTGACGGCCCAGGACCTGGCTCCCGGGCAGGTCGCCTCGGCGTCCGGGCTGCTCATGGGCTTCACCTGGGGGACTGCCGGCGTCGTCTACATCGGGTTCGGGGCGCTCCAGGAGGTCATAGGCATCGGCCCCGCCATCGCGATCGGCTTCCTCTTCCTGCTGCCGGCCACCGCGCTGATCGTCTACGTCTTCCGGCGCAACGCGGCGGCGCTCCGCTCCGCTTGACCGGGCGCCCTCAGACCTCTCCGAGGTAGGCCCGCTTCATCCCCTCGTCCCTCAGCAGGTCGCGGGCGTCGCCTTGCAGCACGACCTCGCCCGTCTGCAGCACGTACCCGCGGTCGGCGATGGAGAGGGCGACGTTCGCGTTCTGCTCGACGACGAACACGCTGATGCCGCGCTCGTTCACCTGCTTGATGATCTCGAAGATGCGCTCGACGAACAGGGGTGCCAGGCCCATCGAGGGCTCGTCCATCAGGATCAGCTTCGGCCTGCTCATGAGCGCCCGTCCCATGGCGAGCATCTGCTGCTCGCCGCCCGACATCGTGCCGCCGAGCTGTCCCAGGCGCTCTCCCAGGCGCGGGAAGAGCGAGAACACGTAGTCGAGGTCCTCCTGGATCCCGTCCTTGTCGTCGCGCAGGTAGGCGCCCATGTCGAGGTTCTCGAGGACGGTCAGCTTCGGGAAGATCCTCCGGTTCTCGGGCACCACCGCCATGCCGCGTGCGATGCGCTCGGAGGTGGGTAGTCCGTCGACGCGCTCCCCACGGAACCACAGCTCGCCCTCGCTCACGTGCACTATGCCCAGGATCGTCTTGAGGGTGGTGCTCTTGCCGGAGGCGTTGCCCCCCAGCAGGCAGACCATCTCCCCCGGATGGATGACCATGTCGACCTGGCGCAGCACCTGGATCGGCCCGTAGTGGGTGTCGACGCCCTTCAGCTCGAGCAGCTTCTCGCGCTGGTCGCCGGCGGCGTCGGTTCCTCCGGCTGGGCCGGACCCGCGGTGCGGATCGCTCACAGCTCGGCTCCCA
This sequence comes from Deinococcaceae bacterium, assembly GCA_044507975.1. GTDB lineage: Bacteria > Deinococcota > Deinococci > Deinococcales > Trueperaceae > DASRWD01. The sequence continues at coordinate 9,555 of JBIQIQ010000047.1, forward strand.
GCTCGGCGATGTGCGCCCCCTCGTCCGATGCCTTCTTGCCCAGGTACGCCTCGATGACCGCCGGCTCGTTCACGACGTCCTGGTACGCGCCCTCGGCCAGCTTGCGCCCGTAGTCGAGGACGACGACCCTGTCGCTGATGTCCTTGACGAGGTTCATCTTGTGCTCGACGAGCATGATCGTGTAGCCGCCCTCGTCCCGCATGCGCCGGATGATCTCGGTGATCTCGGCCGTCTCGCTGGGGTTCATGCCGGCGCTGGGCTCGTCGAGGAGCAGCAGCCGGGCGCCGGTCGCCATGGCGCGGGCCATCTCGGTGCGGCGGCGGTTCGCGTACGACAGCACCTCGACGGGCTGGTCGAGCCGGAAGGACATGAGGCGCGGCCCGAAGAACGACAGCTTCTCCAGGGCGACCTCGTGCATGCGCCGCTCCTGCCTCATGTAGCCGGGGGTGCGCAGGACGCTCGCCAACCACGTCGTCCGCAGGCGGTGATGCTGGGCGATGAGGACGTTCTGGAGCACCGTCAGGTTGTTGAAGAGCCTGAGGTTCTGGAAGGTGCGGGCCACGCCGAGGTCAACGATCTGGTTGGGCTTGAGGCCGCTGATCTGCCTGCCCTCGAAGGTGATGCGCCCCGCGTCGGGGCGGTAGACGCCGGTGATCAGGTTGAAGAGCGTCGTCTTGCCGGCGCCGTTCGGCCCGATCACGCTGACGATCTCGCCCTCCTCGACGCGCAAGCTGAGCTCGGAGATGGCCTGCAAGCCGCCGAAAGCCTTGTAGATGGACTCGATCGCCAGCACCGCTACTCCTCGGCTCCGCCCTCGGCCCGCCGCGAAGCGGCGCCGCCACCGGCCGGGCCCTCCGACTCCGGCCGCGAGCCGCTCCTCAGCCACGCGTCCTGCCTGCGCTCCTCGTCGGTCGGGACCTCGGCCTTGTCACGCAGGACCCAGGTCCACTCGAACTCGCGCCTGCCCATGATGCCGGCCGGCTTGAAGATCATGATCGCCACCAGCAGGACGGCGAGCGCGATCGCGCGCATGCCGAAGCCCTGCCACTGGGCGGCAAGCCTGTCGTCGAACGCGCCGCCGAGCGCCAGCAGGCCGCCGACAGTACCGACGGCCGCGGCTCCGAGCAGCAGCGGGTGGGCCGCCGGTCGCATGCGCCGCCCGCGCCGGTAGAGCCACGCCAGGGCGGCGGCGACCACGAGCACGGCTCCGGCTGCGACCGCCCAGGTGCTCAGCGGGTACGCCTGCTCGAGGGGGTCGCCGTACTGCCTGACCCACACGACGAGCGCGGTCCCTATGAGCGCGCCGGTGATCGAGCCCGTGCCGCCGACGGAGATGGCGACGAGGAAGTAGAAGGTGAGCGTGAAGAGGAAGAGGTCGAGGCGGGCCGTCCCGATCCAGCTGACGTAGAGTCCGCCGGCCACGCCCGCGAAGAACGCCGAGATCACGAAGGCGAGGACCTTGTGGTAGGCGATGTTCACGCCCATGGCCTCGGCCGCGACCTCGTCCTCGCGCACGCCTTGCAGCGCCCTGCCGTATGAGCCCTTCTTCAGCCGCGCCAGGACGAACACGCTGATCGCGAGAGCGCCGAACGTCCACCAGATGCTCTTGCCGAACCCGCTTGGCACCCCCGCGAAGCCGAGCGCACCGTTCGTGTACGAGGACAGCAGCGGGGTGGAAGCGAGGAGCCGGATCACCTCGCCGAAGGCGAACGTCACGACGGCGAGGTAGTCGCCGCGGAGCCTGAGGCTGGGGAAGCCCACGACCAGGCCGAAGACGGCCGCGAGCAGGCCGCCCAGCAGTAGCGCGATGACGAACCTCACCCCCATCGTCTCGGGGGTGGCCAGGAACTCGAGGCCCAGGCCCTCCATCCAGCGCTCGACCGAGAGGCCGATCGCGAAGTCGGACAACGAGCTCCTGGCCGAGGACTGGAGGTTCTGGCGGGCGGACTCGGGGATCATCAGCAGGCCCGTGACGTAGCCGCCTATGAGCATGAAGCCGTGATGGCCGAGCGAGAGGATGCCCGTGACGCCGTTGATGAGGTTGAGGCTGACGGTCGCGATGCCCCAGATCGCGAACAGCGCCAACACCTGGCCCAGCTTGACGCTGCCCGCCGAGTCGACGAACAGCAGCAGCCCGACCAGGACCACGGCCGCGCCGACGTTGAGGAGCCTGCGCAGCAGCACGCCGCGCGGGCCGAAGGCGGGGGCTCCGACCATCAGACCTTCTCCGAGAGGTCCTCGCCGACGATGCCGGAGGGCCTCAAGAGCAGGATCAGGATCATCGCCAGGAACGCGAAGGTGTCCTTGTACTCGGTGATGCCGGGGAAGCCGCCGACGCGCGGGAAGAGGGCGGTCAGGAAGTTCTCGAGGAAACCCAGCAGCAGGCCACCGATGACCGCCCCGGGCAGGCTGCCGATGCCGCCGATCACGGCGGCCGCGAACGCCTTGATGCCCGGCAGGATCCCGAAGATCGCCGGCTGGTTGATGCTGCCGAAGCTCATGCCCCACAGGACGGCGGCCGCCGCTGCCAGCATCGACCCCAGCAGGAACGTCGACGCGATGACCTTGTCGACGTCGACGCCCATCATCCTGGCCGTCTCGGCGTCCTGCGAGGTGGCGCGCATGGCGCGCCCGAGCCGAGTGCGCGTCACCAGCGTCGTCAGGACGGCGACGAGCAGGAGCGTCACGGCAGGCACCAGCACGACCATCCAGGTCGTGAACACCGTCTCGCCGGCGACCTGGAACTGGAGACCGCCGGTGAAAAAGCTAGGTGGCCGGAACGGCGTCTGCCGGTTCGTGAACGCCAGGATCCCGAAGTTCTGGAGGAAGAACGACACCGCGATGGCCGTGATGAGCATCGAGTTGCGGGGCGCGCCCCGCAGCGGCCGGTAGGCGACCCTGTCGATCGTCATGCCGAGCACGCCGGTGAGGAACATGCTCGCGACCATCGCCCCGAGCCAGCCGAACCGCATGGACCCGAGGGCGACGGCGACCACGCCGAAGCACAGCAGGGCGGCGGCCAGGACGACAGGGCGCCCGAGGACGCGGAAGAAGCCCAGGAACCGGAGGAAGCCGTACGCGACGATCAGGGCGACCACCACGGCGACGGGCCAGGAGTACGGCGTGCCGCTGAAGAGGAAGAACGCCAAGAACGCGCCGACCATGAAGACCTCGCCGTGGGCGAAGTTGATCAGCCGGATGATGCCGTACACCATCGTGTAGCCCAGGGCTATCAGCGCGTACAGGCTGCCGAGCTGTAGCGACCGCACCGCCGCGCCAGCGAAGAACGCGGCGTTGAAGCTCTCGTTCACCCCGTGCAGGTAGACCATCCGCCACACGACGAGCCCGATCACGCCGGCCATCGCCAACCAGGGGATGGACCTGCGGATCACGGTGCGCCCACTGGTCGGGGGCCGCGGCGTGGCGGCGTGGACGGACATCGACAACCGGTACCCCATCTCTTCCGACTAAGGACAGCGCTCAAGATAACGGACGCGGCGAGGGCCACGCCACCTGGCCCTCGCCGCGAGAAGCTGTTCAATCGTCGTCAGGCTGTCGGGTCACTCCAGCTGGATGCCCTCGATCACGACCTTCTCCCAGGTACCGTCCGCCTGGACTTCGTAAGCGTAGAGCCCCATGATCCGGTTGGCGGGCGTGCCGTCGGTGCCGGCGAAGGTGATCTCGCCCGAGACGCCGGGGAACCCCTCCATGCTCTGGAGCGCGTCCCGGATAGCGGTCGGGTCGGCCGAGCCGGCGGCCTCGATAGCGGCGACGACGACCTTGTACGCGTCGGCAGCGGCCAGCGCGAAGCCGGTGAAGGCGGCGTCGGGGTACTCGGAGGCGAAGAGCTCGCCGAAGGCCGTGGCGCGCTCGGCGGCTTCGCCCGAGAGGACCTCCGGGTCACCGAAGCTGGTGAAGGTGAAGCCGTCGAACACCTGGCCGCCGCCTTCGGGGCACTGCGCGTCGTCGGAGGCGTCCCCACCCAGGATCGGCACGTCGATGCCCTGCTGCCTGAGCTGCGGGATCAGTGACGCGGCCTCCGCGCAGAAGCCCGTGTAGTAGATCATCGTCGGGTCGAAGGCCCTGAGGTCGTTGACCTGGGCCGAGAAGTCGACCGTGTTGGCCGTGAAGTCCATGACGATCGTCTCGCCGCCGATGGCCTCCAGCGAATCCTGGAAGAAGCCGGTCAGCCCGACGGAGTAGTCGTCGTCCTGCTGACGGAAGATCGCGACGCGGTCGCCGTAGCCGTTGTTGGTCGTCCACTGTGCCGCGACGGCTCCCTGGAACTGGTCGGTGTAGGGGATGCGGAAGATGTAGTCGCCGACCTGGGTCGTGGCGGGGTTGGTCGAGCCGGTGCTGACCATCACGATCCCGACGTCCTGGAAGATGTTGGCGGCCGGGAGGCTGTGGCTCGTGGCGTACGTGCCGAGGACGGCGACGGCGCCCTCGTCCACGAACCTGTTGGCGCAGGCCACCGAGCCCTCCGGCGTGCTCGCGTTGTCGCAGATCGAGAGCTGGATCGGCCGGCCCAGCGCGGAGTCCTGCTCGATGTGCGCGACCCTGATGCCGTTGAGTGAGTCGTTGCCGGTGACCGTCATGCGTCCGGAGAGCTCGAGGTTCACACCGATGATGATGGGGTCCTGCGCCATCGCGCTCCCCAAGAGCAAGAACGACAGCACGAACAGTAGCCTTCTCATAGCTTTCCTCCCGATGGGCTTGCCTCGCCAGGTCTGCGGGAACGCGCTTCCGCTCGTCCCTCACGGGTCCAGCTTGTGTCGTGGCCGACAGGGCGATGATAGGCGCGGTCATTAGGGCTGTCAACGAGAGCCCGGCCGCCCATCACGTCCGCCGCGGACGCTCTATGGCGAACCCGACCCTGGCGCCTCATGCGGCCGCGCTATCCTCTCCTCCGCCTGGACGTGGCCTCCTCGGCGAGGCAGTCCGAACGGAGGAACCCCATGCGAACGAGGATCACGCGCCTCCTGAGCCTGCTCGCGCCAGCGATGGTGCTCGCAGCCTGCTCCGCCCCGAGCGGCGGCCCGTCGCTCACCGCGGAAGAGACCGGAGACAAGATCACCGCGCTCGGCACGAGCGCCCGCTCCATGCTCGAGGACCCCGCCCTGGGCGAGTTCGCTTCCTTCCTCGAGGGCGTCGCCCCCGCCGGCCTTCCACACTCCGGCAACGACCTTCCGCGCGGCGTCTACGTGCTCGACGCCGGGACCGGGAACTGGGTGGGCACCGGGCCGTCCGACGACCTCGACCTGAACTGGTCCGTGGAGCCCGGCGCCGTGCCGGCGAGGCTGCTGGTCGACTGGGACGCCGCCTCGGCCTCGGTCCGGCGCGAGCTCACCAGCGGCGAGGAGGTCGAGCTGCCCACCGGCGCCGCCATCACGCTCACCGTAGGCGGCGTGGTCAAGGCCGACTTCGATCAGACCGCCACATGGCCGGTCAACGCCTGCGGCACCCTCACGGAGCCCGGCGACCTCTACCTCGACGGGCAGCTGACGCACGCGGACGCCGTCCTGGCGTTCGACAGGGTGGGGATCAGCGTCGTCGCTCAGGAGTCGACCGCCACGGCGGGCGCCACCGGCGGCCTCGAGCTGTCCGCCCCCGCTGGCAGGGCCTGGCTCGACTGGGACGCCGACCTCGCGCTGGACGTCACGCGCGACCCCGCCACCTGCGAGATCACCGACGGCGAGGTCACCTCGGGCCGCCTGCAGGTGGACGCAGGCGTCGACGGTGACGGCGGCAGCGGGAGCGTCGGGTTCGCGACCGACTTCGAGGTGCTGGGCGATCCCTCGGCACCGGACGGCCTGCGCCTGGGGCTGAGCAACGGCCGCCTGAGCCTCGACGGCTCCGTCGCGGTCACGTGGAACGGGGTGCTCGACGACGCGAACGGCAACGGCATCCCCGGCGATGGTCTGACGCTCACGTTCGCCGACGGGTCGATGACCCTGGAGGAGTTCATCGTCCAGCAGTTCGGCCCGTTCGCTCTGGG
>JBIQIQ010000242.1:0-2093 GCA_044507975.1 Deinococcaceae bacterium
GGCGTGCGCGCGCCCTCACGGTGCCCCCCGGGCGGATGCCGCGCGGCGTCGTCGTCACGGTGCGCGCAGGGTCGGCGCCGGCGGGGCGCGAGGAAGGCGCGGGGGCGTCCCTGCAGCGCTCGGCTCGCTAGGGGTCCCGGGTCGGCGCCGCGGGGCCCGTCCCAGGCCTTAACATCGGTGGCATGAGCAGCGTGCCCGACGCCTCGGAGCGGATCGCCGAGCTGCGCCGCCAGATCGGCCGTCACGACCACCTCTATCACGTAGCCGACCAGCCCGAGGTCTCCGACGAGGCCTACGACGCCTTGCGCGCGGAGCTGATGGAGCTCGAGGCGCAGCACCCCGAGCTCGTGACGCCCGATTCGCCCACGCAGCGCGTCGGCGGGGCCCCGGTCTCGGGCTTCGAAACCGCCGTCCACGCGCGCCCCATGCTCTCCCTCGACTCCAGCGCCAAGGAGGCCGACCTCCGGGCGTTCGACGCTCGGCTGCGTCGGGCGGCGGAGCAACTGGGCGTCACCGTCTCCTACTCCCTCGAGCCGAAGATCGACGGGCTCTCGGTCGAGCTCGTGTACGCCCATGGGGTCCTCGAGCGCGCCGTCACGCGCGGCGACGGGGTCAGGGGCGAGGTGATCACCGCCGGTGTGCGGACGATCCGGACGGTGCCCCTGCGGCTCCTCGCCGGCACCGGCTACCCCGACGAGCTCTCCGTCCGTGGCGAGATCTACCTGCCGATCGACGCGTTCGACGACGTCAACGCCGAGCTGATCAACCAGGGCAAGCAGCCTTTCGCGAACCCGCGCAACGCGGCCGCCGGAACGGTCAGGCAGCTCGACGCCCGCCTCACCGCCAGCCGGCCGCTGCGGATCTACTGCTACGACGTGCTCGCGGGCGAGGACGGCTACGCGACCCAGAGCGAGCTGCTGGACGCCCTGGCCCGCTGGGGCTTCCCGGTCAACCCCCTCAACGCGCGAGCCGAGGGCGCCGACGACATCCTGGCCTACTTCGCCGACATGGAGGCCCAGCGTGACGAGCTGCCGTACGAGATCGACGGCGTCGTCATCAAGCTCCAGGACCTCGCCGCCCGCGAGAGGGTGGGGTACACGGCGCACCACCCGCGGTGGGCGTACGCCCTCAAGTTCCAGCCGCGCAAGGAGGTGACGCAGGTGCTGAAGATCATGCCGAGCGTGGGGCGCACCGGCGTCGTCACGCCGATCGCGCTGCTCAGGCCCGTGAACATCGGCGGCGTGACCGTCAGCCGCGCGAACCTGCACAACGTCGACGACATCGTCCGCAAGGACATCCGCGAGGGAGACCAGGTTCGCGTCGAGCGCGCCGGGGACGTCATCCCACAGGTCGTCGAGCGGGTCGACACCGGCGAGGAGCGCGGAGCGCCGTTCGCGATGCCCACCGAGTGCCCGAGCTGCGGTACGCCGGTGGTCCGCTCGGGCCCGTACACCGTCTGTCCGAACGCGCTCGGCTGCCCGGCCCAGCTGGTCGGCCGCATCACGCACTTCGCGAGCCGGGGCGGCCTCGACATCGAGGGCCTCGGCGAGCGCACCGCGCGCCAGCTCGTCGAGACGGGGCTCGTGACGGGGCTGCCGCAGCTCTTCGACCTCAGCTTCGAGGCTGTCCGTGAGCTCGACGGCTTCGCGGACGTCTCGGCCCGCAAGCTCGTCGACGCCATACAGGCGGCACGCCAGCCGGAGCTCGCCCGCTTCCTGTACGGCCTGGGCATCCCCGAGGTCGGCGCCGCCGTCGCTCGCACGCTCGCGCGGCGCTTCGAGACGTTCGAGGGCGTCCGCGCGGCCACGGTCGAGGACCTGCTGGCGGTCGACGGCATCGGCGGGGTCATGGCTGGGCAGATCCGTGGCTACTTCGAGGAGCCGCACAACGTCGGGGCGCTGGACGAGCTCACGGCCGAGGGGCGCGTCGCCCCGAAGCCGGACACCAGCGGCCGCGCGGCGGCCAGCGGTGCCGCCAGCGCCTTCGCGGGGAAGACCTTCGTGTTCACCGGAGCCTTGGAGGCCCTCAGCCGCGAGGAGGCCGCCGAGATCGTCCGCGGGCTGGGGGCGAAGGCCTCCGGCTCGGTGAGCGCC
>JBIQIQ010000048.1:0-15448 GCA_044507975.1 Deinococcaceae bacterium
CGTGTCGTTGGTGTTCCCGGGCCTCGCGCTGGGGAACCGCGTGATCGCCGTCCCGTCGCCGCGCTGGCCGCTGGCGGCGACCGACCTCTACCAGGTGCTCGACACCTCCGACCTGCCGCCGGGCGCGCTCTCGATCCTCCCCGGCGTGCGCGACGAGCTCGCTCAGGTGCTGGCGCGCCACGACGGCGTCGAGGCTCTGTGGTACTTCGGCTCGCGGGAGGGCAGCGCGATGGTCGAGCGGGAGTCGGCCGGCAACCTCAAGGCCACGTGGGTCAACTCGGGTCGCAAGCGCGACTGGTACGACGCCGACCAGGCGGAAGGGCGCGAGTTCCTGCGGCGGGCGGTGCGCGTCAAGAACGTCTGGGTGCCTTACGGCGAGTGAGACGCGCTTCATTACGGTTCAGTTAACCGGGAAGGCGCGACCGCGAACGGCCGTTCTCAAGGTCTGTGGTTAGCATCTTGACCGAGAACTGAGGGACGCCCAGACGCACCGCGTCTCCTCAGGGCCCGTAGCGTCGCCTCCCCGGAGGAGCCGCACGGGCCGGGAAGGCAGGCTCATGAACAAGCTGTTCAGGTTCGCGCTGGCGGCCATCGTGGCGGGCTCGTTCGCCACCGGCTTCGCCCAGGAGGAGTTGGAGCCGACCGTCGAGTACACCCTCGTCGGCCAGATCGGCTCGCAGGGCTTCGAGTGGGTCGGCGTCGGCGGCGAGATCGACGGCGTCCGCAACCCCGAGCTGACCGCGACCGTCGGTGACATCGTGCGCGTCACCGTCATCAGCGGCGACGGCATGGAGCACGACTTCGCGATCCCCGACCTCGAGGTCGACTCCGAGCTGACGACCGGCGCCGGTGAGGAAGGCGCCGTCACCGTCACGTTCGAGGTCACGCAGGCCGGCACGTTCATCTACCTGTGCACGGTCCCCGGCCATGCGCTGCCCGAAGCCAACTTCGGGATGTTCGGCAACTTCGTCGTCAGCGAGTAACGACAGCCGAGGCGCCTGCGGGCGCCTGATGGAAGGCCCGGGCGGGACACTGCCCGGGCCTTCGCTCGTCAGGGCGGCTGCTAACCTTGACCCATGAGCGCCTTCGCGCGTTATCGGGACCACCTGGCCACCGAGCTCCAGGCCGTCGAGGAAGCGGGGCTCACCAAGAGGGAGCGCAAGCTCGTCTCCTCGCAGGACGCCGTCATCGAGGTCGAGCTCGCATCGGGCGAGCGCGTCACGGCCCTCAACCTCTGCGCCAACAACTACCTGGGGCTGGCGAACCACCCGCGGGTCGTCGCCGCGGCGCAGAGAGCGGTCGAGGAGCAGGGCTTCGGCATGGCGTCGGTGCGCTTCATCTGCGGCACCCAGGACGTGCACGTCGAGCTCGAGCGGCGCCTCTCGGAGTTCCTCGGCACGGAGGACACGATCCTCTACTCGTCGTGCTTCGACGCGAACACCGGCCTGTTCGAGACGCTCCTCGGGCCCGAGGACGCCGTCATCTCGGACGCCCTCAACCACGCCAGCATCATCGACGGCGTCCGGCTCTGCAAGGCCCAGCGCTTCCGCTACGCGAACGACGACATGGACGACCTGAGGAGGCAGCTCGAGGCCGCCAGCGGCGCGCGCTTCCGGCTCATCGCCACCGACGGCGTCTTCTCCATGGACGGCGTCGTCGCGAACCTCGAGGCGATCTGCGACCTCGCCGACGAGCACGACGCGCTGGTGATGGTCGACGACAGCCACGCGGTGGGCTTCGTCGGCGAGGGCGGTCGCGGCACTCCCGAGCTGCGCGGGGTCATGGACCGCGTGCACATCCTCACCGGCACGCTCGGCAAGGCGCTGGGCGGAGCCTCCGGCGGCTACACGTCGGGCCGCAAGGAGATCGTCGACTGGCTCCGGCAGCGCAGCCGGCCGTACCTCTTCTCCAACTCGCTCTCCCCGGTCATCGCCGCCGCGTCCCTCGACGTGCTCGACATGCTCGAGGGCTCGGCCGACCTGAGGGAGCGCCTGCGCGACAACAGCGCGTACTTCCGGGCTGCGATGGAGGCAGCCGGCTTCACCCTCGCCGGCGCCGACCATCCGATCATCCCCGTGATGATCGGCGACGCGGCGCTGGCCGGGCGCATGGCGGATCGGCTCCTCGAGGAGGGCCTCTACGTCGTCGGCTTCTCCTTCCCGGTGGTGCCGCGGGGTCAGGCGCGCATCAGGACGCAGATGTCCGCGGCGCACAGCCGCGAGCAGCTCGAGAGCGCGGTCGACGCCTTCACGCGCGTCGGGCGGGAGCTCGGGGTCATCGCTTGAGCGCGGAGGACGGGGCGCCGGCGCGCGAGGCCCGACCGTGAGAGCGCTCGCCAAGCTCGAGCCCCGCGAGGGCATCTGGCGCACCGAGGCCCCCGAGCCGACACCCGGCCCGAACGACGTGCTCATACGCGTCCGCAAGACGAGCATCTGCGGCACTGACGTGCACATCTACAACTGGGACGAGTGGTCCCGCCGCACGGTCCCGGTGCCTCTGATCACCGGCCACGAGTACGTCGGCGTCGTCGAGGCCGTCGGCTCGGAGGTGCGTGGCTTCGCGGTGGGGGATCGCGTCTCCGGGGAGGGCCACATCACCTGCGGCCAGTGCCGCAACTGCCGCGCCGGCCGCCGCCACCTGTGCCGCAACACCCTCGGGGTCGGCGTCCAGCGCCAGGGCGCCTTCGCCGACTACCTGGTGCTGCCGGCGTTCAACGCGTTCAAGCTGCCGGACAGCATCCCCGACGACGTCGCCGCGATCCTCGACCCACTGGGCAACGCCGTGCACACGGCGCTCACCTTCGACCTCGTGGGCGAGGACGTCCTGATCACCGGGGCGGGTCCCATCGGACTGATGGCCGCGGCCATCTGCCGGTTCGTCGGAGCGCGCCACGTCGTGATCACGGACGTCAACCCCGACAGGCTCGCGCTGGCGCCGGCGATGGGCGCCACGCGCGCGGTGAACGTCGCCGACCCGGCCACCGACCTGAGGGACGTGATGGCAGAGCTCGGCATGACCGAGGGCTTCGACGTCGTCCTCGAGATGTCGGGCGCGCCGGCGGCGTTCTCCCAGCTCCTCGACACGGTCATCCACGGCGGCAAGGTGGCCCTGCTGGGCATCCCCAGCCGCGACATCGCCATCGACTGGAACCAGGTCATCTTCAAGGGCCTGACGCTCCAGGGCATCTACGGCCGGCAGATGTTCGAGACCTGGTACAAGATGCGCAACCTACTCGAGGCCGGCCTGGACGTCACGCCCGTGATCACCCACGGGTTCGACATGGAGGAGTACCAGCAGGCGTTCGACGTCATGCGCTCCGGTAGCTCCGGCAAGGTCATCCTCGACTGGAGCTGACGCTTTGGCTTCGATCGAGCTCGTACGCATCCAGCCTCGATGCTGCAGGCTGGGGATACGTGCTCGGACGCTATCGACCATCTCGCGCGGGTGGCCCGGAAACGGTGCGCGTGGTCCGAACGTGGACCGACTGCGCTCTCCTCCGCGCGGCCCGCCACGGACTCACATCGACAGGTAAGCCCGCTTGACCTCGGGGTCGCTCAGGAGCGCCTCCCCGCTGCCCTCCTTGCGGACCTCGCCGTTCTCCAGCACGTAGGCGCGGTCGGCGATGCGCAGGGAGCTGAGCACGTTCTGCTCGACGAGCAGCACGGTCACGCCCCGCTCCTTCACCTGCTGCAGCGCCTTGAACACGACGGCGGACAGGGCCGGGGAGAGGCCGATGCTCGGCTCGTCGACCAGCAGGAGCCGTGGGTCGCTCATCAACGCCCTCCCGATGGCCAGCATCTGGCCCTCGCCGCCGGAGAGCGTGCCGGCGAGCTGGTCCTCGCGCTCGGCGAGCCGCGGGAAGAGCTCGTAGACGTACTCGCGGTTGCGGTCTGCCTTGGCGCGCGCGTGCGCGAGGTACTCGGCGCCGGTGTCGAGGTTCTCGCGCACCGTCATCAGCGGGAAGAGCTGCCGGCCCTCCGGCACGTGCCCCACCCCGCCCTTGACGACCTTCGCCGGCGAGAGGCCCGCGAGGTCGCGGTCGCCGAAGGCGCGGATCCTCCCGGCGCGCACCGGAATCAGGCCGCTGACCGCCCTCAGGAGGGTGGTCTTGCCGGCCCCGTTGGCGCCGATGATCGTGACGAGCTCGCCCTCTTCGACGTGGAGGTCGACGTCCCACAGCACGGTGATCTTGCCGTAGCCGGCGCGCACCCCGGCGATGTCCAGCACGCGGCTCATGCTTCTCCTCGCGGGGGCTCGGGAGCGGCCGGGACCGCGTCGGTGCCCGCCAGGTCGTCGACATGGGCCTCGCCCAGGTAGGCCTCGACCACGCGCGGGTTCGAGATCACCTCGGCGTAGGTCCCGGCTGCCAGCTCCTTGCCGTAGTCCATGACGAGTACGCGGTCGGCCAGGTCGCGGACGACGGGCATGACGTGCTCGATGAAGACGATGGTGATCCCGTCGTCGCGGATGCTGCGCACCAGTTCCACGGCCTGCCGCGCCTCGGCGGGCCGCAAGCCCGCCATCACCTCGTCGAGCAGCAGCACCTTGGGGGCCGTCGCCAGGGCCCGAGCGATCTCGAGACGCTTCTCCTGCAGCAGGTTCAGGTCCTCCACCGGCGCGTCGCGCAGGCGCGTGAGGCCGGTGCGCTCGAGGGCGCTCTCTACGCGGCTGGCCGCCACGGCCGCCGGGGTGCCGGGCTCGCCGAACAGCCCGCCGACCATGAGGTTCTCCTCGACGGTCATCTCGGGGAAGGGCTGCACGACCTGGAAGGCGCGGCCGAGCCCGAGGTGACAGCGGCGGAAGGTGGGCAGGCGCGTGACGTCCACGCCCTCGAGGAACACGCTGCCACTGCTCGGCTCGAGGAGGCCGGAGAGCAGGTTCAGGGTGGTGGTCTTGCCGGCGCCGTTGGGGCCGATGATAGCGAAGATCTCGCCCTGGTTCACCGCGAACGAGAGGTCCTGCACGGCGGCGAGGCCGCCGAAGTTGCGGCCCAGACGCTCGGCTCTCAGGACGGCGTCAGCCACCGTGGGCACCCCCCTCGTCGCTCGCGGCGGCGCCTTCCGAGGCCCGCCTGCGCCTCCTCGCGAGGCTCCGGAAGAGGCCGACCAGGCCGCGCGGCATGAACAGGATCGAGACGACCAGGACCACGCCGTAAGCGACGAGGTAGCCGTCGGAGAGGGTGCGCTTGAGGGTCTCCTCGACGCCGGAGAGCACGCCGGCGGCGAGGATGGGCCCGACCGTCGTGTAGAGGCCGCCGAAGATGGGCGTGACCAGGGCCAGCACCGTCGTGTGGACCGAGAACGTCGAGTCGGGGTTGACGCTGCCGAAGCGGTGGGCCTCGATGGCGCCGAGCATCCCGACGATGACCGACGAGATCACGAAGGCGACGAGCTTCGTGCGGGCCGGGTTGACGCCCATGACGCCGGCGACGAACTCGTTGGTGCGCACGGCCGTGAAGGCGTGCCGCAGTCGCGACCGCTGGATGAGCAGCGACACGACGATGGCCAGCGCCAGCAGGCCGAGGTAGACGAGGAAGTAGCCCTGGTTGCGCAGGAAGGCGACCTCCCAGCGCTCCATCTCGCCGGCGACGAACACCGGCCGGAACAGGGGCGGCAGGTTCGTGCCCACGGAGCCGCCGGTGATCGCGAACGGCATCGACTTGACGACGGTCTTCAGCACCTCGGCGAACGCGAGCGTGCCGATCGCGAAGTAGATGCCGTACAGGCGCAGGGTCGCCGAGCCGAGCGCGAGGGCCAGCACGCCCGCCACGACCCCGGCGAGGGGGATGCCGAGCCACAGCGGCGCTTCGGTGAGCTTGAGGAGCACGGCCGCCGAGTAGGCGCCCGCGCCGTAGAACGCGGCGTGGGCGAGCGACAGCTGCCCGGTGCGCGCCACGAGGTCCCAGCTCAGAGCGAGCACGGCCAGGCCGATGGCGCGGATGCCGAGCGCCAGGTAGCTGACGGAGGCCTGGCCGTAAGCCTCGCGCAGGACGGCTGGCAGGGCGGCCAAGGCCATGACGAAGACCGCGGCGGCCACCAGGTCGGTCCAGGCCCCGCGGCTCCTCACGGTTTCCTCCACGAGCGGTAGACGAGCGTGACGAGGATGATGGCGAAGAACACAGCGTTGCGCAGCGAGTCGCCGTTGGGGATGAGGGTCGCGACCAGCGACTCGGCCAGCGCGACGACGATGGCGGCCCCGACGATGCCGCGGATGTTGCCGAGCCCGGCGAGCACGACGATGGCGAAGGCCTTGAGCGTGAACGCCAGGCCGACGGTCGGCGTCGGCGACTGGATGACCGCGATCATCACGCCGCCGATCCCGGCCAACAGCGCGGACAGCGCGAACGCGATCAGGTAGACGCGGTTGACCTCGAGCCCGACCAGACCCGCGCCGACGCGGTTCTGAGCGACGGCGCGCATGGCGCGGCCGACGGGCGTGCGCGCCAGCACGAGGTAGAGAGCGGCGACGAGCACCACCGAGATCACGAAGCTGCCGAGCGGGACCAGGCCGACGCTGACGTTGGCGAGCTGCAGCCCTACGGCTCTGTACGGCACGTTGCCGATCGAGCGCGGGTCGCCTCCCCAGATCATCAGCGCGACGTTCTGCAGGATGATGCCGATGCCGAACGTCAGGAGCATCTGGTTGAGCTCGGGCGCCTTGAGCACGAACCTGATGGTCGACGTGTAGAGGAGAGCGCCGATGACGAAGAGGGCCGGCGCCACGAACAAGATAGACAGCAGCGGGTCGAAGCCGAAGCTGACGAACAGCTGATAGGTGAAGAACGCCCCGATCATGAAGAACTCGCCGTGAGCGAAGTTGACGATGCCGATGACGCCTATGGCCAGCGCCAGGCCGACGGCGACGAGCGCGTAGAGGCCGGAGGCCAGCACGCCGGAGATCAGGGCTTGGGGCAGCAGCGTCAGGTCCACTCGGGGCCTCGGAGGAGGGGGCGCGTGCGCGGCGCCCCCTCCGGGACAAGGTTCCTCAGGTCCGGCCGGCGCTCAGCGGCAGGCCGCCATCGGGGCGGTGGCGCGGTCGGCGGGCCAGACGATCTCGCGGACGCCGTTCTGGAACTGGAAGACCAGCCACAGGTCCTCGCCGAAGCCTTGGTGCTTGGCCATGACGGACGGGCCGAAGCTCCAGTCGCCCATCGGCGAGCGGAACGTCATGGTCTTGAGCTGCTCGATGACGGCGTCCTGGTCGGTGGTGCCGGCGGCGTTGATCGCGTCGGCGTAGCTCCAGAGCTGGGCGTACGCGAGGGCGGCCATGTAGTTGTCGGGCGCCGCGCCGTGCATGGCGGTGTAAGCGTCGGCGAACGCGACGGCCTCGGGGTTGGGCAGGTTCGGCAGGTAGCCGATCAGACCCATGACGCACTCCATCTCGGGAGCGGCCTCGATGCCGGTCGGCCAGCCCGGAGGGGCACCGAAGACGTAGGCGGGCGCGATCCCGAGCTCCTTGGTCTGGCTGGAGAGCGGCTGGGCGTCGGAGTCGTAACCGATCCAGTAGATCATGTCGGGGCGGGCGGCGCCGACCTTGCTGAGGGTGGCGCGGAAGTCGCCCGTGCCGCCCGTGAGCGTCGACTGGAAGGCCTCGCGCAGCGGGACGTCGATGCCCATGCCTTCCAGGCCGGCCTCGAGACCGGCCGCGCCGGGCGTACCGAAGGCGCCGTCCTCGTGCAGCACGGCCACGCTCTGCACGCCGAGGTCCTCGAGGAACCCGAAGGTCGCCTGGACGTTCTGGTAGTCCCACGGGTGGACGTGGAAGAACCACTCCTCCTCGCCCAGGAGCTCCTCGATGCCGTCGAAGTCGTCGTTGCCGATGCCGGAGGCCGCGCCGCCGATCCAGCTCACGATGGGCTGGAAGGTGCGGAACGACTCGACGAGCGCCAGCGTCGCGCCCGAGGCGAACCCGCCGCCGATGAACTCGACGCCGTCCTCGGTCATGAGCTTCTCGAACGCCGCCACCGATGTGGCCGCGTCGCCGCGGTCGTCCTCGACGATGATCCGCAGCGGCTGGCCGAGCACGCCGCCTGCGGCGTTGATCTCCTCCAGAGCGAGCTGGAACCCGGCCTGCTGGGCTAGGCCGGTGCCGGCGGCGCCGCCGGTGAGCGGCGAGAGGATGCCGATGGTGACCTGCTCCTGGGCGAAGCCCAGGCCCACCACGGCCGCGAACAGTACTGCTGCCAACCTTCTCATGCTTCCTCCTCCTTGGGGTGCCTCGCTACGAAGGCGTCGACGATGTCGCGTTTGAGGACCTTGCCCGCGCCGCTCTTGGGCAGGTCCGGCTGGAAGTCGAAGTGCTTGGGGACCTTGAAGCCGGCGAGCCGCTCCCGAACGAAGAGCCGCAGCTCCTCGGCGGTCGCGCGCGCGCCGGGCCTGAGGACGACGCAGGCGAGGCCGACCTCTCCCCAGCGCTCGTCCGGCACGCCGACTACCGCGCACTCAGCGACGGCCGGGTGGTCGTAGACGGCGGCCTCGACCTCGGCGGGGAAGACGTTCTCGCCGCCGGAGATGAACATCTCCTTGCGGCGTCCGACGATCGTGAACACGCCTTCCTCGTCCACGCTGGCGAGGTCGCCGGTCCACAGCCAGCCGTCTCGGAGCGCCTCGCGGGTCGCCTCCTCGCGCTCGAAGTACCCGAGGAAGACGTGCGGTCCTCGGAGCGTGAGCTCGCCGGTCTCGCCTGGCTGGCAAGGGGTGCCGTCCGGGCGGCGGACGACCGCCTCGGCGTGAAGCATCGGCTTGCCGACGGAGCGCGGCTTGCGGTCGGCGACCTCCTGCGTGGTGGAGAAGCAGTTGACGCCCGCCTCGGTGAGGCCGTAGCCCTGGCGCATCGGCACGCCGCGGCGCGTGAACGCCGCGCGCACCGGCTCCGGGCAGGGGGCGCCGCCCGAGATCGCCCAGCGCACGCTGCCGAGGTCAGCGTCCGGGAACGCCTCGGAGGAGGCGAGCATCTGGAACATCGTGGGGACGAGGAAGAGCACGGTCGCTCCGGTCTCGCCGACGAGCCCGAGGTACTCGCCAGGGTCGAACGCGCTCTGCAGCGCGACGCGGCCCCCGACGTGGAAGAGCGGGACGGTGAACGCGTTGACGGCCGCGTGGTAGCAGGGCGTGGCCTGGACGACGCAGTCGTCCTCCCGCAGGCCCCAGCTCAGCACGGTGTTGACCGCGTTGTAGAAGCCCTGCCGGTAGGGGAGCATGGCGCCCTTGGGCAGGCCGGTCGTCCCACCCGTGAGGAGGATCATCTGCACGTCCTCGGGGCCGACCACCGCGTCGTAGCCGGGGCTCTGCGGCTCGGGCCGCGCGGCCGCGAGCCGCTCCTCGTGAGCAGCGAGGTGCCAGGTCGGGCCGCCGGTCACGGGAACGCGGCTCGCGTTCTCCTCGTCGTGCAGCAGGAGGCTGGGCCGCAGGTAGTCGGCGAGCGACTGCTGCTCGCGCGCCGAGAGGCGCGCGTTGAGTGGCGTGTAGACGGCGCCCGTCTTGGCGGTCGCCAGCAGCATGTCGACGTGCGCCACGTGGTTGGCGGCGAGCAGCGCGACGCGGTCGCCGTGCCCGACGCCGGCCTCTCGCAACGCCGCCGCGAGGCGCTCGGCGCGGTCGTCCAGGTCGGCGTACGTGAGCCACCGGCCCTCCCACAGCAGTGCCGGCCGGTCCGGCGTGAGCTCCGCCCGCTTGGCCGCGACGTCGAGGATCACGGGGCCGCTCCAGCTCCTGCGCCCGCGCCGTCCCAGCGCAGGCACACGGCGTTCCAGACGTACCCGACCCCGGCCGCGACCAGGACGACGAGGTCACCGGGCCGCAGCTTGCCGGCCCGGCGGGCGAGCTCCAGCGACAGCGCCTGGTCGACCTGTCCGATGTGACCGTAGTCAGAGAGGTAGAGCGAGCGCTCGAGGGGCACGCCGAGCGTCCCCAAGAGCCCCTCGTGAGCCGAGCGCTTGACGTGGAGCATCGCGACGTAGGCGACGTCCTCCAGGCGCCCATCGGAGCGCGCGACGGCGTCCCTAACGACGCCGACGAAGTTGTCCATGCTCCTGCGCTCGAGGCGCTCCTTCATGCCGGCCGGGTCGGGTACGCGCAGCCTGAAGCCGCCGGCGTTCTCCGGGGTGATCGGCTCCACGGTGCCCCCGACGGGGACGAGCACGTCGAGCGAGAAGCTGCCATCGGTGCGGAACGCGGAGCCGAGCAGCTCGTGGCCGCGGTCCCGCTGTACGACGAACGCCGCCGCCCCGGCGCCCAGGTTGTACATGAAGCGCACGTCCGGGTCGGTCAGGTCGACCAGGTCTCCGTTGCGGTAGCCGCCGGCGACGAGGACGGTGTCGATCGCCTCGTCCGCGACGATCATGTCCTTCGCCTGCTTGAGGGCCAGCACCGCCGTGCCGCACTTCTGACCGAGGTCGTAGGCGTAGGCGTTCGTCGCCCCGACGTCGTGCGCGAGCTTGATGCCGGCCGTCCACACCGGGTACTCCTTGAACTCCTCGGTGATGGAGACGACGACGTCGACCGCCTCCGGCGCCACGCCGGCGTCCTGGAGCGCGGCCGCGGCGGCCCGCACTCCCATGGCCGTCGGGTGGTCGTCCGGCCCGGGGAGGACGCGTGCCTCGATGCCGAGCTTCTCGCGCACCACCCACTCCGGCAGGCCCGTGGCGGCAGCCAGGTCGGCGGCGCCCATGCGCCCGGACGGCAGGTAGGTGCCGATGCCGGTGACGCCCGGACCCCGGATCACGCCTCCTCAGCCACCTTCGGTCGCCGGTCCTCGGCTGCTTCGTGGGTCGGCCGCAGGCCCGCCTCCACGAACGCGAAGACGGTCTCCATGACCTCGTCGGGCGGCGGCCGCTGCTCCCAGATGGGGAAACGGAGGCCCAGGAAGTGCGCGATCCCCATCAGCGCCCACGCGAGCGCCGATGCGTCACCTCCGCGCACCTCCCCCCGTCCCTGGGCCCCGACGAGGTTGGCAGCGTAGGCGTCCGCGAGGGTCTGGTAGTACTCGCGGTAGATCGCCTCGTCGACGAACTGCGCCTCCATGACGACCTTGTAGAGGTTGTGGTGCTCGAGCGAGAACTCGGCGAAGGCTCGGAAGCCGAGACGCTCGGCCTCGAGCCTGTCGCTGGCACCCGCCGTGGCCTGGGCCAACGCCGCCCTCAGGCTGTGGCCCATGTGCCTGACGAGCTCGACCAAGGCGTCCTTCTTGCTCGGGAAGTAGAGGTAGAAGGTCCCCTGGGCCACGCCGGCCCGCCGCGTGATCGAGGCCACGGAGGTGGCGGCGAAGCCGTTCTCGCCGATCTCCGCTTCCGCCGCCTCCAGCAGCTTGCGCCTCGTGGCTTCTCCCCGAGCCGTGCTCGGAAGGGGTAGTTCGCTCATGGTCCTCGTCCCGCCCGCGGTCCGCGCCTTCCGGCCAAACTGACAGGCGATTCAGGTGTCAGGTTGATAGGAGCCTATGAGGCCGGAGCGGCGGTGTCAAGGCGGCCTAGGCGGCGGGGGGAGAACGACGTGCGCTCGGAGCGGCACCCGCCGGTCGCCCGCGCCGCCGAGGACGCAGGCGACCGGGGGTGGGCCGAGCGTCAGGTCGGTCGGGAGCGGTCCAGGGGGAGGCGCACGACCGCGAAGTGCTGGTGGAAGGCAGCGAGCTGAGCGGGCAGGGTCGGGATCACGTCGACCTCCTTCCGGCAGTCGACGTCGAGGCGGGCGCACGTGGACGCCGCCACCGCTGTGCCCTCCTCGTCTCTCGCGGTGACCTCGACCAGGAGCTCCGCCGGGCCGTTGCCCCGCACGGTCAGGGCGAGATGGTTCCCGTCGACCCGGTAGGCGGCGTTCTGCCCACCGACGTCCACGTTCCCCTGGTCGCCCGCGATGTCGGCGCCGCCGACCCGCCAGGCGAAGGTCGGCTGACCGACGAGGTTGACGGCCGTCGCGCGGAAGTGTCCGGTCCTCGACCTCGGGAACGTGACCGTGCCCTTCCACCGTCCCAGACGCCGCTTCGGAGCCCCGGTCCGGCCGGCGCGGAGCCCGGTGTCCTCCCGGGGGGTCGCGGCGAACCGGATGCCCTCGAGGTCCTTCACGACCTCCGGGAAGCGCCAGGTGTCGCAGGCGAACTCGCCTCGCAACGCGACGGACGGCAGCGGCTTCTCGTACGTCCTGTAACGGAGGTGGATCCTGTCGTCGAGGACCTCGACGACCTGCACCACGCTGTAGCGACCCTCGGCGGTCTTCACGGCGTAGACCAGCCGGGTCTCCAGGTACTTGAGCGAGTCCGGGAACAGCGACCCGATGATCGACGGCAAGGGGAGAGGCACGGCCAGCTCGCTGAGCGGGACGGCGGCGTCGAAGTAGGTCGCTGGATAGAGCTGCCACCGCAGCACGGCACCGAGGTCGGTCTTGCCGAGGCGGGCCAGGCGCGCCCCGCAGCGGGTGCGAAGCTCCCTGCCGAAGCCCTGCCCCCTCCACTCCAGGTCGACGCTACTGGCGCCGCGCGGGCCCACCTGCCCGTTGTCGAGGTCGACCGACTGGCCGTCGCGGACCTCGAGCACTCCCGATGCCCGTACCGGCACCGTCTCGATCGGGCGGGCGGAGAACTGCAGCGCGACGTCGTCGATGAACACGCGCTGGAACACGAGCTGAAGCCCGATGGCAGGTACCTCCAGGTCCTGCTCCAGCTTGTCGGCTAGGTTCCCGGCGACCCCCTTGACGGTGTTCTCCACGACGTTCTCGGCGATCGCCAGGAGGACCGGGACGAGTATGCCGATCAGGATGGCCCCGACGATGCCGCCGACGACGGCCCCGCCGACGACCCCACCCACGACGGCCCCGCCGACGGCCCCCACCACCGACCCGACCAGCACGCCGGCGAGCCCCCCTGAGATGACCCCGACCGCCACCGCGGCCAGCCAGCACTCCCAGGGCACGTCGACGTCGACGTCGGGGTCGTCGATCTCCGCCGAGAACGAGAGGTCGCCGTCCACCACCTCGGCCCGAATGCGGCCCGAGACACGGCCGGTGGCGCTGTAGCAGAACCCGGACTTGGAGATCTCTCCGACCAGCTCGATGAAGCCGTCCCTGAGCCTCAGCTCCAGCGCGGTCAGGTCCGCCGTCTCGCCGCCGCCGGACACCGGGATGGTCGTGTTGAGCCGGATGAAGTCGTCACCGACGTCGAAATCGTCCTCCGACGCCCCCAGCGCGCCGGCGACCCGCGGCCGGAGTATGCGCGCGAGCCAGCGGAAGAAGATCGCGATCGCGCCTGTGTCGCCCTGGCCGACGAAGTTCTGTAGTCCGGCCGCGTTCCCCGGGGTGCCTCCCGCGAAAGTGAGCATGACGGCCAGCGCTTCGCGGTCAGCCTGGGTGCGGTCGTCGACCAGCCCCAGGTCACCTCTGGTCGGTAGGTCCGCCGGGTCGGTCGCGTTCCGCTTGACAGGGAGGGGAACGACTGGGACCACGCCGACCTGGTTCCGCAGGAAGCTCGCGAAGAGGTCGGGCAGGAGCGGTATCGAGACGCTGCCGGCCGTGAACCCCGTGAAGTGGAGCTGGTTGCGGAAGTCCACCTCCGCGACGTCGAAGGCGTCCGCGTTGCGGTTCATGGCGAGCCCGGCGACCGCCCTGAGCTGGCCCAGGCTGCCATCGGAGCCGATGTCGAAGCGCATGTCCAGAGGGTTGCTGGCCCCGGCCGGCAGGTTCACGTCGGTGGGACGGTCGAACAGCACGTCCAGCGAGAAGGCCCCGTCCGCCGACCCGAGCCCCACGGCGCCGAGGAACGTGGAGAGCAGGCCGCTGGAGTCGAAGAAGGTCGAGAGCACGTCGTTGACGCTCTGCTCGGAGAACTCGAGCACCGCGTCGAAGCGCTGGGTCTGGTTACCCGGCATCGCGTCCCTCGCGCCGTCGGCGGGTGAAGTTGACCTTGATGCGGGCCGTCACCGTCTGCCCGTTGGGCAGCACGTACGTCTGGCGCCTCAGGTGCTGCGCGAGCTCGGGGTCGAGGCGCTGCAGCCGCCGCCTGAGTGTGGGAGGCACCTCGATGCCCCCGGCCTGGAGCACCGCCACCGGGTCCGAGAGGAAGGCCTCGGCGTTCTTGGGGTCTGCGAGGAGCCTGAGGATCTCGTCCTCCCGCTCCTCGAGGGCCTGCATGTCCCGCCTCATGCTCGGGCTGAGCCGCGCGAGCGGGTCCTCGCCGAGGTCCTGGCTGTTCCGGTCCGGCTTCTCGTCTCGCATGCTTCTTCCTTCTCCAGCGTGCGGGATGGTCGCGTCCCGCAGAGGGTGCGAACGCAGGTGGTTCGGCGAGGACTGGAGGAAGATGCCCACGAGCGCCGCGCTGGGCGCGCCGTCTCCCTGTTACGGGGAGGGCGGGCTGCTAGGCAGGACCTCCTTTCGGTGGCGCCAGTGTGCATCCGGCCTCACCGCCCGTCAAGCGTCGGCCGTGGCGGCGCGTATAGTCCCTGCGTGAAGGGGAGCCGCTCGAGCTGGGACCCGGTCGCCAACTGGTACGACGCCACGGTCGGCGTGCGCGGCAGCCCGCACCACCGAAAGGCCGCCATCCCCACGGTGATGCGCCTGGCGGAGGTCCGGCCGGGCGAGCGCGTCATCGACGTCGGCTGCGGTACCGGGGTGCTGGCGTTCTCCGTGATCAAGGCCGGCGGCGAGTACCTCGGCGTCGACGCCAGCGCCCAGATGATCCGGCTCGCGCGCCGGCGCCGCGGCGAGGAGGGCGCGTTCGAGCAGGGCGACGCCCGCGACCTCGCCGGCACGACCTCGGCCCGGCCGGGCTCGTTCGACGTCGCCGTGCTCCTCCTGAGCGTCCAGGACATGGACCCGCTGGACCAGGTCTTCGCCTCCGTGGCGCACGTCCTCGAGCCCGACGGCCGAGCGGTCCTGTTCATGGTGCACCCCGCCTTCCGGGCGCCCCGCGGCAGCGGCTGGGGGTACGACCCCAAGCGCAAGCTCACCTACCGCCGCGTCGAGCGCTACCTCACCCCGGGCGCCGTGCCCATGAAGGAGTACGCCGAGGTGCGCAAGGGCGCGCCCCGGGGGGCGACGATCAGCTTCCATCGGCCGCTGAAGGACTACGTCAACGCGCTGTCAGCGGCGGGGTTGTGGGTGGACGCCATGGAGGAGCTGCCCGACCCGGTCAAGGACGAGGAGGGCCGCTCGAACCCCGAGGTGCCGCTCTTCCTGGCGCTGAGAGCGAGGCGAGCCCCCGCGCCTTAGACCTGCGGTAGGAGTACGTTCCCGGTGACGCCGCGCTCACCTTGCCCTAACATGCCGCCATGTCTGATCCGCGGCGCCCCTTGGTGCGCGCGCTCGCGGCGGCGCTCCTCACCCTCTCCTTCCTGCACGCCGCCGCGTGGGCCGCGGCTCCCGTCGTCCTCGAGGTCCTCGACTGCCGCGTCGCTCAGAGCCTGCCGTCGCCGCCAGCCGAGGCGCGCGAGGGCGGCTTCGCCTTCGTGTTCGAGTCCCTCGGTGGCACG
>JBIQIQ010000049.1:0-15423 GCA_044507975.1 Deinococcaceae bacterium
CGAGGCGGCCGCGACCGGCGACCCCGCCGACGGCCCCGCGGTGGTCTCCACCGACGCGCCATCGCCGTCCTCCCCGCCCGTCGTGGTGGCGGAGCAGGCGCAGGTCGTCACGCGCGACCTCGTCGTCGACGAGCTCCCCTTCCTCGTCCTCGCGCCGCCCGCACCCGGCGCGAGCGAGGCGGACGCCCAGGGTGCCTCCGCGTCGCGCCCTCAGGGCACGCAGAGGGCGAGCATCAACCCGTTCTCCCCCGTCGTCGTCCGTACCCCCGCCGCTCCGCCCGTTCAACAGGTCGCGGAGGCCGAGCCGCCAGCCTCGACGCCGGTCGTAGAGGTGCGCGCCGACACCGCGCCTCCGGCCAGCCAGCCGGTCCGCACGGCCACGCAAGCGCCGCCCGAGCCCGTGCGGGCGCCGGCGCCGCGCACCGTCGCGCCCGCCAGCGCCGTGGCGTCCGACCTCCCGCGCGCCTTGCCGACCGGCATGCTGCCCACGGCCCCCCAGATCCTGCTGGGCGCCCGCAGCCAGCCGGCCGTCGTCGAGCCCATCGCCCCCAACATCGGCGACCTGGCCGCCCTGCGCGAGCCGGGCGAGGAGGCGACGGTCCAGGTGACGCCCGTGACCACGGCCGAGGCCGCTCCCGAGAGCGCCCTCAGCGTGCCCGACCCCCTCGGTCCCGGCCGGCCGCTGTCGCAGCCCGCCGCTGCGACGACCCCGGCGACCCCGGCCTTGCCGTTGGCCGTGGGCGCCGACCCGCTCAGCCGCTACCTCCGCGACAACGACGTGCGCTTCACCGGCACCGTCCTCGGTCCTCTCAGCGTCGGCGTGTTCCGGTCGAACCTGTACTCCTCGCCGGTCGTTCTGACGCTCGGGCAGAACCTGCCCGACACCGACATCCTCCTCTCCGACCTGCGGGGCTACGAAGCCCGGTTCTCGCAGGGCGACCGTACCCAGACCCTTTCGCTGGACCTCAGGCGGTGATCATGAAGCGGACACTCACCATCCTCTCGTTCCTCGCCCTCCTCGGGGCCGCGTTCGCGCAGGGCGACCTCGCTCAGCTACCGGACGACGCCCGGTACGACCAGCCGGTCGAGTTCGTGACCGGCGCCTCGGGCGAGTCGCTGCGCGCCATGATCGAGGGTCTGGCGCGGGCCATCGGCTTGACCGCCGTGACCGACGACGTGCCCGACAAGACCATCGTCTACGACATCGGCGACCCGAAGCCGTTCCGGCAGGTCTGGGACGTCGTGCTCACGCTCAACGACCTCGACTACGTGCTGATGGACAACGACCTCGTCGTCGTCGGCACAGCTGCCACGGTGTCGCGCCTGCGCGCCGGAGAGACGGTGGCAGAGGTCTCGGAGGACGCCGAGCAGCGCGAGCAGCGCTTCTACCGGGTCAACACCGACGCCGAGCAGGTAGTGGGCGTGCTGGCCCGCGTCGTGCCCGGCGTGCAGGTCGAGGCCCTCCCCGGCAACACGATCGTCGTCTACGGCACGGCTGGCGAGCACGACCAGATCGTCGGCATGCTCGACCAGTTCGACCGCGCTCCCGAGCAGGTGGCTCTCGAGCAGCGCACCTACATCCTCTCCAACGCCGACGCCGCGCAGCTCGCCGGCGTGCTGCAGCAGACCGGCCTCCTGGCCGGCGGCGAGGAAGGCCAGAGCGGCCGTCTCGAGGACTTCACCGTCGTCGCGGAGCCGCGCACCAACAGCTTGATCGTGACGGGCCCCGCGGCCCTCCAGGCGCGGCTCGCGCAGCTGATCCCGCAGCTCGACAGCCCGCAGCGCCAGGTCAACATCCAGGTGCGCATCCAGGAGGTCACCCGGTCGTTCGCGAACGACTTCGGCCTCGACTTCAGCGGCGCGTTCGGGCAGATGCAGACGAGCCTCCTCAGCGGCGGCCTGTCGTTCATCTTCGACATGGCCTCCGCCGTCTCGAGCTTCAACGTCATGGCGGTCCTCGACGCTCTCGAGGCCCAGGGTCTCTCCCGCCGCGTCGACGACGGCAACCTGACCCTCCTCGACAAGCAGACCGGCAGGCTCAACTCCGGCGGCACCGTCTACATCCTCCTCCCCAACGCAGCTGGCGAGGCGGTGCTCCAGGAGGTCGACTACGGCGTCGAGCTCGTCCTCACGCCCCTGATCGGAGCCGACGGCCGCATCACGATCAACGTGGACGCCTCGGTGTCCGACCGTCTGCCGGTCGTCGACAACGAGCAGCTCCACATCTCCAACCGCCGCGTCGCCACGACGGTCACGCTCGAGCGCGGCCAGACCGTCCTGCTGGGCGGCCTCATGCAGGACAACATCGTGATCGAGAAGACGCGCCTCCCCGTCCTCGGGGCGATCCCCATCATCGGGGAGCTCTTCGGCACGAGCGAGACGCGCGAGACCTCGGGCGAGCTGCTCCTGATCGTCACCGCCGACGTCATCGAGTGACCCGCGCGCCGCGCCTGCGGCACACGGCCTGAGAGAAGCGCCCGCCCGGCGAGTACCAGGCGGGCGCTTCGTTCCGCGCCGCCGGAGCGGCCGAGCGTCCGGCCGAGCGTCCACTTGGACCGTCTCCGACGCAACCTGGGGCCGTGCTACGCTGCCCGGATGCTGAGGTACCTCTCCGCTGGAGAGTCTCATGGCCCCTCCCTCACCGTGATCCTCGATGGCGTCCCGGCCGGTCTCGAGCTGGTGGCGAGCGAGCACATCGACCCGTGGCTGCGGCGGAGGCAGGGGGGCTACGGACGTGGCCAGCGCATGGTCATCGAGACCGACACGGCCACCGTCGTCGGCGGCGTGAGGGCCGGCCGCACGACCGGGGCGCCCGTCGCGATCTCCATCGCCAACCGGGACAACGCCAACTGGCGCGAGGTCATGGACCCCCTGCCTGGCAACGAGCCGCGCAAGCGCGCCCTCACTGAGCCGCGCCCGGGTCACGCCGACCTCGCCGGAGGCGTCAAGTACGGTCACAAGGACCTGCGTGACGTGCTGGAGCGGGCCTCCGCTCGCGAGACGGCGAGCCGCGTATCGGCTGGCGCCGTGGCGCTGCGCCTGTTGGCAGCGGCAGGCGTCGAGAGCTCCGCTCGCGTGGTGAGCCTCGGCGGCATCGCCTGCGACGGCGGCATGCACTGGGACCGGCTGGGCGAGCTCGACGAGAGCCCGCTCCGCACCTTCGACCGCTCCGCCGAGGACGCGATCATGGAGCGCATCGACCGCGCCAAGGAGGACGGCGACACCCTCGGCGGCGTCGTCGAGGCCCGCTTCCGCGGCGTGCCGGTCGGGCTCGGGTCGCACGTGCAGTGGGACCGCAAGCTCGACGGCCGGCTGGCGCAAGCCGTGATGAGCGTGCCGGCGATGAAGGCTTGCGAGATCGGCGACGGCTGGCGAGCCGCCACGGTACCGGGCAGCGAGGTCCACGACGCCGTCGTCGGCCGTGAGGGCGGGCGCTACGTGCGCGAGACGAACCGCGCCGGCGGCCTCGAAGGCGGGATCACCAACGGCGAGGACCTGGTCGTGCGGGCCGCCATGAAGCCCATCGCGACCCTCATGCGTCCGCTCAGCACGGTCGACGTCGTGTCCCACCAGCTCGCCGACGCCGCCAGGGAGCGCTCCGACGTGACCGCCGTGCCGGCCGCGTCCGTCGTGGTGCTATCGATGGCCGCCCTCGTGCTGGCGGACGCGCTGCTCGAGAAGTTCGGCGGTGACACCATCCGGGAGCTCCAGGAACGCGTGAGCTCCCACCGAGAGCACGTAGCGGCCTACTGATGGAGGGGTCCGCTGCCCGGCGGCACCTCCCGCCCGAGCGGGTCGTCACCTGGCTGGCGATGGCCGGCTTCATGGGCACGGGCAAGAGCCGCATCGGATGGGAGCTCTCGCGGCGCCTCCAGCTCACGTTCGTCGACACCGACAGGGTCATCGAGCGGGTCGGCTGCATGCGCATCACGGACATCTTCGAGGTCTACGGCGAGCAGGTCTTCCGCGACTACGAGACCGAGATCGTTCGGCGCTGCGTGCGGCTCGACGAGGTGGTCGTGTCGACCGGAGGCGGCACGGTCGTGAGGCCCGAGAACCGTGCCCTCCTGAAGGCGCGCGGGCCGGTGGTGGTGCTGACCGCCAGCCCCGAGACCGTGTACCGCCGCACACGCCGACACCGCCGTCCGATGCTCGAGCTCGGCGACCCGCTCGAGCGCATCCGCACCCTGATGGCTGCCCGCCAGGACGCCTACGACGACGTAGCGACGTTCCAGGTGTCCACCGACGGCCGGGACTCGAGCGACGTCGTCGAGGAGATCGTCCAGCGGCTCCAGGCTTGGTCGGAGCGCCAAGGCGATGGAGGCGGGTCGGCGGCTTGAGCTCCCGGACCGTCAGCGTCGAGGTCTCCCCTCCCTACGACGTCACCGTCGGCGCAGGAACCCTGCGAACGGTGGCTGACCACGTGCCGGAGCGGCGGCTGGCGGTCATCAGCGACGAGAACGTGTGGCCGCTGCACGGCCCGGCCCTCGTCGCGGGCCTCGAGGCGTCCGGCAAGCACGTCGACGTGACCACCTTCCTCCCGGGCGAGGCGAGCAAGGACCTCGAAACCTACGGGAGCCTCGTGCGCTCCCTGGCCACCGCCGGCTTGGGCCGCGACGGCGCCGTGCTGGCCCTTGGCGGCGGCGTCGTCGGCGACCTCGCGGGGTTCGCGGCCGCCACCTACCTCCGCGGCGTCGCCCTCTACCAGCTGCCCACCACCCTCCTGGCCATGGTGGACGCTGCCATCGGCGGCAAGACGGCGGTGGACCTCCCCGAGGGCAAGAACCTCGTCGGCGCCTTCTGGCAGCCGCGCGCGGTGCACGCCGACGTCGAGACCCTGGCGACGCTGCCACGGCGCGAGCTCAGGCAGGGGATGGCCGAGCTGGTCAAGACCGGGCTGATCGGCGACCCGGCACTGGTGGACGCGAGCGAGGCCTGGCTCGCGGCCGCCTCAGGAACCGCTGGCGCGATCGCGCTTCCCGCGGTCGATGAACTGGTCGACGTCGTAGCGGGCGCGGCCGCCGTCAAGGCCAGGGTCGTCGCCGCAGACCCCCTCGAGCGCGGGGTCCGGGCCCACCTCAACCTCGGCCACACGCTGGCGCACGCGCTCGAGGCCGCGACGAGCCTGCGCTTGGCGCACGGCGACGCCGTCCTCTACGGTCTGCTGTTCGCGGCACTGCTCGGCCGGAGCCGGCGCCTGTTCGACACCGTGGATCGGTTGGCGAAGCTGGTGGGCCGTCTCGGGCCGGACCCCCTGCCGGCGCTGGGGTTCGACGCCCTCCAGCCCTACCTGGCGCGTGACAAGAAGGCGCTGGCAGGGAGGCTGCGCTTCGTGCTGCTCGAGGAAGCCGGTCGTCCCGTGGTGGTCGACGACGTCACCGAGGCGGAGCTGCGCTCGGCGTGGCGCGAGCTCGAGGAGTTGATGCGATGATCCTCGTTCTGAACGGTCCGAACCTGAACCTGCTGGGCGCGCGCGAGCCCGGCGTCTACGGCGCCACGACGCTCGCCGAGGTGAGGTCGCACCTCGAGGAGGTGGCCGCCGAGCTCGGCACCAGCGTGGACCTCCGGCAGAGCAACCACGAGGGCCAGCTGATCGACTGGCTGCACGGCGCGGCGGCCGAGGGCGCGACCGGCGTGGTCATCAACCCCGGCGGCCTCAGCCACACCAGCGTCGCGCTGCGCGACGCGATCGCGGCCATAACGCTGCCGGTCGTGGAGGTGCATGTGTCGAACGTGCACGCGCGCGAGCCCTTCAGGCAGCGGCTGTTGACGGCGGGGGCCTGCGCGGGCGTGGTGTCCGGCCTCGGGATCGACGGCTACGCCCTGGCCCTGCGCCACCTCGCCCAGGCCCGCTAGGCCCGGGCACCAGCGCTCAGCCTCGCAGGAAGCCCGAGGCTGCCTCGCCCACCGGTGGCAGGTCGGAGAGCGACGAGAGCCCGAAGTCGAGCAGGAAGCGCTCGGTGGTGCCGTAGAGCAGCGGCCTGCCGACCACGTCGCGCTGGCCCACGACCTTGATGAGCTCGCGCTCCTGCAGGGTCTCCAGGGTGGACGAGCACGAGGCGCCGCGAGCTGCCTCCAGCTCGCCGCGGGTGATGGGCTGGTGGTAGGCGACGAGCGCCAGGGTCTCCAGGGCGGCGGAGCTCAGCGCCGGCAGCGGGGCCGGCGACAGCAGGGTGGCGAGCGCCGGCACGAGGCGCGGGGCCACGACGAGCCGGTAGCCGCCGGCGACGTTCTCGACCTCGATACCGAGGCCCTGCTCGCGGAACACCTCGTCTAGCGACTTGATCTCGCGGGCCACGGCTTCGTCGCTCACGCCGAGCAGGCCCCTCAGGTCCTTGAGGGACAGAGGCCTCTCCGCGGCCAGCAGGGCGGCACACAGCAGCGACCTCACCTCGCGCCTGGCGTCGTCGGTGAGGCGCGGCTCCGACATGACGGTTCCGCCTTGCACGCAACATGCTCCCAGGACGGGGCAGGGGTGTCAAGGCGCTCACGGCTCCCGCCACTCGAGGACCTCCGGAGCCGGCTCGAGCACCAGTACGGCGCGCGCCTCGGCGACCGCCCTGCCAGCCTCGGCCCTCGCGGAGAGGCGGTAGACCGCTGGGCCGGCCCCGACTTCGACCTCGACCCGCACCGTGGCCGCGACCGCTTCCCACGGCCCCAGCACCGCGGGCAGAGGCCCGAGCCCACCGCCGGCCTCGACCAGCTCCCGCACGGCCAGCACGAGCCCGGCGCGGGCCGCCGGACGCGCCTGAGCGGCGCCCGTGGCCGCGCGTGCCCCCAGGGTCGCCAAGCCGGCCTCCAGGCTCATCGCGAACGCGATGGCGCCGGCGGCCAGCAACAGCAGCAGCACGGCTACCAGCACTACGCCCCGCTCCCCGACGGGCGCGCGAGGCATCACGGCGCCACCTCGAGGTCGGGGCGCGCGGGCAGCGGGATCACCACCGCG
This sequence comes from Deinococcaceae bacterium, assembly GCA_044507975.1. GTDB lineage: Bacteria > Deinococcota > Deinococci > Deinococcales > Trueperaceae > DASRWD01. Next base: position 6,947 of record JBIQIQ010000049.1, read on the forward strand.
CGCTCCTCGCCGCCGGGGGCCGAGAGCCGCAGCACCACGGCCCGAGCGCCGGGGAGGAAGGCGCCCGCCGAAGGGCCCAGCGAGGCACCGAGGCCGTCCACCAGCCACTCGACGACCAGCCCGCCGACGCCCTCGACCACCGGCTGGCGGCTCGACGCTCCGCTGGCGCGGTAGAGCTGGGCATGGCCCCGCCCATCGACGCCGGCCTCGAAGCTGAGCTCTCGGGCCACGGCAGGGCCCGCCAGGCGGTCGTCGACGAACCGGACGGTGAGGCGGTGACCGCCTGGCACGACGCGCACCGCCAGCGCGGCGCCCGGCGTAGGCACCAGGGCGCTGGGCGCATTGCCGGCGAGGCCGACGTCCTCGGCGAGGAGCTCCGCTGCCAGGTCGAGAGCGCGCCAGGGCTCCAGCGCCCTCTCCTCCGCCCTGTCGGCGGCGAAGGCCGAGCCGAGCACGCCGCTCATGGCGGCGAGAAGCAGCGAGGCGACCGCGAGGACGACGAGCACCTCCACCATCGTCAGGCCGGTGCTGCCGACGCGTTCGGAGAGCGTTGGCGCGGCGCCTCTCACGGGGCCTCCACCGGTGCAGCGCCGGGAGCGCCCTCCAGGGCCTGCTCATGCGGGCCGGCTCCGACGACGGTGAGCGTGGTGCCGGCCGGCCCCCTGACCACGACCCGGAACAGGCGGACGGCGCACCCGGCCCCGTGGCAGAGCTCGTAGCGGTCACAGCCCTCGACGGCCGCCCAGCGGGGAGCGACCTGGCAGCCGGGGCCCGGAGAAGCGAGCACCGACAGGAGGCGGGCCTCGGACTCCGCCGCCACGGCGAGGTCGCGCGCGACGGCGGCCGACCTGGTGGCGCGGAGGCTGGAAGCCTGCAGCCCGAGGAGCGCCGCTGCGACCAGCGCGAGGATGCCCATGGCGACGAGCACCTCGACGAGCCCGAAGCCGGCGGCGCGGCTCACGGCACACGCTCCACCCGGACCCGGCCGAGGCTCGACACGACGACAGCGGCGGCACCGAACGGGCCGCGCAGCAGGAACGTGCCGCTTATGACGCCTCCTCCATCGCACGCACGGCCGCTGCCGGACGGCAGCCAGTAGAGGCCACCCGACCACGAGCCCTGCGCCAGGCTCACGCCCGGGAAGTCGCGCAGCGCGACGGCTGCCAGCTGGTGCCCACCCTCGCAGCCGGGCGCGGCTACGCTGCGGGCGGCGAAGCCCGCACCACCGGGCAGCTCGACGATCGCCACCGGCGCCCCCGACCATATGGCCTGGGCGCGTGCCTGTAGGACGAGCGCCCGCAGCGCGCGAGCGGCCCTCGCCTCGAGCGCGGGACGCGACAGCGAGAAGCCGATGCCGGCCAGGACCCCGAGCACGGCCAGCACCACGAGGGCCTCCACGAGGGAGAAGCCTGAGGGGGTACGCTGCCATGTGGTCTTCACGCTGGGAGGCTACCCGCACCCGCCTCGAGGCCCAGCGGCCCATCGGGCTACGGCCGGGCCCAGCACGGCCGCTGCCCAGCCCGGAGCGGCTCCGGCCTAGCGGACGCATCGGGACCGCAGGATGATCCCCGGCTCAGCGGGGTCTGAGCAGCCCGAGCTCCGTCGCGCGCTTGACGGCCGTGAGCCGGTCGCGCACGCCCAGCTTGGCGAAGACGCGCTCCAGGTGGTCCTTGACCGTCTCGGGGCTCACGCCCATCGCCTTGGCTATCCCCTTGTTGCTGTGGCCGAGGCCGAGGAGCTCGAGCGCCTCCTCCTCGCGCGGCGTGAGCTCGGGGACGGCGACGTGCGGCATAAGGTCGTGGTCGGGCTCCTCGACGACGCGCCTGAGCATGCGCGCGAGTTCCTTCGGGGCCGTCTCCTTCGACAGGAACGCCTTGGCGCCGGCCCGCCGGGCGGCGCGCACGACGCCGGGCTCGTCGTATGTCGTCAACATCACGACCACGGGCGGGTCGCTCCGCGAAGTGAGGCGCGCGCACGCCTCGATCCCGTCGAGCCCGGGCATGCGCACGTCCATCACCACGAGCCCGGCGCCCGTGGTCCGGGCCAGCGCCACGGCCTGCTCGCCGTCCTCTGCCTCACCCACCACCTCGAACCCCTCGGCCGTGAGCGCGAGGGAGAGCCCCATGCGGAACAGCGGGTGGTCGTCGACGACGAGGACCTTCACCGGGCCGGTCGAGCCGCTCACGACGGCCCCAGGTAGGCGAGCAGCGCGGTGCCCCGCGGGCCCGAGGACTCCGAAACCAGCCTGCCCCCGTGCGCTTCGAGCACGCGCCGAGCGATGAAGAGCCCGAGCCCCCCGGCGCCGGCGGCGTAGCGCTTGCCTGCGATGTGGACCCCCTGGTCGTTGAACGGCTGGGAGAGCTCGTCCAGCGGCGCTCCGAGCCCGGGTCCGTCGTCGACGATCCGCACGAGGCCCGGCAGGACCTCGATGTGGATGGCCTCCGTCGCGTACCTCACGGCGTTGGCCACCAGGTTGTAGAGGGCGCGCTCGAGCTCGCGCCGGTCGACGTTCGCGATCGCCTCACCGCTCACCTCCACCTTCACGCCCCGCTCCTGGGCCAGCGGGGTGAGCCGACTCACCAGCGCCCCCACGAGCGCGCCGAGGTCGACGTTCTCGCGTGCCAGGGGCACCTCCGGCCGCTCTAGGCGGTGCGCGTCGACCATCTTCTGGACGAGCTCGATGAGGGCCTGGAGCTCGAGCGCCGTGCGGTTGAGGACGTCGATCCGCTGCTCCCGCCCGAGGCCCGGGTCGTCCCGCACCACGGCCAGCAGGTTGGCGGAGGCCACGAGCGGCGTCTTGAGGTCGTGCATCAGCGCGGCCGAGAACGCGGCGCGCCTGCCCTGCTCCCGGGAGACCTCGCCGAGGAGCTCGTTGAAGGAGGTGATCAGGGCTCGCACCTCCGTCGGCTCGTCCTCGCGCGCCACGAGCCGCTCGCCCGCCAGGTGCGACGTCGAGAGCTTGAGCCGCTCGAGGTCCCGGTTGAGGCGCAGCAGGGGGCCCAGCAGCTGGCCAGACACCAGGTAGCCGGTCAGAGCCGCGACCAGGACGAAGCCGGCGAGCCAGGCCAGCACCGACACGACCTCGCTGGTGGCCAGCGGCCCCGCGCGGCGGTAGGCGGGGAACACGGTCACCACCACCATCACCAGGCTGGGGAGGAGCGCCAGGAGCGCGACCACCAGGGTGAGCTGCGTGCGCAGGCTCAGCCCACTGCGGCGCGCGCCTCCGGGCCGACCTGCCTCCGGTCGCGGCAAGGCTTACTCCTCGGAGCCCAGGACGGCCAGGAACGCCTCCTGAGGGACCTCCACGGTGCCAAGCTGCTTCATCCTGGCCTTGCCCTTCTTCTGCTTCTCGAGCAGCTTCTTCTTCCGCGTGATGTCACCACCGTAACACTTGGCCAGGACGTCCTTGCGGAAGGCCCGCACGGTCGCGCGCGCCACGATCTTGCCGCCGATCGCGGCCTGGACGGGGATGGCGAACATCTGCCGCGGGATCACGTTCGACATCCGGTCGACGACCTTGCGGCCGACCTCGTAGGCCTTGTCGCGGTGGACGATGACGGAGAGGGCGTCGACCTTCTCCTCGTTGACTAGCACGTCGAGCTTGACGAGGTCGCCGGGCCGGTACCCGGTGAACTGGTAGTCCATCGAGGCGTAGCCGCGCGAGAGCGACTTGAGGCGGTCGTGGAAGTCGTAGAGGATCTCGCCGAAGGGCACGTCGTAGCGCAGCTCGACGCGGTGGCCGTGGTAGACCATGTCCTTCATCTCGCCGCGCTTCTCCTGCAGCAGCCCCATCGCCGCCCCGACGTAGTCCTCGGGCAGGAACACCGACAGGGCCACCCACGGCTCGGCGATCTCCAGGGTGCGGTCGGGGGTGGGCAGCTCGGCGGGGTTCTGCACCTCGAGCTCCTGCCCGTCGGTAGCGACCACCCGGTAGACGACCGCTGGCGCCGTGGCGATGAGGGCGAGGTCGAACTCGCGCTCGAGCCGTGCCTGGACGATGTCGGCGTGGAGCAGGCCGAGGAAGCCGCACCGGAAACCGAAGCCGAGCGCCTCCGACGTCTCGGGCTCGAAGCTGAAGGCAGCGTCGTTGAGCCTCAGCTTCTCGAGGGCCTCGCGGAGCTTCGGGTAGTCCTCCGTGTCGGTCGGGTAGAGGCCGCTGAACACGACGGGGGTGGCCGGCTTGAAGCCGGGCACCGGGTCGTCGGTCGGGAGCTCGGCGCCCGTAACCGTGTCGCCGATCTGGGTGTCCGCGATGTCCTTGACGCCGGCCGTGAACCAACCGACGTGGCCGGGGCCGAGCCTGTCCGCGACCGTCGGCTGCGGCATGAAGATCCCGACGTTGTCGACCTCGAAGACCTTGCCGGTCGACATCACCTGCACCCGGTCGCCCTTCCTCACCTGGCCGTCGAAGACGCGCACGAAGGCGATCACGCCCTGGTACGCGTCGTAGACGGCGTCGAAGATCAGGGCGCGGAGCGGTCCGGTCGGGTCGCCTTCAGGAGCGGGCAGATGGGCGACGATGGCCTCGAGCACGGCCTTGACGTTCTCCCCCGTCTTCGCGGACACGGGCACCGCCAGGTCCGACGGGATGCCGATGACCTCCTCGAGCTCGTCCTTGGCGCGCGCCACGTCGGCGGCGGGCAGGTCGATCTTGTTGATGACCGGGAGGACCTCCAGGCCGTTGTCGATGGCGAGGTAGGCGTTCTGGATCGTCTGGGCCTCGACGCCCTGCGCCGCGTCGACCACGAGCAGCACGCCCTCGCAGGCGCGAAGGGCGCGGGAGACCTCGTAGTTGAAGTCGACGTGTCCTGGCGTGTCGATGAGGTTGAAGAGGTAGGTGCGGCCGTCGTCGGCCGTGTAGAACAGCCGCATCGGCGTCGCCTTGATCGTGATCCCGCGCTCCCGCTCCAGCTCGAGCGTGTCGAGCATCTGGTCCCGCCGCTCGCGCGGGGCCACGCTCTGCGTCAGCTCGAGGATCCGGTCTGCCAAGGTCGACTTGCCGTGGTCGACGTGCGCGATGATCGAGAAGTTCCGGATCTCCACCGGGCGATTCTAGCCCATGGGCATGGGGTTTCCCGGTCCTGGGCGGCCCGTTCGCCGCGCCCCGCTCGCCGGCCGGCAGGTGGCCCCACCGCTCAGCCGCCGCGGCGCCGCGCGGCGAAGAACCCTCGCAGGAGCGCGGCCGCCTCGTCGGCCAGCACGCCGGGCACGACGCCGGGACGCCGCTTCCACGCGCCGTGGCGCAGGTCCAACACCCCGCCGAGAGCGCCCTCCCGGCGGTTGCGCGCGCCGTACACGACGCGCTCCAGGTGCGTCTGCAGCACCGCGCCCCAGCACATCGGACAAGGCTCGAGCGTCACGTAGAGCGCCGCGCCGGCTAGGCGGCGGTCGCCAGCCGCACGCGCCGCCTCCCGCAGCGCCAGCAGCTCGGCGTGAGCGCTGGGGTCACCCAGCTCCTCGCTGCGGTTACGGGCCTCTGCCAGAACAGCGCCATCCGCTCCGACGACGACCGCTCCCACGGGGAGCTCGCCCGCCTCGGCCGCCTCGCTCGCCAGGGCGAGGGCGCGCCGCATGCGTCGCTCGTCGCCCGGGACCTCGGCGGCAGCGAGAGGCACGCCCTCCACCCACACCACCTCCTCGCCGGCGGCGAGCACCAGCAGGGCGTCGCGCTCCTCGCGCGGCACCTTCCTGTCGACCAGCAGGTCGGCCAGGCTCTTCGAGCCGCCCGGCAGCCGCACCCGGTCGCCGGCCCTGCGGTGGCGCAGCATCAGGCCACCGTGCCGAGAGAGCATGGCCTCCAGCTCGCTCGAGCTCGGCGCAGACGCCGCCCCGGCGGCCCGCAGCGCCCTGCTCGCCGCACCGGCGTCCTGGAGCGCCACCGGCTCCCTCAGCCCAGGGGAGCGCTCTCTTGCCACGCGGACGCGGCCGTAGCCGACCACGACGCTCCGCCCACTGCCGAGGCTGGCCCGCCATGGCCCCGTCGGCTTGCCTGCGGCGCTGGCGGCCGCGTGCTCCCGGGCCGCGGCCCGCACGCGCTCGACCCGGTCCGACGTGACGCGTCCGCCGGCGCCGGCCAGGAGGCGCGCCACGGCGAAGCGCTGCACGGCCGGCGGGGCCGCGCTGAGGGCGCGCGCGTCGAGGTCGCCGGTGCCGACCAGCGCATCGGCCTGCAGCGCGATCGCGTCGCGGACGTCGCGCAGCCCGGCCGCCGTGGCGGCCATCCGCGCGGCCGCACCGGGGAAGCGGCCCTCGAGCTCCGGCATGACCTCGTGCCTGAGCCAGGCGCGCGAGCGCCGCAGGTCGGTGTTGGTGGCGTCCTCGCGCCACGTGTGACCTTGCGCGGACAGGAAGTCGCGCAGCGCCGCGCGGGGGACGCCCAGGAGGGGTCTCACGACCAGGCCACGGCGCTCCGGCATGCCGGCCGGCACGGCGCTGCCCCGTAGCAGCTGGAGGAGCAGCGTCTCGGCCTGGTCGTCCCGCGTGTGCGCGACGGCGATCGCCCCGCAGCCGTGCTCGCCCGCCGCCCGGTGGAGGAACTCGTAGCGCACGCGGCGCGCCGCGTCCTCGAGGTTCCAGCCCCGGCGCCGCGCCACCTCTCCGACGTCGGCGGCATCGGCGACGAGCCGCAAGCCCAGCCTCCCGCACAGCTCGGCGACGAACCTGGCGTCGGCGCGCGATTCCGCGCCCCTCAGGCCGTGGTCGAGATGGGCCGCCACGACCTCGAGGCCCGCCTCGACCGCCGCGACCAGCAGGGCCACCGAGTCCGCGCCGCCCGAGACGGCGACGAGCACCTGGCCGCCGCGCGGCGCGAGCGCGAGCAGGCGCTCTTTCACGTGGCCGACGACGTCCACGGGCACATCATCCCACGCTGCCCATCTCCGGCCGCCGTAAGCTCGGCGCATGACCGTGACGCTCGTAGTCCTCGACTCCGTCGGCGTCGGCGCCCTGCCGGACGCCGACGGCTTCGGCGATCCCGCCCGCGGCGGTGACGCCGGCTCCCACACCCTCGACCACACGCTCGAGCACGCCCCGGTGAAGCTGCCGAACCTGACCGCGCTCGGGCTGGGGAGCATCGAGGGCGTGTCGTCTTTGCCCTCGGTCCCGGAGCCTCTGGCCAGCTACGGCCGCATGCGGGAGCTCTCCCCCGGCAAGGACACGACGACCGGGCACTGGGAGTTCATGGGCGTCGTGCTGCAGGACCCTTTCAGGACCTACGAGCGGTTCCCGGACGAGGTGATGGAGGCCTTCGACACCGCCACCGGGCGCGGGCACCTCGGCAACCGCCCCGCCTCCGGCACGACGATCATCGCGGAGCTGGGCGAGGAGCACGTCCGTACCGGCTTCCCCATCGTCTACACCAGCGCCGACAGCGTCTTCCAGGTCGCCGCGCACGTCGACGTGGTGCCCCTCCCGACCCTCTACGCCTGGTGCGAGGCGGCGCGTCGCATCCTCGTGGGCGAGCACGCGGTGGCCAGGGTGATCGCCCGGCCGTTCGAGGGCCGGCCGGGGGCGTTCCAGCGGCTCAACTCCGCGCGCCGCGACTTCTCGATGGCCCCCGAGAGCGCCACCGTCCTCGACGCGCTCAAGGCAGCGGGCCGCGAGGTAGTCGGCGTCGGGAAGGTCCCCGACATCTACGCCCACCGGGGTTTCACGCGCGAGGTCAAGGCGGGCAGCGACCAGGAGGGCCTCGAGGCGACGGTCCGCCTCATGGACACCGGCGTGGACGGCCTGATCATGACCAACCTCGTCGAGTTCGACTCGGTCCACGGGCATCGCCGCGACCCCGTGACCTACGCCGGGCACCTGCGGTGGTTCGACGAGGGCCTGCCGCGGCTGCTCGCGGCGGTGAGGGACGGCGACGTCCTGATCCTGGTGAGCGACCATGGCAACGATCCCACCTGGTACGGCACCGACCACACGCGCGAGCACGGGCTGCTCCTCGCTTACGCGCCGGGCGTGCCGGGCACTGACCTCGGGACGCGCGGGAGCTTCGCTGACGTCGGCGCGACCGTCGCCGACCTGCTGGGCGAGGCGTGGGCGGGGCCGGGCAGGAGCTTCGCCGCCGCCCTGCGCGCCCGGTAGCGGCGCACACCACGGAGACGGCGCGCCCCTCGCAGGGCGCGCCGTTCGCTATGGCTAGATAGGGGCCGGGAGGCCCACTAGGGTCCGACCTCTGGCTCAGTCGGTGACGAGCTCGATCAGGGCTTCCTGGACGCCGTCGCCGCGGCGGGTCGTCAGCTTCAGGACGCGCGTGTAGCCGCCCGGGCGCTGCGCGAACGACGGGGCGATCTCGTCCATGAGCTTGCGCTGGACGCCCTTGTCGTGGATCTCGCGGGCGATGAGCCTGCGGGAGTGCAGGTCGCCGCCGCGGGCGGTGGTGATCAGCTTCTCGACGTAAGGCTGCAGGTTCTTGGCCTTCGTGAGCGTGGTCTTGATGCGCCCGTGGCGCAGCAGCGCCGTCGCCTGGCTGCGGGCCA
>JBIQIQ010000050.1:0-7003 GCA_044507975.1 Deinococcaceae bacterium
GAGGTAGGCGAAGCTGAGGACGCCCTCTCCCACGGGCACGAGCAGCGCCGCGAGGTCGGCGTCGTCGGCCGGGAACTCGAGCTCGACGCTGCCGTCGTCGCCGATCAGCGCCGCCGGCCCGACGAGCCAGCCGTCGCCGACGTCGACGAGTTGAGCCGGCGCCAGCGCCTCGGTCGTGTCCTCGGGCGGCGCGTTGACGTCCAGGACTATCACCGCCGCCGCGAACGCGTGCGGCGCCTCGGCCGGCGGCTCGTAGAACGTGGTCTTCACGTCGGCCTGGGGGCCCTGTGGCGGCGGGGTCGTGCCGCCGCAGGCTGCCAGCCCCAGCGCCAAGGCTCCGAGGAGAAGTGGTCTCTTCAGGTCGTCGCGCATGTGGTCTCCCGTCTCTTGCGTCAGCCACGTTGTCTCACGGGGGCCTGCAGGGGCCATGAGGGTCTCCACATGCGCCCCGTCTTGACAGCCGGTCCGCCCGGGTCTACCTTATACGCACGTTTCATACGGACGTTTCAAGGAGCCGCTGTTCGCGGCTCCGGAGGTAGCGAGGCATGGCCGAACCGTTGCAACTGGCCGAGGAGCAGGAGAAGCGCTCGACGCGGGACGCGATACTTGACGCCGCCTTCGTGATCCTGGCGCGCGACGGCTACGAGTCGCTGACCGCTCGCAACGTCGGGCAGGAGGCTGGCACGAACCTCGCCCTCGTCAACTACTACTTCGGCGGCAAGAAGGGCCTGCTCCTGGCGCTCTACGACCGGCTCGAGAGCGAGCGCTACGACCGCCAGCAGGCGCTCTACTCGGAGGGCGACGAGCCCCTCTCCGCCAGGTGGCGGCGCGCGGTCGACTACTACCGCCGGGACCTCGCCGACGGGTTCGTGCGGGTCCATCACGAGCTGCAAGCGCGGGGCTACGCCGACGACGAGCTCGCCGCCCGCGGCCGGCGACGTGTGACGTCGTGGGCCGAGCTGCTCGCAGACGTCTGCCGGCGCTACCTGCCCACCCTGGGAGGGGGGCTCCCGCCCGAGCACATCGCCTTCGCCTTCAGCGCCTTCTGGTACGGCATGGAGCAGCTCCACCTGACCGGGCTCACCGAGGAGGACGCGCCTTTCTTCGCCATGCTCGACGCCGTCGGCGACTGGCTGGAGGCTCAGGAGGGGCGCAGCGCGGGAGGACGGGCGTGAGGGCGCTGGAGCCCCACGCGCTCGGGTTCGCCACGAACCCGGTCGACGGCGTGCGCTCGTCCTTCGAGGTCTTCGGGCCCGAAGGCGCCGAGCGCACCGTCCTGTGCCTGCCGGCGTGGTCCCTCGTCCACGCGCGCGTGTGGAAGATGCAGGTGCCGTTCCTGGCGCGGCTCGGCTACCGGGTCGTCGCCTTCGACGGCCGCGGCAACGGCAGGTCCGACAGGCCGGCCCTGGGCTACGGAGCGCGCGACTTCGCCGCCGACGCCCTGGCCGTGCTGGACGCCGTCGGCATCGACAGCGCGGCACTGCTCGGGTTCTCGGCCGGCTGCCGCTGGGCGGCCGTCCTAGCCGTGGAGCACGCGCAGCGCGTCGACAGCCTCGCGCTGGTGGCGCCGTCGATCGCGCTCTCCCGGGCGCTCCGGTCGCTGGCCACCCCGTTCCTCGAGAGGCCGCCCGACCGGGAGGGATGGAACAAGTTCAACGCCGTGCACTGGCGCGAGGACCTGGCCGACTTCCGCCGCTGGTTCGCGCAGCGGGTCTTCACGGAAGCGCGCTCGACGCGGGGCCAAGACGACATCGTGGCGTGGAGCGACGACATCACGCCCGAGATGCTCACGGCCACGATGACCGAGAGCGCGATGCCGTGGATGGCCGACCTGTGGCCCCGCATCGACCGCCCGCTCCTCGTCGTCCAAGGCAGCGAGGACGAGGTCACGCCGCTCGCCAGCACGCTCGACCTCCTCAGGCTCCTGCCGGCGGCCGAGCTGGCCGTGCTCGAGGGGAGCGGCCACGCGCCCCACCTGCGCGATCCCGTCCGCTTCAACCTCCTCCTGCGCGGCTTCCTCGCACGCACGGCGCCCGCCGCCCCGCGGCCACGGCGCGAGGAGGTGGTCACGGGTGCGAGCGCTTGAGCCCCTCTCCAGTGGCATGGCCGCGAACCCCTGCGACGGCGTGCGCGTCTTCTACGAGGCGTTCGGCCCCGAGGACGCCGAGCGCGTGGTCGTCTTCGCACCGGCCGGCCTCTTCGCGCACGGCCGCCTGTGGAAGATGCAGGTGCCCTTCTTCGCCCAGCGCGGCTACCGGGTCATCACCTACGACGCCCGCGGCAGCGGCCGCTCCGACCGTCCCGAGAGCGGCTACACGCCGCGGCGCTTCGAGGAGGACCTGCTCGCCGTGCTGAGCGAGGCCGGCGTGGAACGTGCCGCGTTCGTCGGCATGACCTGGGCCCTCAGGTGGCTCGGCCCGCTGGCAGCGAGGCGTCCCGACCTGGTGGCGCGGCTCGTGACCGTGGGCACCTTCCCCTCGCTGCAACGGGTGGAGGCGATGCCTCCCGAACAGGTGGCCGCCAGCCTGGAGCGGTTCATGGCCGAGGTCGAGCCTGGCGCTCCGGTCGACTGGCGCGGCGTCGACATCCGCGACCGGTGGCCCGAGGTCGCGGCGTGGCAGGCGACCGAGGACCTCCTCGAGCCGCACTCGACCAAGGCGATCAAGGACCTGACGGCCTGGGCGCAGGAGACCGAAGGCAGCCACATGCTCGCCTCGTGCCTCGAGCTGACCGCGGGCGACCCCAACGACTACTTCGCCCGCATCCCGTGCCCGACCCTGGTGCTGCACGGCGAGCTCGACCCCGCGATCGCGCTCTCCACGGCGGTCGCCGTGCACGAGGCGATCCGCGGCTCGGAGCTGGTCGTGTTCGAAGGGAGCGGCCACGTGCCCGTGGTCCGCGACCCGGTGAGGAGCAACCACGTGATCTCAGCGTTCATCGAGGGAGGGAGCGGCCCGGGGCCGCGGCGCAGCGCCTGGCGCCGTGCCCGGGCGCGAGATGTCAAGCGGGCGCTGTTCGTCTCGAGCCCCATCGGCCTGGGGCACGCCCAGCGGGACGTCGCGATCGCGAAGGAGCTTCGGCGGCTGGTGCCCGGCCTCGAGGTCGACTGGCTCGCCCAGCACCCGGTCACCCGGGTCCTCGAGGAGAACGGCGAGCGCATCCACCCGGCGAGCCGTCACCTGGCCGGCGAGTCGCCGCACATCGAGTCGCTCACCAGCGCGCAGCACGAGCTCAACGTCTTCCAGGCGATCCGGGAGATGGACGAGATCCTGCTCGCGAACTTCCACGTGTTCCACGACGCCGCCCAGGACGGCGCCTACGACCTCTGGGTCGGGGACGAGGCGTGGGAGGTCGACTACTACCTCCACGAGAACCCCGAGCTGAAGACCGCGCCGTTCGCCTGGCTGACCGACTTCGTCGGGTTCCTGCCGATGGCCCAAGACGACGGCGGCCGCGAGGCGTTCGTTACCGCCGATTACAACGCCGAGATGATCGAGCAGGTCGAACGCTTCCGGCGCGTCCGGGACGCCTCCATCTACATCGGGAGGCAGGAGGACATCGTGCCGGACGCGTTCGGGCCCGACCTCCCGCTGATCGGCGACTGGCTGCCCGAGCACTTCGAACTGGGCGGCTACGTGCGCTACTTCGACCCCGCCGACCTCGGCGAGCGTCGGGAGCTGCGGGAGGCGTTCGGCTTCCGGCCGGAGGAGCGCGTCGCGGTGGCGGCCGTGGGCGGCACCAGCGTCGGCGCCGGGCTGCTCGCGCGCATGGTAGAGGCGTTCCCCGCGGTGAGGGCCGGCCTGCCCGACCTCAGACTGGTCGTAGTGTGCGGCCCGCGCATCGACCCGGCGTCGCTGCCGCAGGTGCCGGGCGTCGAGTACCGCGGCTACGTCCACGACCTCTACCGGATGCTGGCTGCCGCCGACGCCGCGCTCGTGCAGGGCGGCCTCTCGACGACGATGGAGCTGGTCGCCGCCGGCGTGCCCTTCCTCTACTTCCCGCTGGGCCTGCACTTCGAGCAGAACCGCCACGTGGCCCACCGTCTGGAGCGCTACGGCGTGCCCGCCTGGGCGCGCGTCGGATACCGCGAGGCGACTCCCGAGCTCCTGTCGGAGAGGCTCTCCCGGCTCCTGAACGAGCCTCCGGCGTTCCTGCCGGTGGAGGGCGGCGGAGCGCGCCGGGTCGCCGAGAGGATCGCTGAGCTGCTATGAGGCGGCTGCCCGGCCAGTGGCGCTCCGCCGGGCGCCCGCTCCGGCGGGTGTCCCCGCCGCCGCGCGCTCCGGCTCGGACCGGGTCGGCGCGCGGGGCGGGTACGCGCTCCGCGCAGAGCGCGCAGGACCTCCTCGCCCTCGTCCTCGGGCCGGCGACACGGGTCGAGGGCGGCCGCGCGCTGAAGGTGTGCCTCCTCATCGCCGACGACGACCGGTTGGGCGAGCTGCTGGCAGAGGTCGTCACGGCCCTGCGCGGCGACGCTGTGGAGGCCGGCGGGGCGGAGCCGTCCGCGGGCCTGCCGGGCTGGGAGGAGCTCACGCCCCGCGAGCTCGACGTGCTCGACCTGGTGGCGCGCGGCGAGGACAACAGGTCGATCGCCGCGCTGCTCGCCCTGAGCGACCGCACCGTACGCAACCACCTGAACAGCGTCTTCAGCAAGCTGAACGTCTCCTACCGGCCGCAGGCCGTGGTCGCCGCGAGGGAGGCCGGCCTCGGCGTGGGCCCCCCGCGCTTCGAGGAGCGCGGCCGGGAGGGCCGGGGCTGACCTAGGTCCGGGGCTAACTAGGTCCGGGGTACCACCGCAGGCACCGACCGCCTGGTACCGCCGACTCAAGACCGCCCGGCGCCCCGGGCCCTACCATCTCCTCAGCTAGCCGCGGCACGCCGGCTCCAACCGGCACCGCAAGCGACATGTCGCCCCCTGGAAGGGGTGACCCCATGAGCCACCAGCACCACGCCCATCAGTCCGCCGTCGGCCACGCATGCGGCCCTGGCTATGCCTCTCCCCGCGAGGCGATGAACGGGCCGCGCGAGCGGGTCCTCTACACGGCCGCGGTACGGGTCGGCACGGGGAGCGAGGGGCCCGACTACCTCGCGACGGTCGACGTCGACCCGGCGTCGCCGACCTACTCGCAGGTGATCCACCGCCTGGAGATGCCCTACGTCGGCGACGAGCTGCATCACTCGGGCTGGAACGCCTGCAGCTCGTGCCATGGGGAGGAGGGCAAGGAGAGGCGCTACCTGCTCCTGCCGGGCTTCCGCTCGAGCCGCATCTACGTCGTCGACACGCAGGACGAGAGGGCGCCCCGGCTTCACAAGGTGATCGAGCCCGAGGAGGTGAAGCGCTTCGGCCTCAGCGCTCCGCACAGCGTGCACTGCCTCGCCGACGGCCACGTCATGGTCTCGATGCTCGGTGACGCCGAGGGGAACGCCCCCGGCGGGTTCCTCCTGCTCGACCAGGGCTTCGAGGTCGTCGGCCGCTGGGAGCGGGACACGAGCGGGATGAGGTTCAACTACGACTTCTGGTACCAGCCGCGGCACGGCGTGATGGTCTCGAGCGAGCTGGCGGCGCCCGTCACGTACGCCGGCGGCTTCCAGCTCGAGGACGTCGCCGCCGGGCTCTACGGCCAGCGCGTGACGTTCTGGGACTGGCACGAGCGCAAGGTCGCCCAGACGTTCGACATGGGAGGGGCCGGCCTCGTGCCCCTCGAGGTCCGGTTCCTCCACGACCCCGACAGCACGCACGGGTACGTGGGCGCGGCCCTCTCCAGCAGCCTCTGGCACTGGCACAAGCCCAACGGGCACTGGGAGATGAACGAGGTCGTGTCCATGGACCCCGTCGAGGTCGAGGGCTGGCCGTTCCCCGTGCCGCCGCTGACCGTGGACCTGCTGCTCTCGCTCGACGACCGCTTCCTCTACCTCTCGAACTGGCTCCACGGCGACGTGAGGCAGTACGACGTCACCGACCCGGCCAGCCCACGGCTCGTCGGCCAGACGTGGCTGGGCGGCGTGCTGGGCAACGGCCCCGAGGTGCGCGGCACGCGCCTGCGCGGTGGTCCCCAGATGCTGCAGCTCTCCCTCGACGGCCAGCGGCTCTACGTGACGAACTCGCTGCTGTCGTCGTGGGACGAGCAGTTCTACCCGGAGATCGGCAGGGAGGGCTCGCACATGGTGCGCGTCGACGTCGACACGGCCACCGGCGGGCTGAAGCTGGCCGAGGACTTCTTCGTCGACTTCGGCGCCGAGCCCGGTGGTCCGGCGCGGGCGCACGAGATGCGCTACCCGGGCGGCGACGTGACGTCGGACATCTGGGTGTGAGGGCAGGACGGTCGGACACGCGTCCGCTCTGGGCGCCGCTCGGAGCCGCCGCCGTCGCCTGGTCGTCCCTGCTGACGGTCGAGGGCTCACCGCTCGCGTGGGTCCTCGACCACGAGGCGCTGGCGCTGACGGCCGTGCCCCTAGTGCGGGCCGTCCCGGGGTACGCGGTGGGCTGGTCGATCATGGTCGCGGCGATGATGCTGCCCGCGGCCCTGTGGTTGGCGCGGCCCGGGCGGCTGCCGGGCTGGCTGGCCGGCTACCTCCTGGCGTGGGGCCTGGCCGGCTTCGCGTTCGCTGGCGCCGACCTCGCGCTGCACGCCCTGGTACCGGCGGGGAGCGCGTTCGCTGCCGCGCTGCCCGCCGTGGCGGTCGTGGCGGCGGCGCTGTGGCTGACGGCCGTGGCGCCCGGGGCCCGCCGCCATCCGCCGCGCGGGCTCGTCGGCGCCGCGGGCGGCTGGTCGCACGGCCTGGCCTGCCTCTACACCTGCTGGCCGGCCATGCTGGCGCTCCAGGCAGTTGCGCCGGGCGACGTCCGGGCCATGGCCGTCGTCACCGCGCTCCTCACGGGCCTCCGGCTGGGCGGACGCGCCGGGCCGGCGGCTCAGGCTGGTGGCGGCCGGAAGGTCAGGCGCGCCGTGGCGCCGACCTCCCCGTCGAGCTCGAGCGCGGCGTCGTGCGCCGCGGCCACCGCCCG
>JBIQIQ010000050.1:7103-11321 GCA_044507975.1 Deinococcaceae bacterium
CGCCTCGAGCCGGATGGCCTCGCCGCGCAGCCTGCCGATCGTCTCGGGGGCGATCGTCGCCCGGCCGTGTGCGGCGTCGAGGCTGGCCCGCAGCGCGGAGAGCGGCGTGCGGAGCTCGTGAGCGGCGTACTCGAGGAAGCGCCTCTCGCGCACGCGCTGATCCTGGAGGCGCTCGAGGAGGTCGCTGTAGGCGCGCGCCAGCTTCGCCGGCTCGTCGCGCCCCTCGATCGGCGGCACCACGACGTCCTCGCTCGGCGCGCTGACGGCGGTGGTGAGGGTGCGCAGCGGCCTCAGGGCCAGGCCTGCCAGGAACCAGGCGAGAGCGCCGGCCGAGAGCGTGAGCCCGAGGGTGAGCGGCACGGCCAGCCGCGCGTACTGGGCCAAGGTCTCACGCAGGCCCGCCAGTGGCCGACCGACCTGCACGGTGATGCCATCGCCGGGGTCGTGGAGGGTCGAGACGCGCCAGCCCGAGACGGTGCGGGTGCCGCGACCCTCGACGATCCCCGTGGGGTCGAGGGGGCGAGGGGCGTCGAGCACCCCGCCTTCCCAGAGGAGCTGGCCGGCCTGGTAGACCTGGGCGGAGCGCACGCCCGTCTCGTCGGTCAGGTAGGTCTCGACGACCGGGGGCACGCGCACGGCGAGGTCGCCGCGCAGGACGACGGCCTCGTGTATGACCTCGGCGAGGATGGCGCTCTCCCTGTCGAGGGTCTGGTTGGAGCCGGTGACGAGCGCGCTGTAGGTCAGCGTCAGGCCCAGGCTCACGCCGCCCAGCACGAGCAGGGAGGCCACGAGCGCCATGCGGACGCGTAGGGTCACGGCCTCGCCTCCCCCGGGAACCGGTAGCCGAGGCCGCGCACGGTCTCGACGATCTCGTCGCCGAGCTTGCGCCGCAGGTTCTTCACGTAGACGTCGACGAGGTTGCTGGGTGTCTCAAAACCGGCGCCCCACACGCGGTCGAGGATCTCCTCCCGCTTGAACACCTTGCCGGGCGCCAGCAGCATGAGCTCGAGCACCTCGATCTCCTTGGCTGTCAGCCTCACCGGCTCGTCGCCCTTCGTCACGCTGCGCGCGCCCGGGTCGAAGACGACGTCGCGCCAGGCGACGACGCGGGGGCGCACGTCGCCGCGGCGGCCCAGCGCCCGCAGGCGCGCCACCAGCTCGGGGAGCGCGAACGGCTTGGCGAGGTAGTCGTCGCCGTGGTCGAGGCCCCGCACGCGGTCGGGCAGGCTCTCACGGGCTGTGAGGAACAGGATCGGCTGGCGGAAGTCGGCCTCGCGCACGGCCGCTGCCCACTCGAAGCCGGCCTCGTCTCCCTCGGGGAGCATGACGTCGAGCAGCACCAGGTCGACGGGGCCCGACCACAGCGCCTCCCAGGCCTCCTGGGCGGAGCCGGCGACGCGCGTGGAGAAGCCGTGGTGGCTCAGCGCCTCGTCGATGGTGGAGGCGAGGGCGCTGTCGTCCTCGACGATCAACAGGTTCAAGCGGTCCCTCCGCGCGCCCCGTGGTCGGCTCGGGCTCCGGCGTGCGAGCCGAGGGCGCGTCGCACGATTCTCGCCCGTCGTGAAGCGAGGGTGAAGCGGCCTCGCGCCCCGGCAGAGGCGGTCGAGGGCGCTTCACTTTCGGTTCACCCGGTCGTGGGCACCATACGCGCACCGGGAACCGCAGACGCCGAGCCGCCCGATCGCCGGGAGGCAGCCGTCACCCACCCCGGCAACGGAGGACACGATGCAAGCGACCGCCACCGCCGCCAGCCCACAGAACCTCCTCGACCGCCTGCGCTGGAACGACCTGGTCCTGCCCTGGCTGCTGCGCCTCGCCTTCCTCGGCGTGGGCGTGCTGATCGGCATGTACATGCTCGCCCCGCGCCAGACAAGGGCCAGTGAGACCTACGTTCCCCCGGCCTACGCCGCGCTGCCCAACGCCGTCTTCGCGATCGGCGACGGCGAGGGCTCCTCGGTCATGCTCCCTGGCAAGATCGCCGACACCGTCGCCTCGCGCAACGTCGGCTTCAAGGACGTCGGCCCCAAGGCGATGGAGAACGAGCTCCTCCTCTTCCAGCTCACCCGCGCGACGACCGCTCGCGTCACCTACCTGACCGAAGGCGCCAGGGTCCCGCTGCAGGCGGCGGTGTTCTCCGACGCCGGCGAGGTCGTGGCGGTCCACGACGTCGCGCTCGGTACCGACCGGCTCGCCGTGCCGGAGGCGCACCGTTGGATCCTGCTCGCCAGGCACGGGACCTTCGAGGCGCTGGGCATCGGGCTCGGCTCGACGATCGACCCCGAGAGCGTGCGCAAGGTCAACTACTAGCGCGGGCGGCGTTCGCCGTCGGCGGTTCACGGGTGGCGGTGAGGGCTTCGGCTCTCACCGCCGCTCCGTTTCGGGACCGGCTCCGCATGCCTCCAATGTGGCTCCGGACCCCGTTCGAGCCGTCTGGGCCGCTCAGAACTCTACTCCTAGGTTGCGCCTTCTCAGTCTGGCCGTCTCTAGCCTGCGCGCAGGCCCCATCGGCCGAGAAGGAGGACGGCATGTCTGCAGATCGTGATCGCGACCGCTGGAACCGCAGGGACCGCCACGAGGACGACCGCGGCTTCTGGGAGCGCGCGGGTGACGAGGTCCGCTCCTGGTTCGGCGACGAGGACGACGACAGGCGCTACATGGAGGGCGGGTACCGCGGCGGCAGGGGCTACGGCGGAGAGGGACGCTCGCGCGAGGACGCCGGCTACGGCGGCATGCGCGGCCGTGGCGACATGGAGCGCGGCCGCCACGGCGACTACGGCCAGATGGCGCGCTCCGGGCGCGGCTGGTCCGGCGGCGAACGCTCAGACTGGGCCGATCGCATGGACTCCCCCTGGCGCGGCGACCGTTCCGGCTCGGGCGCCGGCGGCCGCTACGGCCCCGGGTTCTCCGAGCGGTACGGATCGGGAGAGTGGTACGGCGGCGAGGAGTCGGGGCGCAGCGGCCGCAGCGACTTCGGCGGCAGCGCGGGCCAGGGCGCGTACGGCATCGGCCCCGAGGGCTACGGCGGAGCCGGCGCGGGGCGCTACGGCTCCATGGGTCAGGGAGGCTCGAGGGGCAGGGGCTTCGGACGCCAAGGCGGCCGAGAGGGCGGCCAGAGCTACGGGCAGCAGGAGCACATGGGGAGCGACCGCTACGGCACCAGCTGGGGCGCATCCGACTGGCAGGAGCAGTCGGCGCGGCGCGGAGGCCAGTTCGCCGGTCGGGGCCCGTCGGGCTACAAGCGCTCGGCCGAGCGCATCACCGAGGACGTGAACGAGGCCCTGACCTGGGACGGGGACGTCGACGCCAGCCAGATCCAGGTCAGGGTCGAGGGCGACGAGGTCATCCTCGAGGGCACCGTCGACAGCCGCCGTGCCAAGCGGGCCGCCGAAGAGGCTGCCGAGCGCGTGCGCGGCGTCAGCGACGTCCACAACCGCCTGCGCGTCGAGGCCCGCCAGGACGATTCCGGCTGGAGCAGCGTGGGCCAGGCGGGGCAGGGGCAGAGCCAGTCCTCGCGCGGCGGCTCGGGCCAGTCGGGCCAGCTCTCGCAGAGCGGCGCTTCGGGCTCGTCGTCCCAGCGCGGCTCCGGGCAGGGCGCCTCCGGCTCCGAGGGCTCGGCCCAGGACTCCTCCCGCAGCGACGCGGGCGAGGGCTCCGGCAACGGCTCGCGCCGCACCTGAGCCTCGAGCGGGTCGAGCTACGCCTCGGCCTCAGCGCACCGCGAAGCCGTGACGGGCGCCGGCTCTCTCAGTCGAGGGGGCCGGCGCCTTCGGCGTAGCGCTCGCCCGCCCTCACCTCGAAGGGGAGCCGGTTCTCCTCGGGCGGCACCGGGCACGTGGCGTACGGCGTGTGCGCGCACGGCGGGTGATGAGCGAGGTTGAAGTCGAGGACGATGCGGCCGTCCACGGGCCCGTCGACGTTGAGGAACCTGCCGCCACCGTAGGTCTCGCTGACGTTGGTAGCGTCGCGGAAGTTGAAGAAGAGCCGACCCGGAGCGCCCGCGGGCGTAGCGACCAGCGCCTGACGCCTGCCGGAGTGCTCGAAGACGGCGCGGCCCGACACCGCCACGTCGGACACCTGGCCCAACGCGTTGACGATCGCGATGGTCTCGCCCGGGAGGCCTGGCACCCACTCCGCCTCGACGACCCAGCCGGGGTCGGGGTCGAACCAGGCGACGTGCGCCTCCGGGTCTCGCGCCTGGGACAGGCGCGGGTCGTAGAC
>JBIQIQ010000050.1:11421-15144 GCA_044507975.1 Deinococcaceae bacterium
CAGCCAGTCGAGCGAGGCGATGGCCCACCAGCCGTAGGGAGCCGCGAGCTTGGCCACGTACTGCTCGCGGAAGCGCGCCACGCTGGCGGCGTGCTCGTCTCGCGGCTCAGCTTGCTCCGGCGCGGAGGCCGCGTTTCGGGAAGGAAGGCTCATGACCACCGATTCTAGGCAGGTTCCTCGGTGCCGCCATGTCGTGAAGACCCCTCTTCGGCGGGCGGTGCGCATCGGCCTCGGAGACCTCGCTCGGGTCGGAGGTGAGCGTTCCGCTCGTCTAGGCCAGTGAGGGAGCCACCGCCCTCAGGGCATCGTCCAGCGCCGCGACGGTGAAGGAGAAGCTGTCGTCGACGCTGAGCTGGAGCCCGAACCCTTGGGAGGCCTCGAGCACGGCGAACCCGTGGAGCGCCGCGCGCACCATGCGGGTCGCGTGAACGGCGTCCGCGCCTGCGAGACCGTAGCCGCGCAGCACGGCGAGCACCACCTCCACGGTGGCGGTCCCAGCGGCCTGCAGCTCGGCGTCATCCCCCTCTGTCGAGCGCGTCGTGAGCTCGTAGAACCCCGGGCGGCGGCGGGCGAAGCGCCGGTAGGCGCCCGCGAGCGACGCGAGCGCCTCGCTCCCGGACCTGCCCACCGCGGCGTCCGCGAGCTCCTGTCGCAGCGCGGTGACCGCCCGCAGCCTCAGAGCGCGGAGCAGGCCGGCCTGACCGTCGACGTGGTTGTAGAGCGAGGGCGAACGGATCCCCAGCCGCTTGGCCAGCGCCGCGAGGGTGAGGCCCGCGGCGCCCGTCTCGTCTACCAGCTCCACGGCGGCGTCGAGCACGGCGTCGCGCGTCAGGCGACGGCCGACGGCCCTAGCCACCGAACGCCTCTGCGAGCGTCCCGCGGATCGCCGCGAGCGTCGCCTCGGGCACCTCGGCCTGCGGGTAGTGGCCCACGCCGGGGAGCATCACGTGGTCGCCCTCGAGCGCCTCGGCCACCTCTCTGGCCTCGCGCTCCGGGTCGGTGAAGTCGGGGTCGGCGCTGCCCATCACCACGACGGTGGGCGCCACGACGCGGGCCAGGCGCGCCTCGACCTCCGCGTCGGAGCGGGCCAAGAGGGCCTTCACGGCCTCGAAGCGTCCGGGCTCGGCGAGGTTCCGGCGCAGAGCCGCGCCGTACTCGGCGTGGTCGGCGGGCTTCCCGGACTTGAAGAGGGTGGAGTGGTAGGCGGTCCAAGCCCGTACGCGCCACGGACCACCGAGCATGAGCCCGAGGGCGAGGCTCAGAAGCGCGTTCGGGCGCTGCGGCCGAACGAAGGGGCCGAGCAGCGCCAGGCCGGCCACCGCCGAGGGGTTCTCGGCGGCGGCCCAGACCGCGGCGGCCGCTCCGAAGGAGTTGCCTACCACGAACGCCGGGCCGCTCAGGCTGTCGATCAGGGCGAGGAGGTCCTGGCCGGCGGTCTCGGCGTCGTAGCGGTCCCAGCCCACGCTCGACTCCCCGTGCCCCCGGAGGTCGACGGTGACCGCGCGGAACCCGGCCTGAAAGAGCAGCGGGGCGAACGACCGGTACGACCGCCTGAGGTCGCCGAGGCCCGGCACCATGACGACGAGGGGCCCCTCTCCTACCTCGTCGTAGGCGATCCTGCCCCCGGGCAGGTCGAGGTGCCGGGTGGTGGGGGCGGCGCTCTGCGCCGGCGTGGCGGCGGCGGGCTTGGAGGGCACCGGATCGAGCGTAGCTAACATGATTAGTTTATAAACTAACAGCGTTAGTCTAGTCAAGCGCCCGGGGACGGGCAGCCGTTCAGGCGCCGATCACCCGAGCATCCCGAGCTGCCACATCACGAAGATCCGCTGGTCGACGGCGTCGCGCAGGCGCAGGTCCAGCGGCTTGCCCTGGCCGTGTCCGGCGGAGCGGTCGACCCACAGGAGCACGGGGTCTTTCTCGGGGTCGCTGGCCGTCGCGGCCTGCAGGCGCGCGGCCATCTTGCGGGCGTGCATGGCGTGCACGCGGGTGTCGTTCTCACCGGCCGTGAGCAGGACGGCCGGGTAGGCCACGCCGTCCTCGACACGGTGGTACGGCGAGTAGGCGCGCAGCCACTCGAGCTGCTCGGGGTCCTCCGCCGAGCCGTACTCCGGCACCCAGTAGCGCGCCATGAGGAAGTGCTGGTAGCGCAGCATGTCGAGCAGTGGGACACCGATGAACACCGCGGCGAACAGGTCGGGCCGCTGCGTGAGCGCGGCCCCGGTGAGGAGGCCGCCGTTCGAGCCGCCGGCGATCGCGAGGCGCTCCGGTCGGGTGTAGCCCTCGTCGACGAGCCACTCGGCGGCGGCGATGAAGTCGTCGAAGACGGCCTGCTTGCGCCCCAGCATGCCCGCCTCGTGCCAGGCGTCGCCGTACTCCCCGCCGCCGCGCAGGTTGGCGACCGCGTAGACGCCGCCAGCCTCGAGCCACTGCGGCAGCGTCGGTGAGAAGGCCGGCAGCATGCTGATCCCGAAGCCGCCGTAGCCGTAGAGGATCGTGGGGGCGTTCCCCGTCGGCTCGAGGCCCTTGCGATGGACGACGAACATGCTCACCGGCGTGCCGTCCTTGGAGGCGTACTCCACCTGCCGAACCTCGACGGAGTCGGGGTCGACCGGCGCCTCGGGCCGCTCCCACAGCTCGAACGTGCCCTCGGGTTCCCGCACGTCGAACCGGTACACGGCAGGAGGCATCGCGAAGCTCGAGAACGTCACGAACGCCTCGAAGGAGCCCGGGTGGGCCGTCACCTCGGCGGTGCCCAGCGTCGGCAGCGGTACCTGACCCACGAGCCGTCCGGTGAGGTCGAAGACCTCGACGTGGCTGACGGCTCGGCGCAGGGAGGTGACGACGACGTGCCCGGCGGCCAGGTGAGCGACCTCGATCGCCGCGTCGCTCCGCTCGGGTACGAGGTCGCGCCAGTTGGCCTCGGAGGGGTCGGAGGCGGGCGCGACGACGACGCGCCCGTTCGGCGCGCCCTTGTAGGTGTAGAGCACCAGCGTGTCGCCCTCGGGACCCTCCACGACCGTGCCCATGCCCAGGCCGGGGGTGCCGCGGCTCACCTCGACCCGGTCGAGCGTGCCCGTCGCCCGGTAGGCCTCGAAGTCCACTAGCCACAGGTCGTTCGAGCGGGTGTCGACGAAGTAGCTGAGCACCAGCCACCGACCGTCGTCCGAGAGGAAGCCGTCCGGCCCCCAGGTCGTCGCGAGCTTCTCGTCCTCCTCCCGGGTGAGCTGGCGGAAGACCACGCGGTCGCCCGAGGCGTCCTCGGCGCCCGGGTCGGCTGGCCGCTCGTGGAACATGACGCGGCCGCTGTAGGCGTCGTCGGGGTCGGCGAGGTCGCGGTAGACGAAGCCGGAGCCGTCCGGCAGCCAGCGCGGCGCCCGGACCTTGTTGGGGATCTCGAGCCGCAGCTTCTCCCCGCTGTCGACGTCGAGCAGCTCGAGCCTCGTGTTCTCGTCACCCGCCTCGTAGGTGCCGTAGGCGAGCAGCCGGCCGTCGGGGCTGGGAGAGAGCCAAGTGACGGTCGTGAGGCCGGAGGGGTCGGCGGCCTCGGGGTCGAGCAGCAGGCGCTCCTCGCCCCGCAGGCCCGCGCGCACGTAGACCCGCGCCTGTTTCTGGTCTCCCTCCCTCCTGAAGTAGAAGTAGCGGCCGGCGCGCTCCACCGGGGCGGTGACCGCGCCGATCTGCAGCAACGGCCTGAGACGATCTTCCAGCTCACGCCGCCCGGGG
>JBIQIQ010000243.1:0-2033 GCA_044507975.1 Deinococcaceae bacterium
CGATGATCAGCGTGTTCGCCGACTGCGCGAATGCCAGTGTCGGGATGGTGATGGCAACCAGCAGTGCCACCAGTAGGTTATGCGGACGTAGCTTCATGCGTTCGCTTCTCCTCTCAGCCTCGCTTGTACGGTTGGCGAGGGCGTATGGCCCAGGTCCACCTATGTGTTTTGCCCTCATCCGCGAGGATAGCCAGGGTCCGCGAACCGCGTCAACGTCGTTCACGCCTCTGACGCTAACCGTACCTTCAGGCGAGCGGCGGCGCGCCGCCTGGCGCTCTATCCTCGCGCCATGGACTCGTGGCAGGGCGTCTGGCAGCCGGCCGTGCTGCTCCTGTTCGTGATGGACCCGTTCGGGAACGTGCCGTTGGTGCTGTCGCTGCTGAAGGACGTACCGCCGGAGCGGCGCCGCAGGGTGCTGAGGCGCGAGCTGCTGATCGCGTTGGGCGTGCTGCTCTTCTTCCTGTTCTTCGGACGGTCGATCCTGGGCTTCCTCGGTCTCGAGGACGAGTCCGTCGCGATCGCCGGGGGCATCGTCCTCGGCGTCATCGGCCTGCGGATGGTCTTCCCGCGCGCCTCTGGCGTGATGGGCTACCAGGCGGGGGGCGAGCCGTTCATCGTGCCGCTGGCCGTCCCCCTGATCGCTGGACCCTCGGCGATGGCGTTCGTGATCCTGCTGGCCCGCAGCGACCCTGGCGCCATGGGCCAGTGGACCGTCGCGCTGCTCGTGGCCTGGGTCGGCACGGCGGCGGTGCTCATGGCGGCTCCCCTGCTCCTGCGCCTGCTCAAGGAGCGCGGTCTGCAGGCCGTCGAGCGCCTGATGGGGATGCTGC
The DNA here is from genome assembly GCA_044507975.1 of Deinococcaceae bacterium. Lineage (GTDB taxonomy): Bacteria > Deinococcota > Deinococci > Deinococcales > Trueperaceae > DASRWD01. The sequence goes on from JBIQIQ010000243.1 coordinate 831, forward strand.
TGATCATGCTGGCCGTGCAGATGGTCATCGACGGGCTCACGGCCCTCGGCGCGTGAGCCCGCTTCCGCCGCTCAGCGCGGGTGGTGGTCGATGCCCTCGTAGGCGTCGATGAAGCGCCGCATGCCCTCCTCGTCGATCTCGTCGAAGCGCTGCAGGCGCGTCCAGGCCGTGAGCACGTAGGGGGAGCCGAGGTCCTGGCGCGGGACGACGATGACGTTGCGGAACCCGCGCGCCACCGCCTCCAGCGCCGCGGCGCGCTCGGCGTTCTCCTCGGGCGTGCCCATGTCGTACCAGAGCACCACGCCGGCGTCCTCCATGTTGTGGACGAGGTACTCGTCGGCGATCGGCTCGAGGTAGGTACCCCAGGCCGCGATGGTCGGCATGTGCGGACCCGACGTGGGTGGGTCGGTGTTGTACGGCACGTGCGGCGAGTTGATCGAGAGGAGGTGGGCGTTCCCCTGGCTCGGGTGGCGCTCGCCCGGGCGGGACACCTCCCTGATCACCTGCATCGCGATGGCCGCGACGATGACCGTCGCGATCCCTGCCCCTATGGCCACGTTGACGCGCTGCTGCTTGCGCTTCCGGCTGCTCCGCACCTGCGCCGCGACGTTCGCGGGCTTGCGCGCGCCGCGCTCGTCGGCCCTCTCGGCACCGCCGGCCGCGGCCGCCCCGGCGACCGGTTTGGCCGCCCTCGCTCCCTGCTTGCCCTTCTTCTTCGCCATGCGCCCGAATGTACCTGCTGAGGCGGCGTGCCCGCGTGGCGGAGGTCGCGCTGCCGCCGCTCACCGGTGACCAGCGCTCAGCCCTCGCCGGCCAGCGAGTCGAGGTAGTCGATCAGCCCGGCGGTCGAGGCGTCGAGGTCGGCGTCCCGGCTCTCCTCAGCGGCCGCCCCGACGTGGAGCAGCGGCAGCAGGTCGGCGGCGAGCTCCTTGCCCAGCTCGACGCCCATCTGGTCGAACGAGTTGACGTCCCACACGACGCCCTGCACGAAGACCTGGTGCTCGTACAGCGCGATCAACGCTCCCAGGGCCTCGGGGGTGAGGCTCGGCAGGACGATCGAGGTCGTCGGCCTGTCGCCCGGGAACGTCTTGGCGGCCGCCAGCAGCGCCGACCCCGCCAGCGCCTGGGCCTCCTCCGCCGTCCGCCCGCGCATGAGCGCCTGGGTCTGGGCGAGGAAGTTCGCCAGCAGCGCGCGGTGGTGGT
>JBIQIQ010000244.1:0-2029 GCA_044507975.1 Deinococcaceae bacterium
GGCGGCGGGCAGGGTCTTGGGCTGGAGCGTGGCGACCCTCGCTGCCGCCGGCTCGCCGGGCCCCGACGTGACCATCACCTCCACCTCGCCCTTCATGTCCCCCTATCCGAACGACCTGGCGTTCGACGAGGACGGCGGCTTGTGGGTCGTCGGAGTCGACGCGGTGCTGCGCTTCTCTCCCGCTCAGCTGGCTGTGGGCGGCGAGGTCGAGCCGGACGTCGTGATCAGCACCGACGGGGTCAACCTGGACGAACCCAGGAGCCTGGCGTTCGACGCGAACGGCGACCTGTGGGTCACCTCTTTCATCAGCCACGCCGCGCAGAAGTTCCGGCGACAGGACCTGCAGGTCAGCGGCACGCCCGCGCCGATCGTCGCTCTCACACTGCCCGGCACCTACAAGATGCGCGTGGCGTTCGATGGTGACGACAACATGTGGGTCAGCTCGATCTACGGGCCCTCGTTCGGGCCGGCCGGGTACGTCGCGATGATCACCCCGCAGAACCGGGTGAGCTCCGGTGCGGCTAGCGCCAGCGTCGAGCTCACCGAGCTCGGGCAGTTCGACGTGGGCGGCGCCATCGTGTTCCATCCCGGGCCGCGGTGAGCGCCCACGCCCCTTTGCCAGATGGTTGAGCCAATAGGCGCCAGCTGTCGCCCCTGAGAGTCACCCCCAGCACCGGGGTGCGGCGGACCTTGAGAGCCCGCCACATCGAAGGCCCTGCATATTGCAGCTTGGTCAGGTGATGGGGATGCGATCGTCACCGACGCGCACGGCGATCTCGAGGTCGCCGCCCAGCGCCTTCGCGTAGGCCCTCAGGGTCGCGACCTGGGACTGCTCGACGTCCCCATGCTCGATGCGGGACACGCGCGACTGGGTGACGTTCAGGCGCTTCGCCACGTCCTCCTGCCGCAGCCCGTAGATGCTCCTGAGTTCGGCCAGCTTGTGGGCGCGCTCGTCAGCGACCATGCGGGCCTTGTGCTCCTGCACCTTCTTCTCGTCCAGGCGGCCTTCGCGGACCGCCTTCGCGCGGACGTCACTCCACTTCTTCATAAAGATCACCTCGTCAACTCGACTTCTCAATCGTCGTACTCGCCGGCTAGCCACTTCCTGTAGCGATCTTCAGCAATCGGGATGTGCTCGTCGTACCACTTGCTCCAGGCGCCCGACTTGTTCCCGCCCACTAGAAGCACCGCCTGACGTGACGGATCGAAGATGAACAGGACGCGGATCTCGGTATCCCCAACGGAGCCGGGGCGCAGCTCCTTGAGGTTCTTCAACTCCGACCCCTTGACCGTGTCGACCAGAGGCCGACCGAGGCTAGGGCCTCTCTCCTCCAGGCGGTCGAGGGCAGCGCCGACGAGCTCGGCCGTCTCTTGGTCCAACTGCTCGAACCACTCTAGGACCTCCTCGATGAAGCTGATCTCCCAAGCCACGACCACAATATAACGCGTGAGTCATATGACCTGTGCATCATGCGACTATCGTGCCAGCGCAGCCCATGACGCCCCGTGATCACGGCCAGGAAGGAAGCGCCGCCAATAGGGGATACAACCATGCACACGACCGTGCGGACCCGAGTGACGTCAACCGAACGCGCGCCTCAGGGAGTAGTCACTGCCGCACGTACCTGAGGTGGGTGGCGTCCGGGCCGCTGAGCACGCTGTCGATGCGGAACCGCGGCCCCGGCTCACGCAGTCCCTCGAACAGGCGCCGCCCCTCGTAGAACAGGACGGGCGCGAGGGCGATCTCGAGCTCGTCGACGACGCCGAGGTCGAGGTACTGCTGGATGACGTTGGCTCCGCCGGAGATGCGCACGTCGCGCTCGCCGGCGGCTTGCCGAGCGAGCTCGAGCGCTCGTTCGGGTCCTTCGTTCACGAAGTGGAAGGTCGTCCCTCCGGGGCGCACCCAGGGCTCGCGATCCTCGGTGGTGAGCACGTAGACGGGCACGTGGAACGGAGCCTCCTCCGGCCAGCTGATCTCGCCCTGATCGAACATGCGCTTGCCCATGACGTTGGCGCCGGTGCGCTCGAA
>JBIQIQ010000245.1:0-2028 GCA_044507975.1 Deinococcaceae bacterium
GCGCCATGTAGATCTGGCCCTCGGTGATGTAGCCGGTGAGGTCGGGGATCGGGTGGGTCACGTCGTCGTCTGGCATGGTCAGGATCGGGAGCTGCGTCACGGAGCCGGGCAGGCCCTCGACGACGCCGGCGCGCTCGTAGATGCTCGCCAGGTCCGTGTACATGTAGCCGGGGTACCCGCGTCGACCGGGGATCTCCTCGCGGGCCCCGCCGATCTCGCGCAGCGCCTCGCAGTAGTTGGTCATGTCCGTGAGGATGACCAGCACGTGGTAGCCCTGCTCGAAGGCCAGGTACTCGGCCGCCGTGAGCGCCATCTTGGGCGTCAGGAGCCGCTCGACGGCGGGGTCGTCGGCCTTGTTGAGGAACAGCACGCTCCTCGCGAGGGCGCCGGTCCTCTCGAACTCCTGCGTGAAGAAGGTCAGCTCGCGCTGGGTGACGCCCATCGCCGCGAACACGACCGCGAACTCCGTGTCCTCACCGATGACGGCCGCCTGACGCGCGATCTGCGCGGCGAGCTCGTTGGCCGGCAGGCCCGAGCCCGAGAAGATCGGGAGCTTCTGGCCGCGGACGAGGCTGATGAGGGAATCGATGGTGCTGATGCCCGTCTGGATGAACTCCTCGGGCTTGCGGCGCGAGACCGGGTTGATGGGCGCCCCCCCGATGGGCAGGCGCTTGTCGGCCACGACCGGCGGCAGGCCGTCGATCGGGTTGCCGGCGCCGTCGAAGCGGCGGCCGATCATGTCCCGGGCGACGCCCAGGCGCGCGACGCTCTCGACCAGGCTGACCGTGGTGCTGGAGAGGTCGATGCCGGAGGTCTCCTCGAAGACCTGCAGGACCGTGTACTCCTTGGTCACCTCGATGACCTGCCCGCCGCGCTCCCTGCCCTGGCCGTCCACGATCTTGACGATCGCGTTGTAGCTCAGGTCGGGGGCGTTCTGGAGGAACAGCAGCGGGCCGGAGACGTAGCTGACCTCGGAGTATTCCTTCTTGAGTAGGTTGCTGCTCATGGTCTCCTGCCTCAGGCCGCCACGGCGAGCCCCTTGGAGAGCTCGTCCATGACGCCGGCCTGGTAGGCCGGGAACTCGTCCTCGGCCACGTAGCGCGAGCGGCTGATCTTCTCGATCACCGGGTTCTTGAGCACGTCGTCGACGGTGGCACCGGCCTCGACGGCAGCCCGCGCCTCGTCGTAGAGGGCGATCATCATCCGCAGCATCCCGTAGGCCTTCGCCAGTGAGCTGCTCGCGTCGACCGGGTCGAAGCCGTTCTGCTGCAGGAAGTCCTGCCTCAGCACGCGGCCGATCTCGATGACGAGGCGCTCCTGGTCCTGCAGGGCGTCGGGACCGACGAGCTGCACGACCTCCTGGAGGTCGGACTCGCGCTGGAGCAGCTCGACCGCCCTGTCGCGGAGCGCCGTGTAGTCCGGAGCGACGTTCTCGCGGTACCACTCCTCGAGGATCGGCGTGAACAAGGAGTACGAGCGGTTCCAGTTGATCGCGGGGAAGTGGCGGCGCCGGGCGAGCGCGGCGTCGAGGGCCCAGAAGCAGCCCGTGATGCGGAGCGTCGCCTGGGTGACCGGCTCGGAGAAGTCGCCGCCCGCGGGGCTGACGGCCCCGATGATCGAGACGGCGCCTTCGTCGCCAGCGAGCGTGGTGACGCGTCCGCCGCGCTCGTAGAAGGCCGCGAGGCGCGAGGCGAGGTAAGGCGGGTAGCCTTCCTCGGCCGGCATCTCCTCGAGGCGCGAGGAGATCTCGCGCAGCGCCTCCGCCCAGCGGCTGGTGGAGTCGGCCATGATCGACACCGAGTAGCCCTGGTCGCGGAAGTACTCGCCGAGCGTGATGCCGGTGTAGATGGACGCCTCGCGGGCGGCCACCGGCATGTTGGACGTGTTGGCGATCAGCACCGTGCGGTGCATCAGCGGGTTGCCGGTCTGCGGGTCCTCGAGCTCCGGGAACTCCACGAGCACGTCGGTCATCTCGTTGCCGCGCTCGCCGCAGCCGACGTAGACGACGATGTCGGCGTTGCCGAACTT
>JBIQIQ010000051.1:0-10603 GCA_044507975.1 Deinococcaceae bacterium
TCTCGGCGAGTCTCGCCGCGGCAGCCGAAGACACCGACGGCGTCTTCGCTGTCATCGAGCGCCTCGACCACCAGGAGGAGCTGGCGGGCTTCGTGGAGGAAGCCGTCGCTCGAGCGGGCGCCGAGCTGACGGGCACCGCGACCGTGGAGCCTGGCCAGTTCGTGTACCTCCCGCTGCTGCAGGAGATCGCCGCCACCGACGCCGACACCGTGCTGCTGGTCATGAGCTCCGACGCGCAGGAGCTGTTCATGAGCCAGGCGGCCGCGCTGCTACCTGACGCCGAGCTGCTTGGTGTAAGCCCCGTCAGAGGCCAGTCGCGTCCGTACGTGGAGAGGTTCCGTCAGTCCGTGCCGGGCGGAGCCCCGGCCCAGCGCGTCGTGACCTGGGACCCGGCTTTCGCGTCCGACGTCAACGACACGTTCGCCGCTCGGACGGGCCAGCCGATGGAGCCCGCGGCGTGGACAACGTACGCAGCGATCGTGCTGGCCTTCGAGGCTGCGAGGGCCGACCGGCTGGGTTCCGCAGAGGAGCTCGCCGGCTTCCTCGCCGACCCCGCAGCGGAGCTGAGCGTCGGCAAGTCCGAGCCGGTCACATTCCGTGAGGACGGGCAGATGCTCCAAGAGCTCTACGTCATCGATACCGACCCGGAGGCTCCCTGGGGTAGAACGGCCGCTGCGCGGACGGCGCTCGCTACCGTGACCGAGGTCGTGCCTGCCGAGTTCACGGCAGATGCGGCGCTGCCCTCGTCGGCAGCATGCGAGGCCCCCTGAGGCTCCGGCTCACGGCTAGCCTCCTCGCTCTGCTCTCCTGGGGCGCGCAAGTGACTGCCGGTGGCCCCCCGGGCGACTGGCTGCAGCTCGGCGGAGACCCGTCTGCTACTCGCTTTAGCGAGCTCAAGCAGATCCACGCGGCCAACGTCGGGTTGTTGCAGCTAGCCTGGGCCGCCGAGCTCGGCTTCACGGGGCGCGTGCAGGGCTCCCCCGCAGCTTGGGGTGGCCTCCTGTTCGTCAGCACCGAGTATGGCGTCATGGCCCTGGACGCCGCCACAGGCGAGCTTCGCTGGGCCTACGACGAGGGAGGGGGCAGGCGCACCGACGCAGGGCTTCCGGTGCAGGCACCGCGCGGCAGCCCGGTGGTGATCCCCGACGGTGCTAAGCCGGCGGTGATAGTGTCCCTGCCCTCAGCCCCGGCAGTCGTCGCCCTGGACGCGCTGGACGGCACGCTTCGGTGGCGGAGCGACGTCGGGCACCCGGACTTCGCCGAGGCGCTGAGGACGAACCCGCTGCTGGCAGGCGATGTCGTGGTCGTGGGCCCCACCGGCGCCGACCTGAGCCCGGTGCCCGGCAGGCTGGTAGCGCTCGACCCGTCGAGCGGCGAGTTGGCGTGGACCTTCGACCTCGTTCCGGTCGCCGAGGACGACCCGGCCAGGCCGACGTGGTCGCCGTACCCGCCGGGCAGGAGCTACGGGGTCGGCGGCGGCTCCGCCTGGAACGCCGGCGCCTACGACCCCGTGAACGACGTGATCGTCTACGGCACCGGGCAGCCCGTCCCCTCCGACCGGCTCGACCCGCGCCGCGACGACGGCGTCGGGCCGGTCACGGCCGACCTGTACACGTCGAGCTTCGTGGCGCTCGACGCGGGCACCGGGACGCTCCGTTGGTACCACCAGGTCGTGCCGGGCGACGAGTGGGGCTACGACCAGCACACCGTCCCGGTCATCGTAGACCTGGTGGAGGAAGGCATCGCGCGGCGCGTCGCCGTGCTCGCCACGACCACGGGCTTCGTGCTGGCCGTCGACGTCGCCTCCGGCGCGCTCATCGCCCACCACCGGATGGTGGAGTCCGGGACCGTGCACGTCGGTTACGACGAGGAGGGCAGGCCCGTCCTGGAGCAGTCCATGCGCCGCAGCACCGTGGACGAGCTCGTGCGCGTCTGCCCCGGCAGCCGGTGGGCCAGCGTGGCGCCCGGCGCCTACAGCCCGGTCCTCGGGCTCCTCTACCGGCCGAACGACACGGTGTGCGCCAGGCAGGGAGCCGGCAACGCCCCTGACGATTGGCAACCCGGCGGCCGGCCAACCTGGCTGCTCTCCGAGGTGAGGCTCCCGGAGGACTACTTCGATCGTTGGGGAGCCCTGACCGCGCTGGACCCGGTCAGCGGAGAGGTCGCCTGGAGCTTCGAGGTGCCGTACCCGCACGACAGCGGGGTCCTGGCGACCGCAGGTGGACTCGTGTTCTCCGCCTTCGCGGACCGGCAGTTCCGCGCCTTCGACGCGCTCACGGGCCAGGTCCTCTGGAGCCAGCTGCTTACGTCCCACTCCGACGCCGCACCGATCACCTACCTCCTGGACGGCGTCCAGTACGTGGCGGTGATCGCGGGGCGCGATACGTCGGTGCCCAGCCTTCCCGAGGCCGGCCTCCCCGGCTCGATCGCCGGCCCCGCTACGCTGTTCGTGTTCGCGCTGCCCGACGCGCCGTGAGCGGGCGCGAGATCCGGAGCGAGACCCCGTAGCGAAGAGCGAGGGAAGCGAGGAACGTCAACAGGCCGAGCAGCAGCCACGCCTGCGGCAGCGCCCGCCAACGTAGGGACCGGTCGGCGGGCGCCATCTCCAGGTCGGCAGCCGCCTCGTAGACCTCGCCCCCGGACGCCTCGGCGAGGCTGGCAACGGGTACGAGGTCCGAGCGCAGCGCCGTAGCCGGCGGCAACGGCCACGCCACCGTGCGCGAGGCGCCGGACGCGAGACCCAGCTCGGCCGCGGGTTCCAGAACGACCTCCAGGGCCATCGGGGCTTCCGTTGCCAAGGTGAAGCTGGCCGCAGCGCGGGCGGGCCCCACCCACTCCAGCCGGCGGCGCCCCAGCTCCTCGCCCTCGGGGCCGGCGAGGGTCACCACGGGCAAGGACGCAGCAGCCGCGGACGAGGCCTCCCCGGGCACGTCGACGACCACGTCGAGCACGTCGCCTCTGCGGCCGAGTCGCAGCCCCCATGGGTCCCTCACAGGTCGCTCGGCAGCCCAACGGATCGCCTGGGCCCACAGCGGCCCGAAGGACCCGGAGGCGAGCCACGCCTCCGACCATGGCCCGTCCCCGTCAGAGGTGAACGCCACCACCCGGCCCAGGCCGTACCGCCAGCTGGCGAGCAGAGGATCATCGCCCCGGGCGTACGCGTGCACGCTCGCCTCGTCCTTGGCGGTCGTCCGAACGTAGCCCCCCAACGCTGGCAGAGCGGAGGAGCCGAAGTCACGGAGGAAGTCTGGTGCCCCGCCCTCCGCCCAAGTCGGGAACACCCTGCCCTCCTCGATGGGGGTGGCGGCGAGCGAGAGCGCCTCCTGCGCCAGCAGGCTGGGGAGCGACCTGAAGTCGAGCGCCATGTGGAAAGCGCCCCCGCTCAGCGCCGCCAGGGTCGCGAGCTGACGACGATCCGCGGCGTCGCCCACACCTACGAAGCTGGTTGTCACCTCGGACTCCGCCAGGTCGCGCAGGATCCCGGCGAAGTCTCCCTCCTGGGAGAGGCCGTCCGTCAGGACCACGACGTGCCGCGTCGCGGAGTCCGACGCGCTCATGAGGCCGTGAGCCGCGACCAGTCCCGGGTAGATGGACGTTCCGCCGGCAGGCGTCACGGAGGCGAGCGCGTCCCGGAAGGCGGCATCGTCGGCGACCGGGGTGAGCGGCAGGACCACGCGCGCCTCCGTGTCGAAGGCGATGACCGCGGCGAGGCTGCGCTCGCCCAGCAGCCCAACCGCTTCCAGCGTGGCCGCCTTGGCGACGTCCATGCGGGTAGACGAAGCGACCGGGCCGCTCATGCTGCCCGAGCGGTCGAGCACGAACGCGAGAGCCACCTCCGGGGCCTCGTCGGTGATGCGCGACGAGAGTGGCGAGACCTCCTCCAGCGGCGTGGCGTAGTACCCGCCGGCGCCGAAGGCAGACGTGCCGCCGACGATCGCCAGACCGCCCCCCAGCTCACGGACGTAGCGTTCGAGCAGGGCCTGGTACTCGGGGAACATGTCGTTGGCGGCGACGTCGACCAGCAGCACGGCGTCGAAACGGCCGAGCCGCTCGATATCGCCGGGCATACGGAAGGGCGTGGCGCGCTCGACGCCGACCCCCTGGGTCTCGAGCGCCGCTGCCAGCCCTGCTCCACGGGCGTCGTCCAGAGCGACGAGCAGTACCGCGGGCGGCGGGCCGACCACGACCGTGACGCTCTCCGCGGTCGCCGTGTCCGCTACGCCTTCGGTGGAGAGCGCGAGGCGGTAGACGTGCTCCCCCTCCGCTCCGGCCTGGAGCTCAAGCTCGACCCTCCCGTCGCCGGCGCCCGCCTCCTCCGTCGACGGCGTCGGCTCGCTGGCGCCCTCGGCGCGACCCGCGGTCAGCTCGGCCTCCAATAGCCAACCGGTGCCCGCAGGCGCCAGCACGTCGACGGCGATCACGAACCGCGAGCCCGCGCGCACGCGCTCGGGCAGCGAGACGGAGCCGAGCACGGGGGTCGTCGGGCGCGACGGGCCCGTCGCGGCAGCGCCGTCCCGCACCACGTCGATCCTGGCGCCTGCCGTCTGGGCCGCCTCCGACAAGCGGGCGGCCTCGCCGATGGTGAGCAGCTCGGACTCGCGCGTCGACACCACGATCCGCAGGTCGTCTGGCGAGCGCTGTACGGCGAGCGCCCGTTCCAGGGCCGATGGGAGGTCGCGTGCCGCGGTGGGCCCGGCCTCGACCTCCGGGCCGCCTATCCGAGCCCACTGCCACGCCCGTCCCGGCCCCGCGGCCGCTGCGGGCGGCCCTTCGCGGCCGACCCACACGACGGCCTCCCCGGCTTCGTAGCTCGGCAACGGAACACCGAGGACGCCCAGCGCCAGCGCGACGAGCGCGGCAGCGGCGAGAGCGAGCGGCGCCCGCCAGCGGCGACGTAGGACCCTGCGTTGGCGCGAGAGCCCCCAAGCGCCCTCACAGAGCAGGATCAGCCCTCCCAAGGCGGCCAACCAGCGCCATGCGGCCGGCGCGGAACTGCGGGTAGGCGATTCCGCGACGTCGATCATCGTGCGCGGATCCTGGTCCCCGAGTGGATCAGCCACCACGGGCAGCGACACCGCCCCCGACGGGCTGACGAGGGTATACGTGCCCGCTGCTTTCGGCTCGAAGCCGGCGTCGAGCACCGGGCCCTCCCAGACAGCCTGCGCCAGGGGATCCTCGGCGACGGGCGTGGGGGCGGGTAGCCCCATGAGCGGTTCACCCTCGGGGTCGAGGAGCCGCCAGCCGCCCGCGAAAGCCGCGCGCGGCCACTCGCAGCGCTCGCCGACGCGGCAGCCGCCCGACACGTGGGACCAACCGCGCGGCGCAGCCCAGTCGACGAGCGCCGCTACGAACGCGGGGAAGCTCACCTGGGCCGTCCAGTTCGAGGCCTCGAGGTCGAAGCCGACCATCACCTGTCGGCCGGCGGTCGTCGTGCGCGCCCAGGCGAACGCTTCGTCCCCTGCCCTCAGGAGGACGGTGGCGCCCGCCGGAACGCTCAGTGGCGTAGCTTCACTCACGGCGAGGGCCGCGGCATCGACGTCGGCTACGAGCGGATGCGCGCTGGCAGCCATTGCACCCGCCGGCAAAGGACGGGGTGCTCCCGAGGCGGAGCCGTCCGGCAGGGCGCCCAGCCACAGGACGGATGTCGCCGGCGCCTCGGCGGGGCCTCCCGTGAGGATCAGCAGGTCGAAGAGGGCCGCCTCCGCGGGGTCCGGCACGGACTCCGACGCGTACACCTCGAGCCCTCCGATCGACGCGAGCGCCCTGAGCAGCGCGGGCAGCGGCTCCCCGACGATCCCCACCCGCACGGGGTCGTCGCGCAGCGACAAGGTCCAGGCGTCGTCCTGCGGGACGTGATCTCCGGCGGGACCCCTCACCTGGACCTCCCCGGGTCCCGGCAGGTCGAGGGGGATGGCGAAGTCTCCGGTACCGCCGCCATCGAGCACCACCTCCGCGGCACCCCAGGGGAGGAACGTGTCGCTGCCCGGGGATCTGTAGGAAGCCACGACGCGCACAACGTCACCCCGGGAGAACCCGGCGGTGACGACGCGGCCCTCTACGGTCCACTGGTCGGGCCGATCGCCACGCGGCTCGGCCGCCACGTCCCCGACACCGACGTTGATCAGGGCGGTCCCGACGCTCACGAAGTCGACCTCGGACGGAGCGAACGCGGCGGCCTCGAGAGCCGCCAGTGCGTTCGCGGCGCCGAAGGCGTCTGTGACCACGACGACGCGGGACCGCTCGCCCCTGTCCAGGCTGGCGGCGCGGGCAGCCGCCCCTTGCCAGTCGGCCGGGCCAGCGCTGGGATACACGCCGGCGAGGGCGTCATCGAGCCCCGGCCCGGCTGGCCATCCGTCCGCGAGGAGGCGAGCAACGGGTCCTACGCTCACCAGCGACACCCGCCCTTGGGCGGCTCGACCGCCCCAGGTCTCTGAGACGGTGCGCCGCGCGGCGTCGAACCGGCTCGGCTCGACGTCGGTCGAGGTCATCGCGAGCGAGGCGTCGACGAGCACGATCCAGTGCGTGTCAGGAGCGCCCCCCACGACCGGACGTGCCAGGGCCACCACCAGAAGGGCCACGGCGAGGAGCTGCAGCCACAGCAGCGGCTCCCGCCACGGGAAGCTCCGCTTGCTGGCGACCGGGGCGGTCGAGGTCTGGACCATGCGCCAGACGACGAGGCTAGGCACGACGACGTCGCGCCTGCGCCGCGCGTGAAGCAGGAGCACCAGCGGCAAAGCGACGGGCAGCAGCCATAGCCAGGCTGGCTGCGCGAAGGTCACGTGAGGAGCCCCTGCCGGCGCAGGTCCGTGACGAACCCCTGATCGAGGGAGGTGGCGGCGGAGGTCGACACCCAACGGCCCTCAACGGCCCAGACGGCTGCCCTCACCTGGGCGCCCCAGTCCTCGACGGCGGCTCGGTAGGCCTCCCACGTGTGGGCGTCGGCCTGCCGCTCGACGACCTCGCCGGACTCCGCGTCGACCAGCCGCAGCGAACCGGTCTCGCCGCGCCCGCGCGTCTCCGCCTCGCCGAGGACCTGTACGGCGACGATCTCCTGCGCCCTGATCCTCCAGTTGCGCAGCGCCAGAGCGAAGCCTTCCACCAGCCAGTCGCTGATGACGATGAGCAGACCCGGCTGGGTGAGGCCCTCGAGCGAGCTCGTCGCGAGCTCCGCCATGTCGGCGAGGCGACCGTCAGGCTCGACGGCCGCGAGCCTGGCGACCTCGCGGGCCAGCTGCCCGTCGCGGCTGACGACGCCGCCCCACTCGACGCGGCGACCTCTCGCCACCCCGAAGCGGACCTGGTCGGAGCCGTTGAGCGTGGCCTCGCCGAACACCGCCGCGACGTCGACCGCCCTTCTCCAGGAGCCCGGGTCGACGGCCATCGAGCCGCTGGCATCGAGCAGCACCGCCACCCTTAACCTTTGCTCGAGATGGAACTGCTTGACGACGGCCTTGCCGTGCCGAGCGTAGACGTGCCTGTCGAGGTGCCGCAGGTCGTCGCCCGGCTCGTACTCCTTGTACTGCGCGAACTCCATGCCGGAGCCGAGCGCCTTCGAGCGGCGCTCGCCCATCGCGGCGTTCGCGGGGGCCCGCAGTGCGATGAGCTTAGAGTGCCCGAGCGCGCGCTTGAGATCGCCTGGCAACGACCGCCTCATCGACTCCGCTGAGTCACCACCCCGATGACCTCGGTGATGAGATCGTCGACGGAGATACCGGCGGCCTCGCCCTCGAAGTTCACCTGGATGCGATGCCGCAGCGCCGGCAGCGCGACGGCCGCGATGTCCTCGGTCGAGACGTTGTAGCGCCCGCTCATGAGCGCCCTCGCTTTCGCCGCGAGCACCAGCGCCTGAGCCCCGCGCGGCGAGACGCCGTAGCGGACGTAGCGCCTGACGCGCTCCGGGGCCTCGGCGAGCTCGGGCTGGGTGGACCGCACCGCCTTGGCGATCAAGGACGTCAGCTCGCTGGAGATCGGGACGCCGCGCGTCCAGCGCTGGAGGGCCAGGACGTCGGCCGGGCCCAGCGTCGACTCGGGCTCGACGGCCTCGGTGCCCGTCGTGGCGTCGAGGATCGCCTCGAGCATCGGCTGGGACGGGAAGTCGAGCGAGACTTTGAAGAAGAACCTGTCGATCTGGGCTTCCGGCAGGAGGTAGGTGCCCTCCATCTCGATAGGGTTCTGCGTAGCCAGCACGAAGAACGGCTTGGGCAGCTCGTACTCGACGCCCATCACCGTGACCGTGCCCTCCTGCATGGCCTCGAGGAGCGACGACTGCGTCTTCGGCGTCGCGCGGTTGATCTCGTCGGCGAGCACCATCTGGGCGAAGACCGGTCCAGGGTGGAAGGTGGTGCGCATACCCTGGCCCTGGTCGTTGCCGACGAGCGTGTACGTGCCCGTGATGTCGGCCGGCATGAGGTCGGGCGTGAACTGGATGCGGTTGGACTTCAGCCCAAAGACAGTCCCCAGCGTGCGCACCAGTAGCGTCTTCCCGAGGCCTGGCGCGCTCTCGATGAGCACGTGCCCGCCGGCCAGCAGGGCGACGGTCACCTGGTCGATGACCTCCTCCTGCCCCACGACCACCTGCCGGACGGCCTCGCGTCCCCGCCCCAGCCTTGCCAAGGCGTCGCGCAGGCGGCTCTGCTCGTCCGCCGTGTCGAAGGCCGGAGTGTCGATCACACGCTCTTCCATCTCACCTCGCGTCGGAGGGCTCAGGGCCGCTCACCGGTGGTCGCGGAGTCGGGGGTGAAGTACCGCCCCACGACGTCCGCGTACGTAGAACCTATGCCTCGTGATGCGAACGCGGCCTCGTCGGCGCGTGCGAACGCGGGAAGGGGCGCGGTCGTCGACGCCTCGGCCGAGCCGGGCCCGGCCTGAGGGACGAGCTCCATCTCGACGAAGCGGCCGTCCTCACGCTCGTTGGCCGGCAGGGAGGCGACGTCGCCCGCGCGCGTCTCGAGCTCCAGGAAGGCCTCGGAACCCATGCCGAAGTCGGCACCACCGTCGCCGGCGGCATCGCCGGCCGTGTCGTCCGACCTCTCGGCTGCGCCGACCGGGGCGCCGCCCCCCTCACCGTCGGCCCTGGCACCCGCAGGCTGCTCGGGGGCCGCTGCGTTGGGGTCGGCTTCGGCTCGTAACACTCCACCGTAGAAGTCGTCCGTGGCTCCCAGGTCGGTCCTGTCTCCACGCTCGGGCCGCACGCCAACCGCCTGCGGATCGGTCTCGAACTGCTCGGCCAGTACGCTCAACGAGCGGTAGTAGCCAGCGGAGGGGTCCGTTGCGGCGTCGGCTGCGCTCGGGCTGTGTTCCTGCGCCCCAGCCGGGGCCGCGGGAGCGGCCTGCTGGCCGTTCGCCTCGGTCCCGGCGAGGGGGCGATCCGATGATCCGAACGCCTCCTCGACGGCCTGGGCGAGAGACCCGCCGACCTGGAGCGATGCGGCCCGCAGGTGCGCGGAGAGCTCTTGCACGGTGCGGCCAGCCTCTTCGGCATCGATGGTCTCGGACCGTACACGGTCGGCGAGGTCCGAGAACGACGCTGCCAAGGCCCGGAGGTAAGCGCTGTCGTTCTGGGTGCCCACCAGGTCGAGGAGCTCGGCGACGGACGCGAGGGTGGCGGCATCGGGCTGCCCGGCGGCCTGGGCTGCCGGGCTGACACCCGATGCTTCGGGCGTCGGCGATCCTCGCCCGTGCGGGACCGGAACGGCGAGCAGCACTGCCGCGGCGGCCGCCGTCAAGGCCGTCCCGCGGGCGAGCCACGGGCCGCCGCGCCACCACCCTGCCGGCCGGACGTCGAGCGCTTCGGCGCGTTCGTCGACCTCGGCCAGCAGAGCCGCAGCGACGACGTTGGTGGGCCCACCGGCCCTCAGGACCTCCAAGGACGTCGCGAATCGCTGTGACTGCCCCAGCTGCCCGTCCACGCGGCGGGCTACCTGGAGCAGGGACGGGGACCGCACGGCAGCGATGATCAGGCCGACGACCAGGCCGGCTGCGGCAGCCGGGACCGCGGAGAGCAGGAGGTCGGGGCTGGAGGCCTGGAGGGGACCCGGCTGCCCGCCGAGCCATGCCCTACCCCAGGCTGCCGCGATCGCCGCACCAGCCCCGATTACGGCCAGCGCCGACGAGTCCAGGAGGGACCTGACCCACCAGCTACGTCGAGCGCTGCTCAGCGCCCGTACCAGGTTGTTTCCCAAGCCATGCTCGCCCTGTGCCAGCACATCAGCTCCGGTTCCCGTTCAGCAGCCTTCCCACGCAAGATATATCGGCTGTGCCGAGTCTACCTTGCCTGTCTCGGACTGGCAGCAGCGGGACCCGTAACACCGCGGGAGAAAGCGAGCGTCGATCACTCTCTCGAGCCGGCGGGACCTACCTCCCAGTGACCGCCATCCTGCGCATAGCCCAAGCGGCCAACACGACGGCCACAGGAGCAGCGCCGAACGTGACCGCGAGGTCGGCTGCCATCGGCAGCTGCTGGAAGCGGAGGAGAACGTAACGCAGCAGGTCGAGCTGGTAGCTCACGGGGTTCACGTACACGAGCGCCTGGATCCAGCCCGGCAGCTGGACGACCCAGCCGCCGCCGATCGCGAAGATCCCGAGGCGCCTCAGCTCTTCCCGG
>JBIQIQ010000051.1:10703-14974 GCA_044507975.1 Deinococcaceae bacterium
TGGATGACCGATATGGTCGCCCCGCCCAGCAGCTTCCCCAGCGCCACCGACAACATCGGTGCCGGGGACACGAACACCTCCCGCATGATGCCGACCTGCTTGTCCCACACGAGCGCGATGGCGCTCTGCAGCGCAGCGAAGAGGACGTTGAGGACGATCACGCCGGGAAGGATGTACTGGGCGTAGCTGAACCCCTCGATCTCGCGCAGGGCCGCTCCGAGACCGAAGCCCAGGATCACCAACCACAGCACGGTTCGCGACAGGCCCCCGAACAGCTGCGACCGGTCGCGGGAGTAGCGGAGCATCTCGCGCCGCCACATGATCCAGACGACCGAGGGGGCTAGACCGCCCCACGAGCGCGGTCCCGTTCCGTGCGATCGGGTCGTCGAGACGGTCGGCGAGCTCATCTGGTGTGCTCCCCGCCGCGCCTGGCGAAGCTCACCATGAGGTCGCGCGCCGTGGCCTCCTCGTCGCGCAGCTGCCGGCCGGTTAGGGAGATGAAGACGTCCTCGAGGTCGCCCTCCTCACCGGCGTGCCGCGCCACGAGCTCCGCGGGGGCGCCGATCTCCACGAGCCGACCAGCGTCGATGATGGCGACGCGATCGCACGCCTCCGCCTCGGGCAGGTTGTGAGTGGTCATGACGACCGTCAGCCCCTCCTTGCGAAGCGCGTCGATGCGCTCCCAGAGGTGCCTACGACCCTGAGGGTCCAGCCCGAGGGTCGGCTCATCGAGGAACAGGACGCTGGGCTGGTGCATGAGGGCGCGCGCCAGCTCGAGGCGACGCTTCATACCCCCGGAGAAGCCGCGCACCTTCCTCTCGGCGGCCTCCGCCAGGGACGCCCACTCGAGGGCGCGTTGCACGGCCTCACGTCGCTGCCCGCCGACGATGCCGTAGAGGACCGCGTGGATGTCGAGGTTCTCACGGGCGGTAAGGCGTTCGTCGAGCGCGGGTTCCTGGAACACCATCCCCAGTACCTGCCTCACCCGCTGCGGCTGCCTGACGACGTCGAAGCCAGCCACGCTGGCCCGGCCGGACGTCGGGCCAACCAAGGTCGTGAGCATATGGATCGTTGTGGTCTTGCCGGCGCCGTTCGGGCCGAGGAGGGCGAAGAACTCGCCCTCCTCGACGCTGAAGCTCACCGAGTCGACGGCGACGATGTCGCCGTAGCGCCTACCGAGCTCATCGGCCGTTACCGCCACGGAGCGCTGCCTCCCTGAGAGGCTGTCGGTCCCCTCGGGTGGAACGGCGCGGGGCCCGCCGTTGGCCGCCTCGGCCGCCGGCGAGCCCCCGCGTTCAGGAGCGAACGTCATCGCTGCTTAGGCTAACCCGAAGTCGCCTCAGCCTCCGAGCGCCTCGGTTCCCTGCTGGAGGGACTCGAGCAGCTCGCCGCAGGTCGCGGCGGGATCGTCGGGGTACGGCTCGTCCTCTCGACCGGTCAGCGCGTCGAGCCGGACGGCGATCTCTGCGTGGATCTCGGGCGCCAGGAGGTCGAGGAGACGCCTGAGCGACTTGCGGTAAGGGTCTCGCACCGCGTTCACGTACTCCGTCGCCAGCTCGGTGTCGCCGGAGGAGTAGAGCTCGCACGCTTCGGCCGTCAGGCCGCCGAGGTGCTGGCCGAGGCGCGGCAGGTCACGGCCAGAGTAGAGCGAGGCGCCCGACACCTCCTCCAGGAGACCGACCAGCCGCTGAGCGGCGGCCTCGCCCTCCTCGGGGTTGGGGCTCAGCGTTTCGGGCGGCTCAGCCGTTGGGTACAGGTCGCCGAGCTGAGCGAGCATCTCCTCGACGTCCGACCTCTGCTGCTCGGTGGCCAGAGCGCTGAGCTCGCTCCAGTAGAAGTTGGTCCGTCGGAGCGCGGCCCAGCCGTTGGGGTACTCCCACAGCTCTTCCTCGACCGCGTCCTCGTAGGCCTCGGCAACGCCGTCGTCGGCAAGGATCAGGTCGGCCATCAAGGCGGCGATGTAGTCGGGGCTCGAGAGGGTCGCCTCGTCGAAGAGGACGGCCTCGACACGGTCGAGCACTTCACGGGCGCTGCTCACGGCGGCGGCGTCGTACACGCCGTCCTCGGCCTGCTCGGTGACGAGCTCGAGTGCGGCCTCCAGCTCCGCTGCCAGGTCGGGATCTGCCTGCCGGAGGGTGCCGATGTAGCGGGTGGCATCGCGCTCCAGCATCTTCTCCACCTGCTCGAGGACGTCCTCGTTCAACGGCGCCTCGAGGGCGTCGACGAGCTCGAGCCGGACCCTGGTCATCTCGAGACCGTAGGCGCGGCTCTGCCGCATCGCCTCGTCGAAGAACGGGTCGGAGTCGTACTGGCTGACCTGCGCAAGACCAGCGGAACCCGCCAGGGTCAGCGCGCCAGCTGCCAGTAACGCGACTAGGGGCTTGCGGTAACGGTCAGTTGCCACCTGGGATCACCCCGATCTCGGCCGAGTGGGCGCCGCGGCCCGCCTCGATGCGATCGATGACGCAGAGGCACTCCGTGTCGATCACGCTGACGCTATCGGAGAGGCCATCGGCGGTGTAGACCTTCTGGCCGTCCGGCGTGATGGTGATGCCCCACGGGCGGCGGCCCATCTGCTCGCGGATCGTCGCGATCACCTCGTTCGTCGAGGTGTCGATGGCGTAAACGGCGCTGGTGCCTCCGCCGGCGACGTAGATGCGGTCGGAGGTCGGGTCGACGGCGATCTCCACGGGACGCGAATCGAGGCCCAGGTTGATCGTCTCGATGACGGTGTGGGTCTCGGTGTCGACGACCGAGATCGTGCCGCCGATCTCTGCGGTGACGTAGGCGCGGCTGCCATCGTTCGAGAACTCGACGACGCGCGGCCTGTTGCCCACGAGGAAGTGCTTGACCACCGACAGGTTCTCGCGGTCGACGACTGTCACGGTGTGCGTCGCCTCGGCCGTGATGTAGACCCACCGGCCATCGGGGCTGACGGCTACACCTTCGGCCTCCACGCCGACGCGGAAGTTGGCGAGCTGCTCGCCGGATTCGACGTCGTAGCCCGCACCCTGAGCGATGGCCTCAAGAGCGGCCCAGATCTGGGTGCCATCGGGGCTGACCGCGACGCGCTCGGGGTTGCCGCCCGCGCGGAACTCACCGAGGACCTCGTTCGTACGCACGTCGATAGCGACGATCTTGTCCTCGGGCGTCTCGATGGTCGGGTTGAAGTCCGAGACCGATACGTAGATCGTGGCGCCGTCGGGGCTGACGGCCATGCCGCGCGGCCTCACCTCGCCGGGCCGACCCGAGATCGAGATCGTGTCGATGACCTCGTCCGTGGCCGTGTCGATGACGGTGATGTCGGCGCTGTACTCGTTGGCTACGTATATGCGGTACGAGTCCTGGGCCTGCGCGGCGCTCCAAGCGAGCCCGACGGCCAGGGCCAACCCCAGCGTCCTGTTCCTGATCCTGCTTCTTGCTCTCATGTTCTCCTCTCGACCACCGGCCCTTGGCTCGGTGGATGGCGTAACCGTGCGCTTCACCGCCGGCAGCTGCTGGCGGCGGCCAGGTCACCGATCTGGTCGAGGCGTTCGACCGGGTCGGTGCCGGGCATGTAGATGGCGGGGAGCTCGCCGACCAGCAAGGCCAGCGTGAAGGGGTTGGTCTCGGCCTCGTCGATCTCAACGAGGTAGAGGGACTGCCTGAGCTGGCCGTCCCAGGGGCGGAACTGCGTACCTATGCCCTTCCAGACGTCGAAGACCGTCGTATCGGCCTCGAGGTAGCCGAGGACGGAGTCGGCATCCGTGCCGCCCCCGAAGAAGGCGGCTTCGTAGCCGAGCTTCACGGCCTGATAGACGGCCCAAGCCGGCGCCTCCATGGGCTGGCTGTCGAAGCGGAGGCGATACCGGGCGTTGAGCTCGCGCGCGCCGTAGGCGTCGAGAGTCGCCTCCCAAGCGCTGGCCCTGTGGCCGGCACCGAGGCTCGGAGCCGCCTCGCGCGAAGCGACGTAGAAGGCGCGGGTCTGCGCCTCTGGATAGGGGAAGCCTGTGACCACGGTCTCGAGGCCCTCAGCCTCCAGAGCCGCCAGGACCCTCAGCTGCTCGCCGGCGGGAAGGAGGAGCACGACGAGGTCAGCCCCGGAACGCCGGATCCTATCCACGGCCTCCGAGAGGTCCGCACCCGGCGCGAGGGCGACGTCACCGACGCTGCGAGCCCCGAAGTGGCGCTCGCGCAGGCCGCGTTGGACGCGGTCCAGTTGCGCTTGCGATTCGGCGTCGTCGCCACGCACGAAGAACACATTGGCCCCCGTCGCCTCGGCCACATAGCCG
>JBIQIQ010000246.1:0-1998 GCA_044507975.1 Deinococcaceae bacterium
ACGCGCGCCAGCGGCAGCACGGCGGAGCCCCCGGCGTAGACGACGCCACGGCGGCCGACCGCGGCCACGTGGGCGAGCTCGCCGCGCGGCAGGCGCTGGGCGCGCCCGTCCGGCGGCAGGCGCCCCTCCCAGAAGCGCGCGAACGTCCTCAGCTGCTCCGGCTCCGGGTGGGGGGCCTCGACGACCCCCCACAGCGCCCCGACGCCGCCCGCCAACGCGAGGCGCCACAGGCCCCGGCGCGTGGCGTCCATGTCCCACGGGCCCTGCGGGTCGTAGAGGTACCGGGCCTCGAATATCACGGGGCTGCCGAGGGCGCGCTCGAGCTCGGCTAGCCCGAGCTCCAGCGGGTCCTGGTCCCTGTCGGTCGGGTCGACGTCGCGGGAGACCAGCGGCAGCTTCTCCTCGCCGAGATCGAACGCTCGGGTCCGGGTGCCCTCCTCCGTCGCCGTGATCAGGTGAGGCAGAGGGAGCAGCTCGGAGAGGGCGGCCGCCCACGCCCTCACCTCCGCGACCGTGGCCCACTCGTCGAGGTCGAAGCCGTAGGAGAGGGTCCAGTTCGGCAGAGGCCCGAGCCGCGCGGCCAGGTAGCGGTGGAGTCGCAGGGAGGCTGCGCCGCCGGCACCTCCCTCGTCGCCGGGCACCGTCGGGTCGGCGGGCGTACGGATGGGCGACTGGCGACGCTGCTCGTCGCCCCACTGCCAGAAGTGCACGAAGAGCCCGCGGCGCTGAGCCAGCGCGATCAGCGTCTCGAGGACCTGGAACGTGCGGGGGTCCGGGTGGACCGAGCCGTGGCGGTCGGCTCGCAGCGTCCCGAGGCTGAACCACTCGTGGTTGACGGCCACGTGCACGGCATCGAAGCCGAGAGCCGCCGCCTCGTCCAGCAACGGGTCGAGCGCGGCGGCGAGCGCGGACTCGTCGCGAGGCAGCGCGCCGAGCTCCTCCAGCGTCCTCGACCACTGGTAGACGTTGTAGGTGGTCGGCCTCACCTTCCCGTCCGGGCCGGTCGCCAGGAAGCGGCCCGCGCCGGCGAGCAGGGGTCCGGCCAGCTCGCCCGGCTCGGCGTCGACCGTTCCGGAGCGGCCCCCCAAGCCCGGCACCGGTGAGGCCGTCTCGAAGCGCCATTCACCCTGGCTGGTCGGCGTGAAGCGGAACCGGAACGCCGAGCGCCCCTCCACGCCTCCGGCGTAGTAGGCCTGGACGCTGTAGGTGTCGCCGCTCTCCTCGTTGGCGAACGTGGCGATCGCTACGGCGTCGAACGGGTCGCCGGCCGGGGCGGGCGCCAACACCTCGATGTCGATCGCCTCGTGGACGCGAACGGTGCCGACGGTCCCGACGGAGGCGGGCCGTTCGCCCAGCCTCACGACGGGGAACGGCCCGACCCAGGGGACCAGCTCAGGCGGGGTCCGGCTCGGGACCAGCCCGCCGACGACGGCGAGCGCCGCCAGGGCCGCGGCGTAGGCGTACTCGACGAGCGAGGCGCGCCGCCGCGGCGGGGGGCTCACACGCGCGTGAAGACCAGGCAGGCGTTCTGGCCACCGAACGCGAAGTTGGTGGAGACGGCCGCCTCCACCTGCTGCCTTCTCGGCTCGTTCGGGACGTAGTCGAGGTCGAGCTCGGGGTCGGGATCGACGTAGTTGCGTGTCGGCGGCAGCACGCCGCAGGCGAGCGCCTGCACCGTGGCGATGGCCTCGATACCGCCGGCGGCTCCGAGGGTGTGACCCGTCATCGACTTGGTGCTGCTGACGGGCGGCACGGCGCCGTGGCCCTCCCATACGGACTTGAACGCGAGCGTCTCGTTGAGGTCGTTCGCGGGCGTGCTGGTGCCGTGGGCGTTGATGTACCCGACCTGGCCGGGCTCCAGCCCCGCGTCCCGCAGGGCCCACCGGATCGCGCGGGCCGCGCCGGTGCCACCTGGCGCGGGGGCGGTGATGTGGTGTGCGTCAGCGCTGGTCGCGTAGCCGACGACCTCGGCGTAGATGCGCGCGCCGCGGCTCAGCG
>JBIQIQ010000002.1:0-10989 GCA_044507975.1 Deinococcaceae bacterium
CGTGACGTTGCCGGCGGCGACCTGCTCGCGGAACACGGTGTAAGGGATCTCCGTCGGCGCGCCGGCGGACGGGAAGAAGAGCGAGACGACCAGGTAGTTGACCAGCAGCAGGCCGAGCGGCAGCAGCCACCACGCGCAGCCGGGAGGCAGGCCGAACGGGGAGCGGGGTGGAACCTCCCCACCACTCGGTCGGGGGAGCCGAGGGTCGGTGCGCGGCGAGGAACGGGTGGCCCCGTCGCTCTCGGTTCGCCGGACCCAGGGGGACGCGCCCTCCCTCTGCCCGCTGCTCGGCCTTGCCATGCCCAGAGTCTAGGCGCTGGGCAGCCCGTTCCGGCGTCCGCCGGCCCTGGCGCGCGGCCGGCTTCCGCTCAGCTGTCCCTCGATTCCCTCGGTACTCGCAAGGACCTCCGGCTCGTCCGAGGCGAGCGCGGTCAGGAACCGAGCGACGATGGCGGTGGTCACCTCCTGATGGCTGCGCCCCCCGATGAACGCCTCGTCGTCGAGGTAGCTCTCGGGGCCGTTGTGCTTCATGGGACCGGGGTCGACCCTCTCGTAGCGGCCGCTGCGCAGCGTGCGCGCATGGTTCGAGTTCGGCCACACGCCCCACATCCCCGGGAAGGCCAGGCGGCCGACGCGCGGGATCCGGTCGCGCCGCGACTCGACGTGCAGCATGCGCTCCATCGCCAGCATCGCGGGCTCGTCCGCCATCACGCCCGCCAGGGAGACGAGCGAGAGCGGCGCTCCCAGCCGACGACGGAGGAACGGCGCCGCGACCAGAGCCACCTGCGTGCCCCCGCTGTAGCCGATGAGCGCCACGGGTACCCCGCTGTGCGGACGATAACCGCGCTCCAGCAGCGCGGCAGCCATCGCGTTGGCCGCGGCGTGGCCGTAGAGGGCCGCGTAGCGCCGGTCCGAGGCGACGAGCACCTGCAGCAGGTTGCGAGCGTTGATCGTGAAGGTGAGGGCCGGTCGGCGCCCCTCCAGCTTGAGGGCGAACAGGCGCCGCCAGAACGGGGCCAGCGGGCGGCCCTCCGTCAGGTCCCGGCGCGCTGGGGAGTAGGGCATCAGGTCGCCGATGACGACCGCGTCGGGCAGGGCGCGCTGGAGCCGCTGGAGGAAGCCCTGCACGTCCTGGTAGTTGACGTGCCCGGCCTTGGCGATCCCGTCGAGGTAGACGACGTAGGAACGGGCGCCGTCCTCCGGCTCGCCGTCCGTGAGGGAGGGGGCCTCGTCCTCGCCGAACCAGCCGGCCCACCAGCCGAGGGCCTCGATCGGCGCCAGCAGGAGCGACGCCGTCAGGACGAGCAGGAGCAGTCCGACGCCGGCGAAGATCACCGGGTCGGCTCCTGGGCCGCGCCAGCCGCGGACCTCTCCTCGACTGGATCCTCTCCGGTCTCCTCGAGGACCTGCTCGACGGCCTCCTCCGGCGTGGCAAGCCTCACGCCGGCCGTGGCCGACCGGATCCGGCCGGCCACGTACACGAACGGCCGGCCGACGGTCCGCTGCAAGACGACGAGCAGCAGGGCGCCCAGGACGACGGTGGCCAGGGCCTGGAGGACGGTGGCTCCGAGCGTCGCCCGCACGCCCGCCATCGTCGCCAGCACCGACCAGCCCTGCAGGGCGAGAGAGACGGGCTGGCCGAAGTACGGGAGGAAGGCGAGGAAGCCGAACATCCTCGGCGCGAACGCGACGCCGACCATGGTCGTGACGGTCAGCAGCGGTACCTCGCCGCCGAGGAGGAGGCGCGCGACGGCGTAGACGCTGCCGGCGAGGAACAGGTAGGCGAACGCGAAGATCAGGGCGGAGACGAGCAGGCTGAGCACGAAACGGCGCGGCCTCACACGGTTGACGAACAGGACCACGCTCTCGCCCGCGGCCTCGGAGACGCCCGCCAGGAGCACGACGATCAGCGCCGCCGCGCCGGCCCTCTCGAGGTCGGGCACCGTCGCCAGGCGTTCCAGCGACAAGGAGAGGGCGGCCTGGGAGGCCTCGCGGAACGTGTCTCCCAGCGGCATCGCCGTCCAGCATAGGCTCCCGGGGTCGTTGCGACCGATCGCGGCCCGCCCTAGAGTGCGTCATGAGACCCGAGCCGGTTGAACCTGACGGTGGCCATGGGGCGCTGTTCCTGACGGCGCTGCGCAAGGCGTTCGCGCAGCAGAAGGCGCAAGCGGAGCGCGTGTTCGCGCAGCTCGAGCCCTCCGACTGGCACGCCACGCTCGGTGGCGAGTCGAACTCCGTGGCCGTGCTCGCCAGGCACCTGGCAGGCAACCTGCGCTCGCGCTACGCGGATTTCCTCACCAGCGACGGCGAGAAACCCGACCGCGACCGCGATGGCGAGTTCACGCCCACCTCGATGAGCCCTGCGGAGATCTTGGAGGAGTGGGACGCAGGCTGGGAGACGTTGCTGGCCACCACCGCCGAGCTCACGCCCGCCGACCTGGGCGCGACCGTGACGATACGCGGGCAGGAGCGTCTCGCCCTGGAGGCGTTGCTGGCGACGCTGGATCACAACGCCCAACATGTCGGTCAGATCGTGATGCTCGGCAAGCATCAGCGCGGCGCCCGCTGGGATTACCTCACCATCCCACCGGCGCACCGGCAGAGGTAGCTAGTGCCGCTGAGGCGGGCGGGCGCGCGCGGCGCGCGTCGGCGACGGCACTGGCATCGCGCGTACGACGCGCTATCGTGCTACTCGGTCACCGTCTCATGCAGTAGGAAGGGGAACGCATGTTGAGAGTCGATCCTGGACTTAGAGGTGGGCGTGTAGCCGCTGCGGCGAGGCCAGCGCTCGTCGGGCTGGCGCTGGCCGTGCTGCTGGCCGTCGGCGCGGTGGCGTGGGCACAGGACGGAGGCGCCTTCGACCATCTGGAGCTGGAGCTGGTGGCGGAGGGGTTCACGTCGCCCGTCAACCTGATCTCGCCGCCCGGCGACGACCGCATCTTCGTCGTCGACCAGGTGGGCCTGATCCACATCATGGATGCCGAGGGCAACGTGCAGCCCGAGCCCTTCCTGGACGCCCGCTCCAGGATGGCGACCTTCAGGCCCGGGTTCGACGAACGCGGCCTGTTGAGCATGGCGTTCCATCCCAACTACGAGCGCAACGGCCGCTTCTTCGTCTACTACAACGCCCCACTGCGTCCGGGCTCGCTCGCGGCGCTCAACAACACGATGACGATCTCGGAGTTCCGCGTCTCGCGTACGGACCCCAACCGCGCCGACCCGCTCAGCGAGCGCAAGGTGCTTGAGATCGACGACCCCGCCTTCAACCACAACGGCGGCCAGATCGCGTTCGGACACGACGGGTACCTCTACATCGGTATCGGTGACGGCGGCGCCTCGAACGACCAGGGCCCGTTCCATCCGCCGATGGGCAACGGCCAGGACATCACCACGCTGCTGGGCGCCGTGCTGCGCATCGACGTCAACGACGACGACGGCCGCGGCTACGCCGTGCCGGCCGACAACCCCTTCGTGGGCGGGTTGGAGTTGGCGAACGACAACGACGCCGGCATCGTCTGGTCCGGCCTCGCCTCCGGCCAGGGCGCGAGGGACGAGATCTACGTGTGGGGTCTCCGGAACCCGTTCCGCTTCTCGTTCGACCGGGAGACCGGCGACCTCTGGATCGGCGACGTGGGTCAGGGCATGTTCGAGGAGCACAACCGCGTCACCGAGCCCGGAAACCTGGGCTGGCGGATCCGCGAAGGCAACTCGTGCTTCAACCGCGAGACGTCTTCCGAGCCGCTCGAGGAGTGCGCCGACGTCGGTCCCCGCGGCGAGCCGCTGGTGCCTCCGACCATCGTCTACGAGCATGCCGGCGGCCATCCCGAGACCGGCCTCGGCATCTCGACGACCGGCGGCTACGTCTACCGCGGCTCCGCCATCCCCGAGCTGGTCGGGTCCTACGTCTTCGGCGACTGGAGCAACAGCTTCTCCGCCCCGACCGGCAAGCTCTTCGTCGCTACCGAAGAGGGCGGCGACTGGGAGATCGTCCTCGACCGCGCGCTCGACCAGTTCGTGCTCGCGCTCGGCCAGGACAGCGCCGGCGAGCTCTACGTCCTGACCACCGAGAACAGCGGTCCGCAGGGCGAGACCGGGAAGGTCTGGAGGATCGTCGCGGGCGAGTGAGGCCCGGTTCGGCAAGCGGATCAGACGACCTTGAGACGGTCCACGCGGGCGGATGGCAAGTCGCCATCCGCCCGCGTCCGCTGGGTCGGTCGACAGGCGTACCTTCCGGCGTACGTGGTATATCTTCACGTTCATGCGCAACGTAGTAGGAGTCGCGATCTTCGTAGCCGTCGCCCTCACTGGGGCTCTGGCTGCCGCCCCGGACGCCACGACCATCTCGATCGGCGAGGACCAGGTCGCTCGCGGCGCGAGGGTCTACGCGAGCAACTGTGCTTCCTGCCATGGCGAGTCGCTGGAAGGCTTCGGGCCGTTCCCGGCGTTGGCGGGACGGGTGTTCAGGGAGCGCTGGGCCGAGCGGCCGTTGGTCGAGCTGCACACGGTGGTGGCCGAGCAGATGCCCTTGACCGCCCCGGGCTCGCTGAGCGCCGAGCAGTACTCCGACGTCCTAGCCTTCATCCTCGCGCGTAACGGGGTCGAGGCCGGCGAGACCGAGCTCGACCCAGCCGCCGAGGGAGCCCTCGACGCGCTCATCGCTTTCGGGGACTGACCGGCGCTAGACGACCGGGTCGCGCAGATCGTCGGCGGTGCGCGGAGCGGCCTCACGGCCCAACAGCTCGGGTAGGTAGCGTTGGGCCAGCTCGAGGCCGACCGCGAGCGCCAGTGCTCCGAGGCCGCTGCGCGCGTCCTGCACGCCGCCCACCGGACCGGCAGCGCCCACCCCCAGCGGGCGGGCGCGCCGCCGACGCCTGAGCACCGCGAGCAGGGCGCCCGCCAAGGTAGCGCCGCCGATCGATCCCAACGGCGCCGCACGAATGCCCTGCCGAAGAAGCCTGCCTGGCTCGGCCTTCTCGGCCGCCACGCGCACCTTGAGCTTGGCGACCTCGACGGCCAGCTCGTTCTTCTCGTCCGCGTCGATGCGCGCCACTCATGACCTCCGACAGGCTGCCAGCACTAGCTCGAGCGGCGCATCATGCCGATGGCGAGGAGCGCGCCGCCTCCGATGAGCACCCAGACGGCGACGCCCGTGAGCGCGAGCGCCGCCGGCGTGGTGAAGTAGCCTTCGAGGACCTCGTAGAGGGACCAGATCAGCAGCCCGGTACCGATGATCAACATCGAGCCGGCGACCATCGCCACGATGACCATGCCGGCCACCGCCGCCGCTACCTTCTTCGTACCGGCGGCGAGCCGCTTGCTCTCGGCCTCGACCAGCTCGACGAAGGCGATGCCTAGATCGGCGATGCTCCTAACCATGGGCCTCCTGAAGCCTCTCCACGTGTCCTACCGGCGCGAAACGAGCATGCCGACGACGAACCCGATGCCGACGGCGGCGAGGACCGACGTGAGCGGGCGCTCGCGGACCTGGTGCTCGACCTCGTCCATGGCGGCTACGCCGCCCTCCTTGACCGTGGCGGCGACGTCCTTCGCCCCCGTACGCACCTTGTCCATCAGGTGCTCGGCTTCCTGGGTGAGCTTCTCCTTGGCCTGCGTGGTTGCTTCCTTGGCTGCGTCCATGATCGCTTGGACTCCTTCCCGCGCCGTGCGCGCGCTGCTCTCGGAGATCGTGGTCACGTCGCCGCGCAGTGCGGCGAGGTCCTTCTTGAGCGTGTTCAGCTCTTTCCTCAGGTCTGACGTGTCGGCCATCTCCCTCACCTCCCGACGTGGGCGGTCCCAGGTCCAACCCCGGACGCCTGTGAGTGATTGGAAGCTAGCACCCAGTTCTGAGTCTCTCATGCGAGTTGGGTGCGCTTTACGAGGGTTACATTGCCCGTCGTGAGGGGACCGCCACGTACTCAACCGGCGCCGTCGAGCCTGCGCATCCACCTGCGGGACCTGGCCTCGACGCTCGCGATGGTCTGGGAGGCGAGCCCCGGGCGCACCGTCGGCATCGTCGCGCTCAGCCTCGTGCAGGCGGGGCTGCCGGCGGTCAACATGTGGATCGCCAAGCTGCTCCTCGACGCCGTCGCCGACGCGATCACCGGCGCGGCCGGCAGCGCGGACGAGGCCTTCCGACGCCTGCTGGGCCTCCTGGCTGTGCAGGTCGGCGCCGTCGCCGTGGGCAGCGTCGTCGGCATCGTCCAGGGTGCCAACCGCGAGCTTCTCGGCGACCTGCTGCAGAACCGGATCAGCCGCAGGATCCTCGGCAAGGCCGGGGAGCTCGAGCTCGCCCAGTTCGAGGACCCTGGCGTCTACGACTCGCTGCAGAACGCCTACCGCGAGGTGGGCAGTCGCCCGCTCGGGGTGTTCTCGCAGGTGATCACGCTGGGGCAAGCACTCGTGACCCTCGGCTCCGTCAGCGCGCTCATGACGCAGCTCGGCTGGGCGGTCGTGCCGCTGGTCCTGCTGGCGTCGGTGCCCGCGGTCTGGGTGCAGTCGCGCTTCGGCACCGAGGGCTACCGGATGATCCGGCGCCAGGCGCAGGACGCCCGCCGGCAGAACTACCTCGGCAGCCTGCTGACGAACGACCAGGCCGTCAAGGAGATCAGGCTGTTCGGCTTCGGCGACTACCTGATGGAGCAGTGGCAGGCGTACTACAGGGGGTTCCGCGCCCAGCTGACGTCCCTGATCAGGCGGCGCAGCGGTTGGGGGCTCGGCGCGTCGCTGGCCTCCACCGCGCTCGTCGGTGGCGCTACGGCGATCGTCCTGAGGCGCGCCGCGGCCGGCGCGATCACGGTCGGCGACTTCGGCCTGTTCATACAGGGCATCTCGCAGCTCCAGCAGCAGTTCTCCAACCTGCTGTCCGGGATCTCCGGCATCTACCAGAACCTGCTCTACATGCGGAACCTCTACGAGTTCCTCGAGCTGCCCACGACCGCCCACGACGAAGGGGAGGAGTGGGAGGGGCCGATATCTTCGATCGAGCTGCAGGGCGTCCACTTCCGCTACCCCCTCACCGAGCGCGACGTCCTGATCGACGTGAACGTCAAGGTCGGCACCGGCGAGACGCTGGCGCTCGTGGGCGAGAACGGCGCCGGTAAGTCGACGCTCATCAAGCTGATCACGTTCCTCTACCGGCCCACGCAGGGGAGGATCCTCGTCAACGGGCTCGACGCCGCGCGCTACAGCCCCTCGAGCCTGCGGGCCCAGATGAGCACGGTGTTCCAGGACTTCGGCCAGTACCAGATGACGGTGCGGGAGAACATCGCGCTGGGGGACGTCGACGCCGTCTCCGACGACCCGGCCGTCGAGGCCGCGGCCGAGCGCGCCGGCGCCGACGGCTTCATCGAGCAGCTGCCGACGGGGTACGACAACATGCTCGGACGCTGGTTCGAGGGCGGCAGGCAGCTCTCCGGCGGCCAGTGGCAGCGCCTGGCCCTCGCCAGGCTCTACTTCCGCGGCGGCTCGGTGCTGATCTTCGACGAGCCCACGGCCGCCCTCGACGCCGACGCGGAGTTCGAGGTGATCGAGACGCTGCGCGCCCACTCGCGCGGCCGCATAACCATCATCGTCTCCCACCGCTTCTCGACCGTGCGCATGGCGGAGAGGATCGTGGTGCTGGAGGCCGGCAGGGTGGTCGAGCAGGGCACGCACGACCAGCTGCTCACCCAGCACGGGGTCTACGCCCGCATGTTCCTCAGGCAGGCGCGCGGTTACCTCGAGGGGTACGACGAGCTGGAACCCGAGGTCGGGTAGGCTCGATCACTAGGAGGTAGCGATGTCGATCACGACCAAGGCCAACTCTCGCTGGGAAGGCGACCTCAAGGGAGGCAGCGGCACGATGCGGCTGCCCAGCGGCACCTACGAGGGCCCGTACACGTTCAAGTCGCGCTTCGGCGAGGGCGCCGGCCGCGACACCGGCACGAACCCGGAGGAGCTGATCGCGGCGGCGCTGTCCGGGTGCTACGCGATGTACCTGGCGAACATCCTCGACAAGGCCGGGCACAAGCCCGAGAGCGTCGAGGCCGAGGCCTCGGTGCGGATGGACACCGACGGCGGCCCCAACATCTCGCAGAGCACGATCACGGTGCGCGTCAAGGCGCCCGGGCTCGACGACGGGACCCTGCAGGCGAAGGCCCAGGAGGCCGCCCGGGACTGCCCGGTCTCCAAGGCGCTGGGGAGCGTCGAGAAGACCGTCAACGCCAGCCTCGAGGGCTGACGCAGGCTCGGCCGGGAGCGGCCGCCCGGCCGAGGCGCCGGGCGGCCCTCAGCTCTCCTGCGGCCGGGTCGGTTGCTTGAGGATGTAGTAGACGCCGTAGGCGGCGACGACCACCGTCAGCCCGACGCCCCACCACACGCCCTTCGACGCCCAGATGTACACGCTGGCGGCGGAGAACGCGACGATCATCGACGGCGCGAAGACCTTCACCCAGCCGGGGATGCCCTTGCCCGCCTGGAAGTCGCGCACCCATGCGCCGAAGGTGCGGTGGTTCAAGAGCCAGTTGTAGAAGCGCGGGCTCGACCGCGCGAAGAAGAACGCGGCGATGAGGATGAAGACGGTGCCGGGCAGACCGGGCAGCAGGTAGCCGGCGATGCCCAGGGCGAGGAAGAAGACCCCGAGCACGCGGAACACGATGCGCAGCGCCGGGTTGGCGGCGATGCTCATCTGGTGGCTGTAGTCGACTAGCTCGCGGGCCCTGGCTGCTCGACGAGCTGCCCGACCGGCGCGCGAGTGGGTGCCGGACGTGCTTCTCACCCGGCCACTCTAACGCTATCCACGCAGCCGGACGGCGGTCCGAGACGCCGATCGTTCCCGGCGGCGGCTAGGTCAGGCTGACCTGTCCGGGCGCGACGCTCACCCGCCGCAGACCCCTCACCGAGCTGCTGATGAGCACGACCTCGGCAGCTCGCAGCTCGGCTTCGCCGAGGACGGCCTCGTGCACGAGGCCAAGCTCGAGCAGCTCCTCGCGGAGGACGCCGGGGAGGGCTCCGCACTCCAGCGGGGGGGTGTAGAGCCGTTCCGGCGTCCCGACGTAGACCGTGGCGATCGCCGCCTCGACCAGGTCGCCTCGCGTGTTGAGGAAGGCGACGTCGGCGAGGCCGTGAGCCGGCGCGTACGGCCGGCCGAGCTCGTAGAGCGCGCGGTCGGACGTCTTGTGGCGCCGGGAAGGGTTCCGCTCGTCCACACGCTCCCGAGCGACCGCGAGCAGCGGCCAGGGCCCCGCGCCGGCGTAGCGCAGCGCGTCGGCGGGGGTGTCGGCGAAGCCCTCCGGGTACGGGGTCGAGAGGGGCTCGGTGACGACCTCGGGCGTTCCGGAGGCGTCCAGGCCCAGCCGGACCCGCAACGCCTCGGTCGAGCCCTGCACGGCAGCGCTCAGCGCTGCCAGGACCGCGTCCCGCCGGAGGGGCACCTCGGTGAAGCGCGACGAGCGCTCGAGCCGCGCCCAGTGCCTCGCGAAGCGCGCCAGTCCGGGCACCTCGCCGCCCTCCGCCACGAGGGCCGGGTCGTACCTCATCGTCTCGTAAGGGGTCGCGCCGTTCGCTGTCACGCAGGCACCTTAACCGAACGCTGGCCTGTGCCGCGCGTCCTTGCTTTTCTCACCATCGGAGCATAGAGTGATGACGTCCCAGACAACCAAGAGGGATGTCATGGACATGGGTCCGAAAGACCCAAATCGAAGTAGCCCGCTGCCTGCAGTGGGCAGTTGGGAACAGGTAAATGGCAACAGGTAGAGTCAAGTGGTTCAGCGGCGAAAAGGGCTTCGGCTTCATCGAACAGGGCGGCGGTCAGCCGGACGTGTTCGTCCACTTCTCCGCTATCTCGGGTTCGGGCTTCCGTAACCTGAACGAAGGCGACGAAGTCACCTTCGAAGTCGAGCAGGGCAAGAAGGGCCTCCAGGCAACCAACGTGGTCGTCACCACGCCGGCCGCCGGTGGCCGCTACTGACCTGACGCTCTAGCGAAACGCTCTAGCGAACGAGGCGCCCGGTCACCGGGCGCCTTTCTTCTTGGCTGGCGCACTAGTTCCAGCGCCGCCTGCGCCGCCGCACGTGCAGCCGCGGGGCGTCGCCCGCACGCGAGCTGACGCCCAGGTAGAACTCCTGCACGTTCTCGTTGCCGCGCAGCTCGTCGGCGGTCCCTTCCAGCACGAAGCGCCCGCCCTCCAGCACGTAGCCGTAGTCGGCGATGTGGAGCGCCTGGTTGGCGTTCTGCTCCACGAGCAGCACGCCCATGCCCTGGCGGTTGATGTCCTTGATGACGCCGAAGATCTCCTCGACGAGGAGGGGCGCAAGGCCGAGGCTGGGCTCGTCGAGCATGAGCACCTGAGGCCGGCTCATCAGCGCCCGCGAGATCGCGAGCATCTGCTGCTCACCGCCCGACAGGGTGCCGCAGGCCTGACGCTGCCTCTCGGCGAGCCGCGGGAACGTCTCGAACACGCGCTCCAGGTCCTGTTGGACCCCGCGCCTGTCGCGCCGGTGGTAGGCGCCCAGGCGCAGGCTCTCTGCGACGGTGAGGTCGGGGAACATGCCGCGGTCCTCGACGACGTAGGCGATGCCGGCCTGCGAGATCGCTTCCGTCCCCCAGCGCGTGACGTCGCGGCCGCCGACCCGCACCCGGCCCTTGCGGGGCTCGTCGTCGATCAGGCCCATGACCGTCTTGAGCATCGTGCTCTTGCCCGCGCCGTTCGACCCGAGCACCGCGACGCACTGCCCCGGCCCCACGGTCAGGGAGACGCCCTTCAGCACCCGTAGCTGGCGGTGGTAGCCGCTCTCGACGGTCACGAGCTCGAGGAAGGGCGCGTCCTCCGTCGCGGCCCCGATCGGCGCGGCCGCCGCCTCAGGCATGGCCGTCACGGCGCGCCCGCCGCTCTAGCGAGGCGCGAGCTACCCAGGTAGGCGGCGACCACCGCCGGATCGTCCTGCACTTCGCTGGGGGGCCCGTCGGCGATGAGCGTCCCGTGGTCGAGGACGATCACGCGGTCGGCCATGC
>JBIQIQ010000002.1:11089-57870 GCA_044507975.1 Deinococcaceae bacterium
GGCCCGTCGGCGATGAGCGTCCCGTGGTCGAGGACGATCACGCGGTCGGCCATGCCGCTCACGACGCGCAGGTCGTGCTCGACGACCAGCATCGTCAGGTCGAGCTCCTGACGCAGGCGCAGGAGGGTGACCATCGTGTCGTCCTTCTCCTCGACGGTCATGCCGGCGGTCGGCTCGTCGAGCAGGAGCAGCGCGGGCTCGGTGGCCAGCGCCCGCGCCACCTCGATCAGCTTCTGCACGCCGTAGGGCAGCGCGCCCACCGGCTGGTCGCGGTAGGCCTGGAGGTCGAGGAGGTCCATCAGCTCCTCGGCCTTGCGCCGCTGCGCGACCTCGTCCCTGGCCCACCGGGGAGTCGCGAGCAGGGCGTCGAGCAGGTTGGACCTCACGTGCATGTGCCGGCCGAGGAGCAGGTTCTCCAGGCACGTCATGTTCTTGAAGAGCTCGATGTTCTGGAAGCTGCGGCCGATGCCCAGCTTGGCCACCCGCTGCGGCGCCAGGCCCGTGACGTCGCGACCGCGCCACCTCACGCGCCCCGCCTGGGGGCGGTAGAAGCCGCAGATGACGTTGAAGACGCTCGTCTTGCCCGCGCCGTTCGGCCCGATGAGCGCCGTCACCTGGCCCTCGTCGAGGGCGAAGCCGACGGCCGAGAGGGCGGTCAGGCCCCGGAAGTTGAGGGTGACGCCGGTGAGCTCGAGGATGGGGGCCATGCCGCGAGGGGGCGGCGGGCGCGCTACGGCCCGCCGCCCGCTCTGGTTCCTAGAGGGTCAGCCAGTCGGAGACCGGCCGTAGGCCCTGCGGCGTGACCTGCAGCAGGATCACGGAGTTGTTGCCGCGGGCGCCGTCGGCGAAGGAGATCTCGTTGTAAAGGCCCTCGGTGTAGCCGTCGATGCCGCGAAGGGCCTCGAGGAAGCTCTCGCGCGTCAGGTCTGGGCCGGCGGCCTCGAGGGCCTCGACCAACGGCTGCGCGAACGCGATGCCCGCCAGGGCGAAGAAGGGCGCGGCCGCGATCTCGGGCGCGTAAGCGAGGATGATCTCCTGGTAGAGCCGGTCGGCGATGGGGTCGCCGTTGCCCTCGCCGAGGACGACGCTGGGGAGCCGCAGGAAGACGCTGTAGAGGGCGCCCTGCATGCCCGGGTTGGACAAGAGGCTCGGGTCGAGGAGCGTGACGGTCGAGAGCATCTGGGGCCGGAAGTCCAGGCGCTGGAACTCGCTCACCAGGTTCGCGGCCGCGGTCGGGTCGGAGAAGAGGAGGACGCTGTCCGCGCCGGAGCCCCGCAGCCTCAGTGCCTGCACGCCCATGTTCGTCGTACCGCGCTCGTAGCTGACGCGGTCGCCCACCGTCACCTCGTGGCCCTGAGCCTGCAGCCTCGCGATCTCCTCCTCGAGGCCGCGCAGGCCCGCCTGCCCGTAGCCGTCGTTCTGGTAGAAGATCGCGATGTTGCGGCTGCCGAGCTCCGTGACGGCGTGACGCGTCATGAGGGACGCCTCGACGACGTAGTCGGTGAAGGTGGTGTAGACGAGACCGCCGGACTGCTCCGCGAACACCTCGCTGCCGGAGGCGGGAGCGACCCATGGCACGCCCGCGCGCTGGATCAACGGAAGGGCAGCCAACCCGTTGGCGGTACCCACCCCCGCGACGAAGGCGAAGACGCCCTCGCTGTCGATCAGCTCGCGCACCGCGGAGACGGTCCGTGCAGGGTCGTAGCCGTCGTCGCGGGTCTCGAGCACCAGCTGGCGACCGTGGATGCCGCCCTGGGAGTTGATGTGGTCGAAGTAGGCCTCGATGGCCTTCGTGACCGCTCCCCACGCAGCCGCCGGGCCCGACTGCGGGCCCCAGTTGCCGATGACGATCTCGGTGTCGGTGACGCCGTCCTGAGCCCAGGCGACGCCGCCCAGCAGCGCCGCGACGAAGGCGATGGTCAAGAGCCGCTTCATTTAGCTCCTCTCCCCGCTAGGCGGGTCAGGCAAAGCTGTGCGTTCTCCCCAGCGTAACACGCTCTTCCGCCGGCTCCGGCGCTCGCCCGGCCGGCGCGGCGACAGCGAGGCGCCGCTCAGACCCGCTTGACGTCGGGCCTGCCGAGCAGGCCGTGCGGCCTCACGAGCAGCACGA
This sequence comes from Deinococcaceae bacterium, assembly GCA_044507975.1. Taxonomy (GTDB): domain Bacteria; phylum Deinococcota; class Deinococci; order Deinococcales; family Trueperaceae; genus DASRWD01. Next base: position 13,200 of record JBIQIQ010000002.1, read on the forward strand.
GCACCACGGCGAGGAAGGCGAAGCTAGCCTTGAACTCGAGGGAGACGTACACGCCGACGACGAGCTCGAGGATCCCGAGCACGTAACCGCCGAGCACGGCTCCCGGCAGGCTGTTCATGCCGCCGATCACGGCCGCGACGAACCCCTTGGACAGCGGGTCGAGCATCATCGTCGGGTTCAGCAGGGTCGTGGGAGCGAAGAGGAGCGCGGCCGCGGTGGCGAGCACGGCGGCAGACGCCCAGGTCGCCATCAGCACCGTGCGGACCGGCAGGCCCATGGCCTCCGCCACGTCGGAGCGCTGGGCCACGGCCCTCATCGCCACGCCCAAGCGCGTGAACGAGAGCAGCGCCCACAGCGCGAGCATCAGCACGACGCCCAGTGAGGCGGTGACCAGGGAGGCCACGGTGAACGAGGCGCCGGCGACGCGCACGATGGCGTTCGGAGCCAGGGTGGGCAGGAGCTTGTTGTCGGTCCCGAACACGAGGGCGTCGAAGCCGCCGAGCGCCAGGGCCAGGCCGAGCGTCAGGATGATCAGCCCGAGGTCGCTCGTCGTCTTCGCCTGCCTCACGACCAACAGGTAGATGAGGCCGCCGATGACGGCGGCCGCGGCCAACGCGAGCGCGAACGAGACGCCGAACGGCAGCCCCAGGTTCGTGAAGAGGACGTACGCCAGGAACGTGCCGAGCACGCCGACGTCGCCGTGCGCGAAGTTGAGGATGCGCGTGGTGCGGTAGAGGAGCACCAGCCCTAGAGCGACCAGGGCATAGACGGACCCGACCGTGGCGCCGCTGACCAGGACCTGGAGGACCTCGCCGAACCCGCTCACATCGGCCACGACTTCCAGTAGCTACGCACCTTGAGCCAACGCCCGTAGAGGCCGGAGGGCTCGATGACGAGGATGAGGATTACGACCAGCCCGAACACGAGCTGCGACCAGGCGCGGAAGGTCGATAGGTAGATCTCGAGCCCCGTGATGAACCCCGCGCCCACGAGCGCTCCGGGCAGCAGCCCCAGGCCCCCCACGACGACCATGAGAAGGAACTTGATCGACAGCAGCAGGTTGAAGCTCTCGGGCGTCAGGTAGCCGACGAGGGGCCCGTAGAGCGCGCCAGCGAGGCCGGCGATGCCGGCGGAGATCACGAAGGCCAGGGTCTTGTGCTTGGCGAGCCCGATCCCGCTCATCTGGGCGGCGAGGTCTGCGTCGCGGACGGCGCGGAAGGCGCGGCCGACGTGGGAGCGCTCCAGGTTGAAGACCGCCCACACGGTCAACGCCGCGAGCCCTGCGACCAGCCAGTAGTAGGCGGGATCGCCGTAGAAGTCGACGCCGAGGATGACCGGACGGTCCGTGACCTTGCCGGTGGAGGCGCCGACGTAGCTCCAGTTGTTGAGGATCTGCTGGATGGCGAGGCCGAAGCCGAGCGTGGCGATGGCGAGGTAGGGCCCCTCGAGGCGTAGCGCCGGCACGCCGATGACGGCGCCGAGCGCCGCCGCGACCGCGACCGCGGCCAGCACGGTGAGCACGTATGGCACGCCCTCGGACGCCAGGGCGGTCTGGGCGTACGCGCCGGCGGCGAGGAAGCCCGCGTGCCCCAACGAGACCTGCCCGGTCATGCCTACGAGAACCGCGAGCGACACCGCGACGAGCGCGTAGACGAAGAAGAGCGTGACGTTGTAGACGACGAAGCCCTTCACCAGGAAGGGCAGCACCACCACGGCGGCCGCCGCGAGCGCCGCGGCCACCCAGCCGGCCGTGCCCCGGATCAGCCACAGGTCCTGCTCGTAGCGGTCGCGGAACAGCAGGCCCTGCCGGCCGTAGCGGCGGCGGGGCGGCACCCGGGGCGCGCCGCGAGGTTCCAGCGCGACCGGGTCGGGCGCCGTCGGCTTCGGCTCGGCGGTCTCCTGCGTCACGCGTAGAGCCCCTCGACGAGGTCGGCGTAGCGCGACGCGATGCTCGCGCGCTTGACCTTGAGGGTGGCCGTCACCTCGCCGTCCTCGTGGTAGAGGCGCTTGGGCAGGATCGCGAAGCGCTTGATCGTCTCGACGCGGGCGAGCGTCGAGTTCACCCGCTCCACCTCCGCCTCGATGAGCGCGACGACCTCGGGGTTGCGGGTCAGGTCGGTGTAGGTCGAGTACGCGATCTGGTTCTCGGCGGCCCAGTGCCTGACGTTGTCCTCGTCGAGCACGAGGAGGGCCACCAGGTACTTCCTGCGGTCGCCGAGCACGACGGCGTCGTTGACGTAGACCGACGACTTGAGCTGGTTCTCGATCTTCTGGGGAGCGACGTTCTTGCCTCCCGCCGTGATCAGGATGTCCTTCATGCGGTCGGTGATGCGCAGGTAACCGTCCTCGAGCTCGCCGACGTCGCCGGTGCGGAGCCAGCCGTCCGCCAGCGCCTCCGCCGTGGCCGCGGGGTCCTTGTGATAGCCGAGGAAGTTGCCTGGACTGCGAGACAGGATCTCGCCGTCGTCGCCGATCCTGACCTCTACGTCGAGGAAGGGCGTGCCCACGGTGCCGAGGCGTACCTCGGCCGGGTTGATCGTGATCAAGCCGGTGGACTCGGTCAGGCCGTAACCCTCTCTCACGTCGACGCCCACGGCGCGGAAGTAGGCGAGGATCTCGGACGCGATGGGCGCGGCTCCGGAGATCGCCATGCGCACGCGGTCGAGGCCCAGCCGGTGCCGCAGGGGCAGCAGCACGGCGAGGTGCGCCAGCGAGAGCAGCGCCGCGCCCGACCGCGCGGGCGCGCGCCCTGGACCCCGCTGCCCGGCCCAGCCGCCTGCGCCAGCGGCGCGGATCGCCCAGGCGTAGGCGAAGCGCTTGAGGAACTGCGCGTCCTTCATGTGCAGCTCGACGAGCGAGAACAGCTTCTCCCAGATGCGAGGCACCGCGAAGAAGATCGTCGGGCGGATCTCGCGCAGGTCGGTGAGGACCGTGTCGAGGTTCTCGGTGAAGCTGACGGTGTAGCCCCACCGTATCGGGTTGGCGATCGTGATCAGACGCTCGACGATGTGGGAGAGCGGCAGGAAGGAGAGGAACTCGTCGCCCGGCCCGCACTCGAGCGCATCCCTGAGCGCGTCGGTCGCCCACATGATGTTGCCGTGGGTCAGCATCGCGCCCTTGGGGTCGCCGGTGGTGCCGGAGGTGTAGATGAACAGGGCGACGTCGTCCTCTGTGACCGCGGCGAGCCGCGCGTCGACGCCGGTCGGGTCGGCACGGTAGCGGGCCTTGCCGGAGGCGAGAGCGTCGCGGTACGGGGTGACTCCGCCGGCCTCGGCGTCGTCCTCGATGAGCAGCACGAAGCGCACCCCGGGGCAGTCCTCCCGCACGGCCAGCCACTTCTCCAGCTGCTCGGCGTCCTCGAGCACGAGGCCCACGGCGTCGGAGTGCTGCAGGTAGTAGCGGAGCTGCTCCGGGCTGCTCGTGGTGTACACGCCCACGGTCGCGCCCCCTGCCGTCTGGGTCGCCATGTCGGCGACGGTCCACTCCGGCCGGTTCTCGCTCAGGAGCGCCACGCGGTCGCCGGGCTGCAGGCCCAGCGCCACGTACTCGGCGGCCAGGCCGTCGACGTCGTCCACGTACTCAGCCCAGGTGATCCGCTGCCACAGGCCGAGGCGCTTGACCCGCTGCGCGAGCCCCGCGTCCCCCGCTCGCGCCCTCAGCAGCCCCGGCACGGTCGCCGGCGACACTGTCGTCATGTGCCCCGATACTAACCGAGGGGACGAGCCCTGCCTCAGCCGCGACGCGGCTGACCCAGGCACGGACGCGCCCCGGGGTCAGGTGGGGCTCGTTGTCCTCGTCGAGCGCCAGACCCAGGAGCTCGTCGCCGCGCAGCCCCAGCGACCCCGTGAACCCGTAGCCGTCCGCTGGGCAGAGCCCGACGAGCCGCGCGCCCGTCGCCTCCAGCGGCTCCGCCACGATCCCGAGCGCGTCGACGAACGTGTGCGGGTAGGAGACCTGGTCGCCGGTGCCGAACAGCGCCAGCGCCGCGCCGCGCAGGTCCAGTGCTGCGAGCTCGGGGAGCCGCGCCTCCAGGTCGGGGGGGAGCTGGCCGACGTTCCAGGTGCAGGAGCCCAGCACCACCAGGTCAAGCTCCCGCAGCCTCTCGATGTCGAGATGGCCGAGGTCGTATGACGGCACCTCGGCGCCGATGGCGGCGCTCAGCTCGCGGGCCACCAGCTCAGCCACCAGCTCGGTAGCGCCGAAGAGCGTGGCGTAGACGACCGCGGCGCGCGTGCGTTCTCTCACCAGGCGAAGGTAACGGCCGGCGCCCGGTCGACGCCTCCACCCAGGTCAAGCGGCCCGGGCGGAGGCTGGGTCCTCACCGGAACAGGTCGGCCATGCTCTTGCCGAGGAGCTTGCTGGCGACGAACACCAGGGCCAGGGTGATGAGGATGACGATGCTGCCCATCGCGCTGGCCGGCGCGATGCGGTGCGAGGTCAGGTACTCGAAGATGGCGATCGACACGGTCTTCGTGGTGCCAGAGAAGAGCATGATCGTGACGCTCAGCTCCGAGATCAGGGTGGCGAACACCAGGATGCCGCCGGCCAGCATGCCGGGAGCGATGAGCGGCAGGGTCACCCTGCGCATCGTCCGCCACCAGCTGGCGCCCGCGATGACGGAGGCCTCCTCGAGCTGCGGGTCGACCTGCCCGATGCTGGCCGACACGGCCCGGAACGCGTACGCGAGCCGCCTCACGAAGTAGGCGAAGATCAGGAGCAGCGGGGTGCCGGTCAGGACGAGCGGGCCGCTGTTGAACGTCGTCAGGTACGCGACGCCGGTGACGATGCCCGGCAGCACGAACGGCAGCATGATCGTCAGGTCGATCAGCCACTTGCCGGCGAACCGGCGGCGCAGCGCGACGTAGGCGGTGAAGGTCCCGAACAGCAGGGCGAGCACGGTCGCGGCCCCCGCCAGCCAGACGCTGTTGAGGATGGGCTGGAACACGCGCCCGAGAACCAGCTCGTAGTTCCCGAGCCCGTACTGCGTCGGCAGGCGTGTGCCGGCCCAGCGCTCGGCGAACGACGAGAACACGACGACGGCCTGCGGCAGCAGCGCCAGGGCCAGCAGCCCCCAGGTGTAGACGTTCCCGAACACCCGGGCCGCGACCGAGCCGGCCTGGCGCGAGCGCTGGGTCGTGCCCGTGAGCGTGACGTACCGCCGCCTGCCCGTGAAGCGCCGCATCAGGAGCACGAAGGCCAGAACGAGCAGGACGTTCACAACGGCGATGGCGGCCGCCCCGTTGAGGTTGAAGAAGCCTTCGACCTGGAAGAGGATCAGCGTCGGCAGGACGTAGTAGTCGCTCCCCAGCACCGAAGGGACCCCGACGTTGCCCAGGGCTCGGATGAACACGATCATCGCTCCCGAGGCGATGGACGGCGCGATCAGCGGGAAGGTGATCGTCCTCAGGATGCGCCAGCGGGAGGCGCCCATGATGCTCGCGGACTCCTCGATGTAGGGGTCGGCCGCGGCCAGGGCGCCCTGGACTATGAGGAACACGAACGGGAAGTACGAGAGCGACAGGGCGAGGATGATCCCGAACGGCCCGAAGATGGACGGCAGGGTGATGCCGAGCGTGTCCTCGATGAAGCGCGTGAAGATGCCGTTGCGCCCCAGCAGCAGCACCCACGAGTAGGCGCCGATGAACGGCGGGGCGATCAGCGGGATCACCGAGAGCGACATGATCAGGTTCTTGTAGGGGATGCGGATGCGGGCGACGGCGTAGGCCGCTGGCAGCGCCAGCAGGGTCGCGAAGAAGGTCGACGCCAACGACACGACCAGCGAGTTTCGCAACGCCGACTGGTACAGGGAGGAGGTCCAGAAGCGCTCGAAGTTGCTGAGCGACACGTTCCTCGGCGACAGCGCCTCCCCCTGCGGCACGAGGCTGGCGAGGAGCGACTTGCCGATCGGGTAGACGAGGAAGACGAGCAGGATGACCGCCGTCACCCCGCCGACGATCAGCGGAGCGAGGTCGCGGCGCCGCCGCGGAGCCGCGACCGCGGCCGGTAGAGCCGAGGCGGACGCCACGACTAGAGGGCCCCGGACGGCACGTAGGCCACCGCGTCGGAGGGCGCGAAGCCGATCTTCACCGCCATGCCCTCGGTGACGCCCGGCACCGGGCGCGGGGCCTCGACCATCACCTCGGAGAGAGCTCCTTCGCACGTGACGAAGTAGCGCGTCATGCTGCCCAGGAACAGCACCCTCCGGACCCGGCCCTGCACGCCGGGATGGTCCGAGCCGGTCGCGGCGCCGCCGTCCAGGGCGCTGAGGGTGTGGTGCTCGGGCCTCACGGCCACGATTGCTTCGGTGCTCACGCCGAAGCCTTCCTTCTCGGCCGCCGTCAGCTCGTGGCGCCGGTTCGCGGTGACCGCGTCGCCACCCGAGAGGCGCAGGGTCGTCCCCGCGCCGTCCGAGCCGACGACCTCCGCCGGGAAGAAGTTGATCTTGCCGATGAAGTCGGCGACGAAGAGGCTCGTCGGGTCGCGGTACACCTCCTCCGGGGTGCCGACCTGCATCAGGTCGCCGAGCTGGAAGACGCCGATCCGGTCGGAGACGGACATCGCCTCCTCCTGGTCGTGCGTGACGTAGAGCGCGAGGACTCCGAGGTCCTTCTGGATGCGCCGGATCTCCTCCCGCATCTGCACGCGCAGCTTCGCGTCGAGGTTGGCGAGCGGCTCGTCGAGGAGGAACATGTCCGGCTCGTAGGCCAGGGCGCGCGCGATCGAGACGCGCTGCTGCTGACCCCCGGAGAGGTCGGACGGGTAGCGGCCGTGGAGGCCGCCCAGCCCGAGCACGTCGAGCAGGCCGAGGACGCGCTCGCGGATCGCCGCGTTGGACTGGTTGCGCACCCGCAGACCGTAGGCCGCGTTCTCGAGCACCGTGAGGTGCGGGAACAGGGCGTAGGACTGGAACACCATCCCCAGGTTGCGCTCGGACGGCGGCAGGCGCGCCAGGTCGCGGCCCCCGAAGCGGATGGTGCCGGAGGTGGACGTCTCGAGGCCGGCGATCATGCGCAGCGTCGTCGTCTTGCCGCATCCCGACGGCCCCAGGAGCGAGAAGAACTCGCCTGCGCCCACGTCGAGGGAGACCTCCTTGACGGCGGTCACCGGCCCCTCGGCGGTGTCGAATACCTTCGTCAGCGAGTCGATGTCGAGAGACCTATGCGGCAACTTCCGATCCTCCATGCGGTGCTTCCGTTCGCCCCGTGGGGGGCGCCTCGGCCCGGTCCAGCGGGCCGCGCGGACGTGCGTTGACGGTGACCACGGTCCGGTCGTCGGTGAAGGCTCCGGGGCCCGAGCCCTTCGTCGCCGGGTAGCGCCAGACCTTGAGAGGGTCGACGCGCTCCACCTCGGCGATGTGGGCCTCCCAGTCGGCCAGCCGCGTCGCGCCTGGCGCCGGCGTCCCGAAGTAGCCGTCGGTGAAGAGCTCCAGGCTGGGCAGCGCGGTGGGGTACGCCCCCGAGAGCGTGACGACCTCCTCGACCACGTCGTGGCCGAGGGTGGTGAAGCCGTCGATGCAGGTGGTGCCCAGCTCGCCTCCGCGGTTGCGGAACCGCGCGGCGCCCCTGACGCCGCCGGCGAGGACCTCCCGGACCGCCCCGGCCGACAGCCCCGGCTCGAGGCGCTCCGCCGCGGCGAAGGCGGCTTCGCGGGCCGCGCGCCACGTCTCGAGCGGCAGCACGCCCGCCCACTCGGGCAGGAACTCCTCCGTGCCGCCGAGGCAGTACTCCCTGCCGCACGCCAGCGCGAGGTTGGCGGGGGCGCAGACCTCGAGCACCGCCTCCACGACGATGGCGCGCCAACGAGCGAGCAGCGCCTCGGCGGGGCGCGTCGCACCGAGCACCCTCTCCCCGCCGACGCGAATGGCGCTGTCGCCGATCACGGCGAGCCGCCAGAGACCGGCCCGCTGGCCGGAGCCGGGCACCGCGAGCGCGAGCTGCGCTCCGAAGCGGAGGTTGGGGTCTCGGAGCGCCTCCTCGCTCTCACCGAGCTCCACGTAGCGGGACGCGAAGGCGTCGTCGAAGCGCTGCACGACCTCGCGCAGCGGCGTCTCGAACAGCGCGCCAGCCGCGTCGAGGTCAGCCAGCACGGCTGCGATCAGCCTGCCGGCCTCCTGGCCGCGGCTCGAGCCGTCGGGCAGCGCGCGGCCGCTCTTGTCGGTGACGCCGTCGACGACCGCGTAGTAGCGGCCTGAGCTCAGGACGTAACGGTCCTCGTTCGCCTCGGGCGCGCCCGGGTCCTTGGACTGCGTGAAGGCTTCTACCTGCATCGGTCGTGCGTCGGTCGCGGGTCCATCGGGTCGGCAGCGGCCTCCCCGCCGCGGTGCGGGCCGATCACGGGGCCCGGCCAAAGGCAGGAGGCCGGCGTGAGGTCACGGCCGGCCACCTGTGCTCGACGTCAGCGGTTCGAGAAGATCTCGTCGAAGCGCTGCAGGTTCTCGTCGCGCGTCGCGGCGGCGAGGTCGGGGTCGTAAGGGAAGGTCGGAACCTCGGAGGTCGGGGCCAGGCCCTCGGGCGCCGGGGCGTCGGCCCTCACGGGGCGGCGGAAGTGGCGCGCGGCGACCTCGTAGTTCGCCAGCGAGGTGGCCCAGTCCATGAACACGCGAGCGGACTCGGGGTTCGGACCGCCGGCGATGATGCCCATGGAGTCGAACCGCAGGCCCGTGCCCTCGCTCGGGTAGATGGCCGCCACCGGCCAGCCCTCGCTGATCAGCTGGGCGATGTTCGACTCGCCCGTGATGCCGATCTCGATCTCGCCGCGAGCGACGTTCTCGAACACGAGCTGCGACGAGCTCACGAAGGTGGTGTTGGAGACGACCTGCTCGATGAGCTCCCAGTCGTAGAGCTGCAGCATCTGCGCGAGCTGCGCGTAGGCGGAGCCGGAGAGCGACGGGTTGGCCATGATGATCTTGCCGTCGAACCGCGGATCGGCGAGGTCGGCCCAGCTCGTCGGCCGCTCTTCCTCCGTGAGGAGGTTCGTGTTCACGACGAACGCCTGGAGCGGCTGGGAGTAGCCGTAGTAGCGGTACTCGGGATGCACGAAGGCGCGGTCGAAGTCGGCGTCGTTGGCCGTCTGGTAGGGCTCGAAGTGCTGGATGATCGCCTCGAAGCTCTCCACGCTGGCGCCGAAGAAGACGTCGCCGCGCGGGTTGGCCGCCTCCGCCTCGATCCTGGTCGTGTGCTGGCCTACCCCCGCCGACACCACGGTGACCCGGATCTCGGGGTGCGCCTGGTTGAAGGCGGCGATCGTGTCCTCGATGAGCTCCGAGGAGCCGGCGTTGTAGACGACGAGGTCTTGGGCCGAGGCGGTGGCCGTCAGCCCGAGGGAGACGACGAGACCGAGGAGCAACTTCTTCATACGCATACGAAAACCTCCGGATCAGGGGTCCGCTGTGGCGCTGAGGCCGCTTGGTCGTGACTGGGGAGAAGGCTACCACGCCCGCTGCCGACGGAGCGGGCGGCCTAGAGAGGCGCCGCAGCACACGCGATCGCGCCGCCCCGAGGGGCGGCGCGAGCTGTCGAGCGGGAAGCGGGTGGCGCTCAGCGGCGGCTGGAGACGCGGTCCTTGAGGCTCTTGCCGGCCTTGAAGGCCGGGTAGTTGCTGGCCGGGATGCTGATCCGGTCCTTCGTGCCGGGCCGTACGCCAGAGCGCTCCTTGCGCGAGCGGACCTCGAAGCTTCCGAAGCCCGTGAGGGTCACCTTGTTGCCGCTAGCGATCTCCGACATCATCGTGTCGAGGAGCGCGTCGACGGTCTCCTTGACGGTCTTGCGCGGCAGCTTCGTGGAGCTGACGACCTCACCCACGAGGTCCGCTTTGCTGACGGTCTTCGACGTTGCCATGCACCGACCCTCCCTCTCCTACCGCGAAGTTGGCCGAGTCTAGGGCAGCGGTCCTCCCAGAAGTGGCGTGCTCCACGCACGTTCTGGGGAGCTTGCCCGGCCAACAGCACCGTTGACCGAGCACGTGAGGCTGCCATGAGGCGGCCGGCGACCCGCGCTCGCGGCTGCGGGGCACCCGGCGGACCGGGCCCTCGAGGGCGTCGCGCCGAGGTTGTGCTGAGCGGCGCGTTGGGCTTATACTTCTCCTTCGGTGTCTCGGCCACAGCGGCCGAGCCAGCGTACGGAGGTTCTTGAGATGTTCGCGATCGTGGAATCGGGCGGTAAGCAGTACCGCGTGGCCGAGGGTGACGTGCTCCGGCTCGAGAAGATTGATGCCGAAGCGGGCGCCACGGTGGAACTGCCCGTCCTGTTGCTCGGAGCGGGCGACGTCAAGGTGGGGACCCCCGTCGTCGACGGCGCCAAGGTCACGGCCGAGGTCGTCGGCCACGGGCGCGGCGACAAGGTGCACGTCTACAAGTTCAAGGCGAAGTCGAACTACCGGCGCCACATCGGGCACCGGCAGAGCTACACCGAGGTGAAGATCACCAAGGTCGAGGGCTGAGGAGGGCCGGAGATGGCTCACAAGAAGGGCGTAGGCAGCTCCAAGAACGGCCGCGACAGCCACTCGAAGAGGCTGGGCGCCAAGCGTTTCGACGGCCAGGTCGTGCCCGCGGGCAGCATCCTGGTCAGGCAGCGCGGCACGAAGTTCAAGCCGGGCATGAACGTCGGCCTCGGTCGTGACTTCACGCTCTTCGCGCTGAAGGACGGCACGGTGCGCTACCACGACAAGGGCGCCAAGGGCCGCTTCGTCAGCGTGGAGACGCCCACGGCCGCCGACTGATCCGACCCGGGCCGCGTGCCCGGAACCAGAGGACTTGAGGCGCGGCCCTCGTAGCAGGGGGCCGCGCCTTCCTATCAGACGGGAGAGCCGTGGCGTTCCGAGACGTACTCGACATCAGCGTGCAGGCGGGCAGAGGCGGCGACGGCGGCCTGTCGTTCCTGCGCCTGAAGTACGTACCCAAGGGGGGCCCTGACGGCGGGCACGGCGGCGACGGCGGCTCCGTCCTGCTGAGGGCGGTCGACGACATCAGCTCGCTCGACAAGCTGCTCGGACGCACGCACTTCAAGGCCGAGACCGGTGGCCAGGGCGAGGGCAGGGAGCGCGCCGGCAAGGCTGGCGACGACACGGTGATCGACGTCCCGGTCGGCACCCGGGCGACCGACCGCGACACCGGCGAGGTGGTCGCCGACCTCGTCGAGGTGGGTCAGACGGTCCTCGTCGCGCAGGGCGGCAAGGGAGGGCGGGGCAACGCCTCCTTCGCGACGTCCACGCGCCGCGCCCCGCGCTTCGCCGAACGCGGCACGCCCGGGGAGAGCCGGAGGCTGCGCCTCGAGCTCATGGTCATCGCCGACGTGGGGCTGGTCGGCTACCCGAACGCGGGCAAGTCGAGCCTCCTCGCGGCGCTCTCCGCCGCCAGGCCGGTGATCGCCGACTACCCCTTCACGACGCTGTCCCCCAACCTCGGCGTCGTCGAGCGTGGCCACGACCGCCTCACCATGGCCGACATCCCGGGCATCATCGAGGACGCCCACCTGGGCAAGGGCCTGGGGCTCGACTTCCTGCGGCACATCTCGCGCACGCGCCTGCTCGCCTTCGTCGTCGATGCCGCCGAGGACCCCGAGGACGCGCTGCGCGCTCTCAGGCACGAGCTCGGCGAGTACGACCCCGACCTGCTCGAGCGTCCCGCTCTGCTCGTTGTGAACAAGGTCGACCTCGTGACCCCGGAGGAGCTCTCCCGGCTGGAGGAGGCCCTTCCGCGCGTCGGCATGCCGATCGCCTTCGTCTCGGCCACCCGCGAGGTCGGGCTCGAGGCGGCGAGGGAGGCGCTCTTCGACCTGCTGCCGCCCAAGCCCCAGCCCGTAGCCCCGGCGCGCGCGCCTCGCAGCGCAGCGGAGCCGCCCACGGTGCGGCGCGACATGAGCGGCGAGGGCTGGGTCGTGACCGGGACCGACATCGAGGCGCTCGTCGCGCGCTTCGACCCCTCGAACCGCGACGCCGTCGCGTACCTCCAGCACCACTTCCGTTCGCTGGGCATCGACAAGCTCCTCAAGCGCGCGGGCGCGCGGACGGGGGACGAGGTCCACATCGGCCCCGCGACCTTCGACTACCTCGACGAGGACCAGCCGGCGGGAGAGGCGGGCGACGACGAGGCCTAGGCCTCGGCCGCCTCCGACGGAAGCCCCTCATGCACGCGTGATAGGTTCTGCGCAACGCCCACCCGAGGGGGAGTCAGGGTGGGTTCCCTAGATGACCGAAGAGAACGTCCGACCACAAGACGACAGGTCCCTAGCCGGAGCTCCGGCGCGATCGCTGGCCGAGCGCGTGGAGGCCCTGGTCTCGCCGGAGCGCCTGGCGCACGTCCGGCGCGTGGCCGAGCTCGCGGGGCGCATCGCGCGCGGCAACGGCTTCTCTGAGCAGGACGTGGCGCGCGTCGAGCTCGCCGCGCTCCTCCACGACGCCGCCCGCGACATGGACGACGCCTCCCTGCTCGCGCTGGTGACCCCGCGCAACGCCGTCGAGGTCGACCACCCGCTGGCCATGCACGGGCGCGCGGCGCGGCGGCTGGCAGAGCGGTGGGGCGTGACCGACGAGGCCGTGCTCGGCGCCATCGAAGGCCACGTCGTCGGCGTCGAGCCCGGCGACCACGTCGGCGCTGCCGTGTACGTCGCCGACGTCTCGGAGCCCGGCCGCGGCGAGAACGCCGACGTGCGCGAGCTGGCCCTCACCGACCTGTGGGCGGCCTACGCCGAGGCCGTGAGCAGGAAGGTCGACTACCTGCGGAGCACCGGCAAGGAGATCCATCCCGCCACCCTGCGGGCCTACGAGTCGCTGCGGAGCCATGACGCGCGCCAGGGCTAGGCTCGTCACCCTGCTCGGGGTCGTCGTCGCCCTGACGGGATTGGCGGGCTACTGGCTCACCCGCGACGTCCAGCGCGCCGCCCTCTCGGAGGACCAGCGCCGGCTCCTGGGCATCGAGGGAGACGAGTTCCACGCGAGCTTCGTCGTGGCGGGCCGCGACATCGCGGTCAGCTACGACCGGTCCGACCCGATCTACGCCCAGGACGGCACGATCATCGGTTGGCGCCCGGTCAACATGCGCACGAGCACGCTCGGGACCAACACCGACACGATCCTCTACGTCAACGTCCAGGGCGACGAGATCACCATGATCGCCATCCCGCGGGACACCTACCTCGAGGACCTCGGCCACCGCATGAACGGCGTCTACATCAGGCGCGGCGCCGAGGGGCTGCGGAGCCGGGTCGAGGCCATCCTGGGGGTGCCCGTCGACTACTACGCCGTGGTGAGCATCGACATCTTCCAGAACCTGGTCGACGCCCTCGGAGGTGTGACCGTCGACGTCCCCTACCGCATGTACTACCCGGACAACGCCGCAGGCCTGCTCATCGACTTCCAGCCGGGCCCGCAGCACATGGACGGCGTCGCGGTCAGCAAGTTCATCCGCTACCGCAACACCCTCCGGGGCGACATCGACAGGATCGACAACGTCAAGCGCCTGGCCTTCGCGATGCTCCAACGCCTCAAGGAGATGAACGTTCGGGCCGTGACGCTGGTACCGAGCCTGGTCGAGACCTACCTCGCCGACGTCGAGACCAACGCGAGCCCGGCGATCGTCAGGCAGCTGGCGACGCGCATCCCCAACCTCCGACTCGCCTCCACGGCCACCTTGCCCGTCTCGGAGCGCGAGGGCTCGACGGCCGTGTTCTACGACCCGGTCGAGGTCAACGCCTTCATCGCCCAGACGTTCGGAGGCCAGGCCCGCGACTTCAGCGCGCCGCCCCAGCAGGCCTTGCTCGTCACCGACCGCTCCGGCGTCCCGGGCCTCGGGCAGCTCTACGTCGACAACCTGCTGGCCGCCGGCGTGCCCGGCGACCTGGTGACCCTGCGCGAGGCGGCCGGCGCCGAGCCCGGCCCCACGCGCCTCTACGCCACGCTCGACGCCTGGTCCGACGCCGACTACTACGCCGAGCTGCTGCACGCCAGCAAGCAGCAGGTCGACCGCCTCGACCCGCACGCCGGCGGGGCGGTGAGGCTCGAGCTCGTGCTCGGAGCCGATGCCGCCGAGCGCGTCGACCACAGACAGGCCGTCATGGCCAGCGTCGCCCCGTAGCCGTGGTGGCGGGAAGACCGGAGGACCGCTTGAACGAAGCTTCCAGTACCCAATCAGTCGACGTGGCCGGCCCCGAGGGCGGCGTGCCCAGCGAGGTGCAGACGATCGTCGACGCGCTCGACGACAAGCGCGCCGTCGACGTCGCCGTGCTCGACCTGCGCGAGGCCTCGGAGTCGCTGGACTGGTTCATCATCGCCTCCGGCGAGTCGACCCCCCAGCTGCAGGCGATGGAGCAGAGCGTGCGTGAGCGCATGAAGGCCGCCGGCCACCTGCCCCGCGGCGTCGAGGGGCCGTCCAACCGCTGGGTGCTGCTCGACTACGGCACGGTCGTCGTGCACGTGATGAGCCCCGACGCCCGCGACTTCTACGACCTGGAGGGCCTGTGGGCCGACGCCAACCGGATCGAGGTCGTACCGAGCTGAGGACGGGCGCGCCGGCAGCGGCCGGCGCCGGGCCGCAGCGGGAGGGCCCTCCGCGCCACTGGGCCGAGGACCTGGCCGAGCGGCACCTCGTCGCGGCCGGTTACGGCGTCCTCCGCCGCAACTACCGTCTGCGCGGCGGCGAGATCGACCTGGTCTGCGCCGCGCCCGACGGGACCTACGTGTTCGTCGAGGTACGGCAGCGCCGGTCGGGGTCCCACGGCGGCGCGGCCGCGTCGCTGGGTCCCGCCAAGCAGCGCAGGGTGAGGGCGGCGGCCGCCCACTTCCTCGCGCTGGAGCTCGGCACGCCCGACGCGCGCGTCCGCTTCGATGCCGTCCTCGTCGAGGGCGATGAGGGCAGGTCGCGCGTGCGCCACGTGCAGGACGCCTTCTGATGCCGACGCTCGGCCGTGCCCACGACGACCCCGCCTCGGACGGGCGGCAGGGGCCAGTGCGCGTGAAGGTGTGCGGCCTGACGAGGCCGGAGGACGCCCTCGCCGCCGAGCGCCTCGGCGCCGACGCGGTCGGGCTCGTGTTCGCCGCGTCCAGGCGCCGCGTCGACGAGGCCGCCGCCCGCGAGGTCCTGGCAGCGCTCGGGCCGTTCGTCGTCAAGGTAGGCGTGTTCCGCGACCAGCCGCTGGCGGAGGTCTTGCGGCTCGTGAGCGACCTGCGCCTCGACCTGGCTCAGCTCCACGGCGCCGAGGACGCGGGCTTCGCCCGAGCGGTGCGGGAGCTGGTCCCGGTGATGCGCGCCGTGGCGTTCGAGGACGCTCGGGAGCCGTCCGTCCTCGACGGCTACCCTGCCGACGCCTTCCTGCTCGACGCCCGCGCGCCGGGCTCGGGCACGCGCTTCGCCTGGGAGGCGGCGCGCGCCTGGCGGGGACACCCGCGGCTCGTCGTGGCCGGAGGTCTCACGCCGGGCAACGTCGGCGCCGCCGTGGCGGCGCTCGCGCCCTACGCCGTCGACGTCAGCACGGGGGTCGAGTCGGCTCCCGGGATCAAGGACGGCGGGCTCTTACGGGAGTTCATCCGGGCCGCCAAGGCCACGGTAGTTCACAGCCCGCGTTGGGCGGGCTCGGGAACGTGAAGTCCTTCACCCGGGTTCGCTGCGGCTGCGACGGGGCTGCCGAGGTTATCCACAAAGAGGGCCGATTCTCCGCAGGTCTGTGGACAAGCGCGCCGGCCCACCGGAAGGGCGCGGCCAGGACGGGGCTTACTCGACTCTCCCGTCCTGGACGGCGTTAACTGCCCGCCGGCACCTCTGACGGAGCCCTACCAGAACGCTTGGGGTCTGTCAATAGACACACTTATCCACAACGGCCCCGGGGTCTCGCGGAGAGCCGTCCCGCACGGGTCGGGGCGCCTCGCCGATGTACGCTTCTAGACACAAGCCATGCGCCCGGCCAGCGTCGGGCACGGTCTACGGCACGGCGCGCGGCGCCGCAGGAGGAGGCACGGAGCTCATGCAGACGGTGAACATCGCCAACGCCAGACGCTTCTCCCTCGCCGAGGTCCAGGTCCAAGGCCTGCTCGAGGCCGGCGGCATGACGCTCGAGCTCCTCTGCTTCGAGGCCGGACAGTCCTGGAGCGGGGGAGAGGGCCGCGCCGCCGTGTACCAGGTCCTCGAGGGCGAGGCCCTCGTCAAGTCGGGCGGCGCCACCGAGCGCGTGGGCAAGGGGCGGCTCGCGGCCTTGGAGGCCGGCGAGGACCACGCCCTCGAGAACGCCGGCGGCGGCCTGCTGGTCGTCCTCGCCACGCGGCAGGGCTGAGCCCGGCGCTACGGGAGGCGGCGTGAAGGGCGGTCCCGAGGAGGAGGGTCCTACCGGCAGCGCGATCACCATGGCCGCGTGGGAAGGGGCCACCGCCCTCCTCGCCGAGCAGAGGGCACAGGTAGCGATGGGCGGCGGCGCCAAGGCGGCCGAGAGGCAGCACGCGAAGGGGCGGCTCACGGCCCGGGAGCGCGTCTCGCTCCTCGTCGACGACGTTCCCGGCGCCTTCCTCGAGCTGATGACCTTCGCCGGCTGGGAGCTGTACCCGGAGGCCGGCGGCGCGCCCGCCGGTGGCGTGGTGACCGGCATCGGACGCGTCTCCGGTCGCGACTGGATGATCATCGCCAACGACGCGACGGTGAAGGCCGGAGCGTTCTTCCCGATCACGGCCAAGAAGGTGATCCGCGCGCAGACGATCGCGCTGGAGAACCGCCTGCCGACCATCTACCTCGTCGACTCCGCCGGCGTCTACCTGCCGATGCAGGACGAGATCTTCCCGGACCAGGACGACTTCGGCCGGGTGTTCTATCTCAACGCGCGCATGAGCGCCCTGGGCGTGCCTCAGCTCGCCGCCATCATGGGCAACTGCGTCGCCGGGGGCGCCTACCTGCCCGTCATGTGCGACAAGCTCGTCATGACCGACGGCTCTGGCCTCTACCTGGCGGGCCCGGCGCTGGTGAAGGCGGCGATCGGGCAGGACGTCGACTCGGAGGAGCTCGGCGGCGCCGCCATGCACGCCGAGGTATCCGGCACCGTCGACTTCCGGGAGCCGAACGACGAGAGCGCGCTCAGGCGCCTGCGGGGGCTGGCGGCCGGCTACGCTCGGGCCGAGCCCGCCCCGTGGGCGCGCGACCGCTCGGACGCGCCGGAGCCGCCGGGCGGCCTCGAGGACCTCCTGCCCGTCGACGGCGGCACGCGGCCCTACGAGGTGCGGGACGTGATCGCGCGCCTGCTCGACGCGGGCCCGTTCGAGGAGTACAAGGCCGAGTACGGCGAGACGATCGTCTGCGGCACCGGGCGCCTCGGCGGCTACCCGGTGGGGGTCGTCGCCAACCAGAAGCGCGTGATCCGCAAGCGAGGACGCATCGAGATCGGCGGCGTCATCTACGGCGACGCTGCCGACAAGGCCGCCCGCTTCGTCCTCAACTGCAACCAGGCCGGCGTTCCCATCGTGTTCCTGCACGACGTCAACGGGTTCATGGTCGGCCGTGACAGCGAGCGCGAGGGGATCATCCGGCGCGGCGCCAAGCTCGTGAACGCGGTGTCGAACAGCGTCGTGCCGCGCATCAGCGTCATCCTGGGAGGCTCCTACGGCGCCGGCCACTACGCGATGAGCGGCAAGGCGTTCGCGCCGCGGTTCATCTTCGCGCTTCCGAGCGCCCGCTTCGCCGTCATGGGCGGCCAGCAGGCGGCGAGCACGCTGCTCGACATCCAGGCCGCGCAGCTGAGGCGGCAGGGCGCCGACGTCGACGCCGAGGTGCTCGAGGAGCTCCGGCGCGAGGTGGCGGACCGCTACCGCGACGCCCTCGACATCAGGTACGCGGCCGCGCGCCTGTGGGTCGACGAGGTCCTCGCCCCCCGCGAGCTGCGCGGGGCGCTCGTGCGGGCGCTCGAGGCCTGCGCCGCCGCGCCCGTGCAACAGACCTTCCCGCTCGGCGTCTTCCAGGTCTGATGGCGCTGGTCTTCTCCAGCCCTGCCTTCCTGTGGCTCCTGGCGGCCCTGCCGCTGGTGGTCATACTCCACTTCCTGCGCGCTCGCCGCCGCAAGCACGAGGTGTCCGCGCTGTTCCTCTGGGAGCGCGCCGCGCGCACCGCCTCGCTGAGGCGGCGCGTGCGGCCGTCCTGGCTGCTCCTCCTCCAGCTGCTGTTCGTGGCTCTGGGCGCGCTGGCGCTCGCCCGTCCGGCGCTCGTCTCGCGCGAGGCGCCCGACCGCGTGCTCGTCATCGACGCGTCGGCCTCGATGGCAGCTGCCGCCGGTCCGACAGAGGGCGAGGCTGGCACGCGCCTCGACAGAGCGATCGACATCGCGAGGCGGCTCGCCCAGGACGCGAGCCGGCTGGCGATCGTGCGGGCCGGGACCGAGGCGACGCTGATCGCTCCCCTCGACGCCAGCGGCGCCGACAGGGAGGAGGCCCTCTCGCGGCTGGCCGCGGGCGACGCCGCTGCCGACGTGAGCGGCGCCCTCGACCTGGCGGCGGCGCTCCTGCCCGGCGCCGAGGTCCATGTCGTGACGGACCGGGCCCTCTCGCTGGGGCTGGCCGAGGTGCACGTGGTCGGGGACGAGGTGCCCAACGTCGGCATCAGCGCGCTGGAGGTGGGCATCGGCCAGGTCTTCGTCGGGGTCGTGGCCAGCGGGCCGCGGCCCGTCGAGGTGCACGTGATGCTCGAGCGGGACGGCCTCGAGGTGGCCTCGTCGGACGTGCTGGTACCGGCGGGTGGTGTCGGGACCGTCACGTTCCCCCTGCCCGACCTCTCGGGGGTGATCGCCGCGCGCGTCGCGGGAGGAGCGGACGCCCTGGCGCTCGACGACGTCGCCTACGCCGGGAGCCGCGCGGTGCGCGTCGTGACCGACGACACCCACGGCGCCGTGACGCGCGCGGTCGAGGCGGTCCCGAACGTCGAGGTCACGTTCAGCCGGGGCTCGGGCTTCCTGGTCGCCGACCTGCGGGTGCTGACGAGCGGGCTGGCGCCGGTGGTCGACGGCGCCTACGTGTCGTTCCCCGCCCCCGCCGCCGAGCCCGTCTACGCCGTCGTCCGGGACTTCGACAGGGCCGACCCCCTGCTGCGCTTCGCCGACCTCTCCGAGGTCGTGGTCGGACTCGACCCGGCGCGCGCGCCGTGGCCTGACGGCGAGGAGGGGTGGAGGGTGCTGGCCCGCACGGCCGATCTGACGCCGGTCATCAGGGTGCGCGACGCGGGTCCTGTCGCCGTGGAGTTCGCCTTCCACCCCAGCCAGTCGGACCTGACCCTGCGCCCCGCCTTCCCGGCGCTGTTCGCGAACGTCTTCGCCGCGCTCGGCACGACCGAGCGCGTGCGGCTGGGTGAGGCCTCCTCGCTGGGTGGGCCGTGGCTCGAGCCCGGCGTCTACGAGGTGGAGGGGCGGGCGGTGCTGGCGTCGCTTCTGTCGCCAGGGGAGTCGCGACTGCCGCGCGACGGCTCGGCCGCCGCAGGGCGGGCGCCCGGGGACACCTCTGCCGAGGCCGCTGGAGCCACGCCGGGCGTTCCGGCACAGCGCCAGGCTCCCGCAGGCGAGGCACCCACGTCGCTCGCCGTCGTCCTCGGTGCCCTGGCCCTGCTCGCCCTGGTGGCGGAGTGGGTGCTGAGGCGCACGCGCCTGGCCGCCGCCTGAGCTCCGCCGCGCTGTTCCCGAAGAGCGGCGCGGCGCCACCGGGCCACGCGAGGCGGCCTGGTTAGACTGCCCGCGTGACGCGCGTCGATCTCAGCCTGCCCGTCGTGACCGCGCTGGTGCTGGCGCTGGGTCTGGTCACGCTCAGCAGCGCGGCTCCCGGCGGCGAGTTCGACCGCCAGCTCGTGTTCCTCGGCGCCGGCGCGCTGCTGGTCGGCGCGGTCCTGTGGCTGGGCAAGAGGCGCCTCGTGCGCGCGACGCCGTACGTCTACCTGCTCAGCATCGGGCTACTGGTGCTCGTACAGGTGATGGGCACCGAGGTCAACAACGCGAGGTCGTGGCTGGTCATCGGCCCGCTGCCCGGCTTCCAGCCCAGCGAGCTCGCCAAGATCGCGCTGATCTTCGCCCTCGCCTCGGCCCTGCACGAGCGTCCGATCCGCGGGATCGTCGACTACCTGCGCGTCGGCGCCCTCGCCGGTCCGCCGGTGGCGCTGGTGTTCCTCGAGCCGGACTTCGGCTCGGCGCTCGTGATCGCGATGATCGCCGTGGGCATGGTGCTCGTGCGCGGCCTCCCGTGGCGGCAGCTCGTCGTCATCGTGCTGGCCGTCGTCGTCGCCACGCCCACCGTCCTGCTGCCCAACCTCGCCGACTACCAGCGCGACCGGCTCCTCTCGTTCCTGAACCCGGAGGCGGACGCGCAAGGCTCCGGCTACCAGATCATCCAGGCGACGATCGCCGTCGGCTCCGGCGGCCTGCTGGGCAAGGGCTACAAGCAGGGCACGCAGGGCCAGCTCGGGTTCATCCCCGAGCAGCACAACGACTTCATCTTCCCCGTGTTGGCCGAGGAGGGCGGCTTCGTAGCCTCCGTGGCCCTGCTGATCCTCTACGGCCTGCTGTTCTGGCGCCTGCTGGCGATGGCAGCGGAGTGCCCGTTCGAGCGGGACCAGCTGATCGTCGTCGGCGTCGTCGTCCTCATCGGCTTCCAGGTGCTGGTCAACATCGGCGTGGCCCTCGGCCTCGCGCCGGTCACGGGCATCACGCTGCCACTCGTGTCCTACGGAGGCACCAGCCTCCTCTCGACCCTGCTGGGGCTGTCGATCGCGTTCACCGTGCACCGCGACCGCTACGCCGAGTGGTGACGGGCTCTGGTAACGTCGAGGCCATGAGCGACACGGGTCAGCCGGCCGCAGCGCCCAACCTCGACCTCGGCACGGAGGCCGGCAAGGAAGCCATGCGGGCACAGGTCCTCGAGGCCCTCAAGGTGGTGAGGGACCCGGAGATCCCCGTCAACGTGGTCGACCTCGGCCTCGTGTACGACGTTGGCATCGACGAGGCGGGCAACGTCGGCGTCGAGATGACCCTGACGAGCATGGGCTGCCCGGTGCAGGACCTCATCCAGGCCGATGCCGAGCTGGCCGTCATGAAGGTCGACGGCGTCAACTCGGTCACCGTCGACTTCGTATGGTCGCCGCCCTGGAGCCCTCAGAAGATGACGGAGGACGGCAAGAAGCAGATGCGCATGTTCGGCTTCAACGTCTGAGCCGAGGGCGCGGCCGCAGCCGCCCATCCGACCAGATATCTTGCTAGCCATGTTCCTCAGGTCTGTGCGGCGTCCCGACGCGCGCGCCGCGGGGTGGCAGGCCCTGGCGCGCGACCTCGAGCTCGTCGATGGCGGCGACCTCGCCCAGCGCATCGCCCACGAGCTCGGTCTCGGGCCGGGGCTTGTCGCGCCCGTCTACGCCCTGTCGCGCCCCGGCCAGCCTCGCCTGGTGCTGCTCGACCAGGCTCGCGAGCGCGTCGGGCCCACCGGGAGGGTCGAGGGCCTCCGCACCTGCGTGCTGGTGAGGGCCGAGCCCGGGGTCGAGTTCGTGTCGCTGAGGGTGACGGAGCGTCTGGGGCGCGCGATGGAGCTGATCGAGGCCGGCCGCAGCGGCGCGCCGCGCGTCTCCATGGGCGTGGACCCGGCCTTCGACGACCGCCTGGCCGTCTACTCGCGGGAGTCCGACGAGACGCTGCGCCTCCTGACCCCGCCCGTCCGCGAGGTGCTGATCCGCCTGCTGGGCGCCGACGGCCCGGTAGCGGAGGAGAGGCTGCCAGCGCGCGGCCGGGTCGCGCCTGTCGTGGTGATCGGCGGGCGGAACGTGCTCCTGACGCTCGAGGAGAGCGAGCCGGTGGCGTTCGAGCGCCTGGCGGCCGCGGCCGCCGACATGCTGGGGCTCTACGCCGCGCTGTGCGCGGCCGGCCGCGGCTAGCTCCGGTGGTACGGGTGTCCGGACCTGAGCGCCTCGACGCGGTAGAGCTGCTCGAGCAGCACCACCCGCGCCAGGTCGTGGGGGAGGGTGAGCCTCGAGAGCGCGAGCGCGTCGTGGGCAGCGCTCCGCAGCTCGTCTCCGTGCCCGTCGGGCCCGCCGACGAAGAGCGTGATCCGGCTCGTGCCCCTCGTCTCGAGCTCCTCTACGCGGGCCGCAAGGGCCGAGGTGGCGAGCTGCTCACCCCGCTCGTCGAGCAGCACGAGGCGACCGTCGGCGTGTCTGAGGGCGTCTGCGTCGTGGCGAGCCCGGGCGGCCTCAGGTCCGAGCGCGGAGCGGTCCCTGAGCTCGACGACCTCGAGCTGAGCCACGCCGGTGAGCAGCTGCGCGTAGCGCTCGGCGGCGGCCGCCAGGGGCCCGCGCTTCATGGCGCCGACGGCCACCAGCCGGTAGCGCACTAGCCCGCGTCGGAGGCGTCCGGCAGGTCGGCCTCGGAGAGCCCCAGCTTGGCGAGGAACTCGGCGCGGCGCGTCTTGCGCATGCCCGATCCGGCTACCGCCAGCGCGAGACGGTCGAGGTCGACCGACCCCTTGAGCGCGTCGAGCTCGGTGCGGGACAGCGTGCGCGCGTGCAGCACGTGCTCCTCGAAGGCCTCGTAGGCGAGCGGGCACACGGCCCTCACGGCCGCAGCCATCGCGTCGCCGTAGGCGCGGATCTCGTACTGGGCGTGCCAGTCCATGCGCAGCCTCAGGAAGTGGAACAGGTTGTTGAGGTCGATCTGCCAGTACATCTCCGTGTACAGGGAGAGCGGCAGGTTCACGCGGGCGAGCTCGCGCGCGACGTCGTGCTCGAGCAGCCCCTCGTACTCGGCGTAGGCGCGGTCCTGTCCGCCGGAGAGGACGTCGAGGACGCGCTGCTGGAGGTCCTCGGGTACCGAGCGGTCGTCGCCTCCCTGCTTGTTGGCGCGGCTCTGGAAGCGCACCTCGTGGCGCCGAGGCACGTAGAACTCGTCCTTCATGACGCTGTAGCGACCGCTGATCTCGTTGAGGCGCGCGGTCCTGTGACGGATCCACTGGCGCGCGACGAAGATCGGCATCTTGACGTGGAACGTGAAGATCACCTGCTCGAACGGGCTGGTGTGCTGGTGCCGCAGCAGGTAGTCGATGAGCGCGGCGTCCTCGCGCACGGTCTTCGTGCCCTGGCCGTACGAGACGCGCGCCGCCTGGACGATGCGCTCGTCGCCTCCCAGGTAGTCGACGAGCCGTACGAAGCCGTGGTCGAGGACCTTCACCTCTTCGTCGATGAGCGCCTCTGCGGCGGGGACGACCACTCTGGCCATGGCCGGACTCTAACAGCCGCGCTATCGCGACGCCGGCCGCTCCGTCGGGGCGCAGGCCTCAGGCGAGCGGGTGCAGCCGCCCCAGGGAGGACCCGGCTCGGGCGATCATGAGTCCCAGATGAGTATCACGGTTCACATGGGGGCTTTCGTCCCTTGTCCATCGGATTCTCGCACTCTCATCGGACCTTCACCGCAGTTGACATGAGGGTGGGGCTATGGTCTACTCTGGCTTGGACTCTCGCGGGTCCTCGGCCGCAGCGGAAGGAGGTGCACCTACTTGAACCGGCCCTGGAACCAGAGCGTCCCCGGCAGAACTCTCAGCCTGGCAGGACGGACGCGGAGAGGAAACACGGAAACTCCCGGGTCCCCCTCGTGGCTGGCAGCACGCCGGGCCAGAAGCAATTCACAAGTTCAAGGGGTAAACCACATGAAGAAGCTCGCAGTAACGCTCCTGGCAGCACTGCTCGCCAGCGGCGCCTTCGCCCAGTCCTCGTTCCCGGACATCCCGGCGAACCACTGGGCCGGCGACGCCGTCGACCGCATCGCTGACCTAGGCATCGTCATCGGCTTCCCCGATGGGACGTTCCGCGGTAACGAGGCCTTCACCCGTTACCAGGCCGCCCTCGTGGTCAGCCGTCTCCTCGACGTTCTGAACGAGAACCTGGACGCCGCGCTGGCTCTGTCGCAGGCCGACATCGAGTCGCTGCGCAACGCCGTCCAGGAGATCGGTTCCGACGTAGCCGCCCAAGGCGTGCGCCTCTCCTCGGCCGAGTCCGCCATCGCGGGTCTCTCCGACGAGGTCGCCGCCAACACGGCCCGCCTCGACGAGCTCGAAGCTCGCCTCGGCTCGGCCGGCGACGTCGATCCGGCGGTCCTCCGTGACCTCCAGAACCAGATCGCCTCGCAGCGCGTCGCCATCGACACCGCGCAGGCCCAGGCCGACGCCGCCGCCGCGCGTGCGGACGAAGCCTTCGCCCTGGCCAACCAGGCGAACACCGCTGCGCG
This sequence comes from Deinococcaceae bacterium, assembly GCA_044507975.1. GTDB lineage: Bacteria > Deinococcota > Deinococci > Deinococcales > Trueperaceae > DASRWD01. The sequence continues at coordinate 37,394 of JBIQIQ010000002.1, forward strand.
CATGAACGCGCAGGACATCGCCGCGCTCAACCGCCTGATGCAGCTCCTCAGCAGCCGCATCGACGCGCTCGAGTCGGCCGGTGGCTCTCCTGTCGTCGTCGCCCCTGGCGATGATGCCGGCCTGGCCGCTGCCATCGAGCGTAACCGCAGCGACATCGCCAACCTGCGCGAGTTCGTCATCCTCCTCCGTCGTGACCAGGTCGCCCTGCGCGACCGCGTCGCCGCCTTGGAGGCCAGCGACGCCGAGCAGAGCGCCGCCATCGCGTCCCTCGAGGACCGCGTCACGGCTCTCGAGCAGAACCCGCTCGGCATCAACGGCTCGATCGCCCTGCACTACCAGGTCGGTCGCGTCGACGGGCTGCCGTTCGACATCGACCGCGTCTACGGCCTGAACAACGAGCGCGACATGGGCGCCTCGGTGTTCTCGTCCGGCGCTGCCGAGCTCGACGGTGACGGGCGCACGTCGGCCAACTACCAGACGGAAGTGGGCGAGGTCGCCCAGGACCGTCACGACATCGAGCACGCCACCGGTGACGTCGGCGTCACCCTGACGCTCAACTTCGGTCCCGACACCGGCTTCGGTGGCGTGGGCAGCTCGCGCGCCCTGAACTCGTTCGAAGGCGTTCTGTCGATCGAGATCATCCGCAACGCGAGCGACGAGCTGGTCTTCCGTCTCGACGAGTTCACCACCACGTTCTCGCCGATCGGCGCCGCTCCGCTCACCTTCCAGTTCGGTACGGACGTCGAAGCCAGCTTCACCCCGTACGTGCTCGACACCGAGGACCCCGGCTTCGTCGCGACCCTCGCGGGCGTCGGCTTCCTCGACTTCCTCGACCCGACGGTCACGGTCGTCTACACGACCCCCGCGGTCGACACCTACCTGCGCGGCATCCGTGCCACGCTCAGCCCGCTCGACGGCGTGACCGTCGGCGGCAGCTTCGCCCAGCTCTCCGAGAACGCTGGCGACAAGGACGATGTGCTCGGCGACAACCTGACCCGTACGGTCTTCGGTGTCGACGGCGCCGTCTCGCTCAGCATCTTCGACCTCGGCTTCGAATGGGCCAATGGCTCCGGTGGCGTCTCCGACGAGCAGATCCTCTACGCGACGCTCGACATCGACACCGCCGGCCTGCCGATCCTCTCGTCGCTGAGCGCGAACTACCGCTCGATCAGCGACTCCTGGTCGGCCGCTGGCAACGGGTACAACCTCGGCGCCAGCACGAACGGCTTCCCCTTCGACGAGGACCAGACCGGCTTCGGCGTCAACGCCGGCCTGTCGCTCTTCATCCTCGACGTCGAGGCCTACTTCGACAGCTACACCGTCACGGCCGGCGACAGCGCCACCGCGTTCGGTGTCGACGTCGAAGCCGACCTGTTCGCGGGCTTCAGCCTCGGTGGCTTCTTCCACCAGGCCTCGATCAACGGCACGACCGTCGACAACCTCAGCACTGGGGTCGACGCGAACGAAGCCGTGGTCGTCGCCGGCATGAACCGCGACAGGAACTACGACACCGGGTTCGGCGTCACGCTGAGCCACGACGGTGACGCGGCCAACGCTCTGGTACGCGGCCTGAACATCGAGGCCTACTACCGGCAGATGGAAGCCGACTTCAGCCGCACCGAGATCGGCGCCTCCGCCGACATGGACCTGACGGTCTCGATCGTCACGCTCACCCCGTACGTCGCGTTCGAGATGGTCAACGACGCGGACGCCGACGCCACGGCGGTCGAGCGCAGCCAGCTCATGGTCGGCGCCGGCCTCATGACCGAGCCGCTCAACGTCTACACGCAGCCCAGCCTCATCGCGGCGGTGAACTACCGGTCGGCGACCTACGTCCGCCCGACCGCGTTCGACGCCTCCGAGCTGCAGTGGAGCGTTGGCCTCGTCCTCAACGAGTTCATCTTCGAGAACTCGACCCTCACGGCGAAGTACGGCTCGTACACGGGCACGAACGTCAACAACGTCACGAACACCCGTGGCGCTGGCGACTTCGCGACCGACATCAGCGGCCCCGATCTGGCCGGTACGGGCACCCAGAGCACCTCGGGCTACGAGGTCATCTGGAACTACTTCGACCTCGAGTTCGCCTACGGCGTGTACGAGAACAACAACGCTGGAACCATCTCGTCCGCTCAGGCCTTCTCGATCTCCTACACGGTCGACCTGCAGTAAGCCGACCGCGGCCTAGCGCCGCAGTAGGAAGAAGAAGACCCCGCCCGCGAGGGCGGGGTCTTCGTTTGGGAACAGGCCGGTGGCGGCAGGTGCGGGCAGGGGTCGGGTCAGGCGACGACGGCGAGGCCGCCCGGCTCGAGGTCGACCTCGAAGTCACGCCGGTGGCCGGCGCCCTCGCCGTCGGCGTGGCCGTAGCGGGCGATCTCCCAGGCGACCGACAGCCGTTGCCCCCGCAGGAGGGTCACGCGCGGATGGCCCAGGTGCGTGCCTCTCATCACCTGCGGCAGGAGCGCCAGCGTCCTCGCGAGGTCGAGGTCGCCGGCGATGACGACGTCGAGCAGGCCGTCGTCGTTCCGCGCCTCCGGGGAGTATATGAAACTGCCGCCGGTACGCGGGCCGTTCTGGGCGCCGACCAGGAGAGAGCGGCCGCGGTACGCCACCTCACCGTCGACCTTGACCTCGGCTTCGGCCGGGCGGGCTCTACCGAGGCTGATGGCCACGGCGTAGAGGTACGCCGCCATGCCCTTGAGCACGCGCGGGGCCTTCGTGAGGCGGTGGGCGACGTCGGCGTCGAAGCCCGTGCCGAAGGCGTTCACGCACGGCGCCCCGTTCACGAAGGCGAGGTCCACCTGCCGGCGTTCGGCTCCCGCGAGCCGCGCCACCGCGGCCGCGACGTCGCCGCGCGGGAACCCGAGGGCGTAGGCGAAGTCGTCGCCGGAGCCGAGCGGCACGACGGCCAGGGTGCGTGAGGTGACCCGGCGACCACCCTCGGCGCGCAGCAACCCCGCCACGACCTCGTGCACGGTGCCGTCACCGCCGACGGCGACGACGGTCGCGCCCCTCGGCGTGGCTGCCGCCAGCTCGGTGGCGTGGCCGGGTCCGGTGGTGACGAGGAGCTCGTGCTCGATCCCGGCCTCGGAGAGCCGGCGCACCACCTCGTCGAGCGCGGAGCGGGCTGCGCCGCGCCCCGCTGCGGGGTTCAACACCACGTGGTGCACGGACGATTCTACCGCCACCCGGGTCCGCTCGCCGCGGTTCCCACCGGCGTCCGTGACGTGTGCGGCCGCTACACTGGCGCCATGCTCAGCACCCGGGACCTGTTCGACCTCGCGCGCGTACCCGCCGAGCTCGCGATCCTGCTGGAAGGCGACCTACCCTGGGCCGCTCTCGCGAGGCTCGACGAGTTCGCTGCGGCGCTCGTCGCCGAGCCAGGTGACGTCCATCCCACGGCGGTCGTCGAAGGCCCTCTCTACATGGCGAGGGGCGCGAAGGTCGGGCCGCACGCCTACCTCACCGGCGCCGTCTTCCTCGCCGAGGGCGCGGAGGTCGGGCACGGGGCGCGCGTGCGCGGTCCGGCGGTGCTGGGGCCCGGGGCGCTCGTCGGTCACGCCAGCGAGGTGAAGAGGTCGGTCTTCCTCGGCGGCGCCAAGGCTCCGCACTTCAACTACGTCGGCGACAGCGTCCTCGGCCACGACGTCAACCTCGGCGCCGGTGTCAAGGTGGCGAACTTCAAGGCGTTCGGGGACGAGGTGAAGGTCGACGGCGTCGCGACCGGGCTGCGCAAGTTCGGGGCGGCGGTAGGCGACGGGGTCTCGGTGGGCTGCAACGCCGTGCTCGCGCCCGGGACGCTCGTCGGCCCGCGCACGGTCATCTACCACGGCGCCACCGTGCGCGGCCTCGTGCCCGCTGGCACCGTCGTCAAGCTGCGCCAGCAGCTCGAGAGCGTGCCGCTGACCTGATGCGCCCGTGATCCCCCTCAAGGACGCCAACCCGCCCCACGCGCGTCCGTACCTCACGTGGGCGCTCCTGGTGGTCAACGTCCTGGTCTTCGGCTACATGGCGAGCCTGCGCGACGTGTTCGCCCTGACCGGCTTCGTACTGGACTACGCCTTCGTGCCTGCCGCGTTCGGCGCCGCGCCGGGCGAGGCCTGGCCGAGCCTCTTCACCAGCCTCTTCCTGCACGGAGGCTGGCTGCACCTGTTCTCGAACATGATCTTCCTGTTGGTGTTCGGCGACAACGTCGAGGACCGGCTCGGGCGCCTGCCGTTCCTCGTCTTCTACCTGGTCGGCGGCGCTGCGGCAACGCTCGCCCACGCGGCGTTCTCACGCGAGTCCGCGGTGCCGTTGGTGGGCGCCTCGGGCGCGATCAGCGCGGTGCTCGGCGCTTACATCGCCTTCTACCCGCGGCAGCGCGTCCTGACCTTCTTCCCGCCCCTGTTCCTGCCGTGGCTGCTGCTCTCGGTGCTGTTCCGGGTGCCGCGCTTCTACATGTTCTGGCTGCCGGCGTGGCTGTTCATCGGGTACTGGGCGTTCCTGCAAGTGCTCGAGGCCGGCGCTTCGCTGGGCGTGTCCGTGCAGGAGGGGGGAGTGGCCTGGTGGGCTCACGTCGGGGGCTTCGCGTTCGGCGTGGTGTGGGCCTACGTGCTCGCGCGGCCCCGCCGCTCGAGCTGAGCGGCCGGCCCCCGCGGGGGCCGGCCGGTGCCGTAGCGTCAGCTCTGGGCTGGTTCGATCAGGCCGTAGTCGCCGTCGTCGCGGCGGTAGATCACGCTGATGATGTCGGTATCGACGTTGTGGAACACGAAGAACGTGTGGCCCAGAGCCTCCATCTGCATCGCGGCGTCCTCGGGGGCCATTGGGCGCATGACGTGGCGCTTGACCCGCACGATGCGGGGGCTGTCGTCCAGGAGGTCGTCGGCGCCCTCGGTGTCGGCGTCGGCCAGGGGGATCGCCTCCGGCGGTGGCGGCGCCGCGGCCTGGCGCTTGGCGAGCATGCGGCCCTTGAAGCGCTTGAGCTGCCTGTCGAGCTTGTCCACGACGAGGTCGATGGCGGCGTAGGTGTCCTGCGCGGCCTCCTCGGCCCGGATGATGCCGTTGGGGAGGTTCACCTGCACCTCGACCTTGGCGGGGTTACCGGCGCCCTGCTTGTTGTCGTAGGACATGACCACGCTGGCATCGACGATCTGGTCCGAGACGCGGTCGAGCTTGGCCAGCTTCTCCTCGGCGTAGCTGCGCATGGCGTCGGTGACGTCGAGGTTGCGGCCGATCAGCTGGTAGATGTTCATGGCGCTCCCTTCGGTCGCTCCCTGGGCCCGCGGACCCTTCGGCCGGTCGCCGCCGGGCGCGCGCCCTGTGTGGCGAGTCTATCACCGGCCGCTCGCGCCTCTGAAGGGACTTCAGCCGCTACCAGCGAGCCTGTCAGCTGTGCTAGACGGGGTTCCTGAGGGCGGTGGTAGAGTCTCCTCGGTGGCCCGAAGAGAGCTAAGCAGGACGTCGGAGGCCGGCGCCGTGGCGGCGAGCGCGCAGCCCGGTGGACCCGCCGGCGGCCGCGAGGCGCGCGGGTCCAACGGGGCTTCCAAGGCTCAGGCCCGCGACCTGAGGCGGTGCCCGGCCGGTGAAGGCATCGAGGTCCTCCAGGAGAAGTGGGTGCTGCACATCGTGCACGCCCTGCTCGACGGGCCCAAGGGCTTCAACGAGCTAGGGCGCATCGTCGGCGGCTGCAACCCCACCACCCTCACGCACAGGCTCTCGAAGCTCGAGGAGCTCGGCGTGCTCCACAAGGAGAACGGCCAGACCGGCGGCAGGTGCAGCTACACCCTGACCGAGGCCGGCCTGGGCCTGGAGCGCGTCATCGCCGCCATACGGAGCTGGGCGAACGCGCACCTGCGCGACGTCTGATCCACCTCACGACCTAGTCCTGAACGGGTTCTCGTGCCTGCCGGCCGAGGGGCCGGCGCTCAGTCCTCGCGGCGCCGGCCGAACAGGCCGCGACGCGAGGCCCTGCGCGCCTCGTCGAACTCGGCCCGCAGCTTCTCCATGGCCTCCTGCTGGGCGAGAACGCGGCGCCGCAGCTTGGCGTTCTCCTGGCGGAGGCGCTCCAGCTCGGGTTCGCCGTCCTTCAGCGCCGACGACTTGGGAGGCAGGTCGGCCGCCGGAGGGTGCTGCCTGGCCTCCAATTCCCGCAAGGACTCCTCGATCACCCCGGTGTCGTGCCTGATGCGTGCCGGCGCCCGGGTGTCGCGCGACTGCGCAGCCTGGATGAGCCGGGTGGCGCGCTCGCGCAACGCCTTGTCTCCCAGGGGCTTGGGTACCAGCAGCTCGACGCCGGCGTCGGCGGCCGCCGCCCGAACGTCCTCCGGCACGCCGAGGGCGTCCCCGGGGTCGACCGTTACGATCACCGGCACGGCCTGCAGCCGGGCCACGAGCTTCAGGCGCTTGCCGACCTCGGTGCCGGGCATGTCGGGCAGCTCGTAGGCCAGGACGGCCAGGGCCGGGGTGTTGGACTTGAGGAACTCGAGGGCTTGCTTCGCGGTCTCGACGCCTACGACGATGCTCTCGCCGTCGGAGAGCAGCAGGTCGAGCAACTGCCGCTGCCCCGCGTCCGCGTCAGCGACGAGGTACTGCCGTGAACCCATCGGGCCCGAGGGTAGCAGATGAGGCGCGGGGGACGCCTCACCGCGTCACCCCGCGGCACGCGCGGGGCCCAGGGGCCCGCGCTCAGCCGCCTTTGACCGGCAGGTTGGCGATCAGGACCATGCGCTCGCCCTGCTGCTCCACGCGCACGTCGTAGTCGCCCTCGCCGGCCGGGAAGTACTTCTTGATCACGGTGAGCAGCTCGCTCTTGAGCTCCTCGACGCTGCCCGGGGAGAGCTTGGCGCGGTCGTAGGAGAGCACGAGCTTGAGGCGCTCCTTGAGCTCGTCCTTGGACTTGCGTCTCTTGAACAGCCCGAACATCAGGCTCCGCCGAACAGGCGCCTCAGCCCGGCGAGGAAGCCGCCCTGCGGCTCGAGGCTAGGGTAGGGGACGTCGTCGCCCTTGATGCGCTTGGCGATGTCGCGGAAGGCGGTGCCCGCCCCGAGCTTGCTGCCGTCCTCGAGGGAGGCCGGGTTGCCGATGTTGGTAGACACGATGATCTTCTCGTCTTCAGGCACGATGCCGATGAGCTTGACGCCGAGGATCTCGAGGACGTCCTCGACCTCGAGCATGTCCCCGCGCTTGACCATGTCGGGGCGCAGGCGGTTGATGATCAGCCGCACCTCCGGGATCTCGCGCGCCTCGAGCAGGCCGATGATGCGGTCGGCGTCGCGGACGCTGGAGACCTCGGGGTTGACGACCACGAGCGCGCCGTTCGCCGCGCTGGCCGCCGTCTGGAACCCCGACTCGATGCCGGCCGGGCTGTCGATGAGCACGCGGTCGAACCCTTCCTCGTCTAGCAGCGTGCGCACCGCCTCCTCCATGCGCGTCTCGGAGAGGGCGCTCTTGTCGCGCGTCTGCGAGGCGGCCAGCAGGTAGAGGGAGTCGACGCGCTTGTCGCGGATCAGGGCCTGCTTCAGCTTGCAGCGGCCCTCGAAGACGTCGATGAGGTCGTAGACGACTCGGCCCTCGAGACCCATGACGACGTCGAGGTTCCGCAGGCCCACGTCGGTGTCGATGACGCAGACCTTCTCGCCGAGGCGCGCCAACGCCGCCCCGACGTTGGCCGTGGTCGTCGTCTTGCCCACGCCGCCCTTGCCCGACGTCACCACGATGGCTTTGGCGTTCACTGATGGGTCCCTCCTCAAGGAACCGGCGCCGCCGCAGCGCGCGCCGCCCTCGGCCTCCCAAGGGGCTTTCGTTCGCGGGACTATAACATCCAGGAGGGCGCTTACCCGGAGGGGTAGCGCCCGGCTGATGGCCGGCTCAGGCGCGCGCCAGGCTCGCGTACTTCAGGAGCAGCCGCTTGGCGCCGGCCGACTCGAAGACGACCGTGATCTCCGTGCGGGCGCCCTCGCCCGAGAGCCCGACGACGGTGCCGGTGCCGAACTTCGGATGCGACACGCGCTCCCCGCCGGAGAACTGGGTCACGCCCTCGAGCCCGCCGCTCCGCTGGCTCCCCTGCGGGGCCACGGGCGGTCGCCAGACGTCCCGGGCGAACTTCGAGTACGACCTCGTGTCCGTGAGCTCCTGCCCGAAGACGTCGGTCTCGACGACCTGGTCGCGCGGCACGTCCTCGATGAAGCGGCTGGGGCGCGCCGGCTCCGTGCGTCCGAACGTGAGGCGCGACTCGGCGTGCACGAGGAAGAGCTCCTCCTGCGCTCGGGTGATCCCGACGTAGAGGAGGCGCCGCTCCTCCTCGAGCTCCTGCAGGCTGCCGGTCGAGCTGCGGTGAGGGATGAGGTTCTCCTCGATGCCGATGAGGAACACCACGGGGAACTCGAGCCCCTTGGCGTTGTGGAGCGTCATGAGCGTGACTGCGTCGTCGTCGACCTCGCCGTTGACCGCCTTGACGGCTCGGTCGTCCACGCTGGCGAGCAGCGCCGCCTCGTCGAGGAAGTCAGCGATGCTGCCTTGGTGCTCCTCCTGCCACTCCGTGACCGCCGAGACCAGCTCGTCGAGGTTCTCGAGCCGGCCCTCGGCCTCGTGCGTGCCCTCCTTGCGCAGGGAGGCCGCGTAGCCCGACTGGTCGACGACGGCGGCGAGGAAGGTCGCTGCCGGCAGCTCGTCGGCCTGGCGCGAGAGGTCGTCCATGAGCTGGACGAACTCCGCCGCCCTCTTCACCGCTGGCGTTCCCGGAACGATCTCCGCGGCGCGCCTCAGGGCCTCGGAGAACGGCACACCGCGCCGCTCGGCCCACGCGGCGAGCTTCTGCTCAGTCGTGCCGCCGATGCCCCGCTTCGGCCGGCCCAGCACCCTGCGCCACGAGACGTCGTCGGCGGGGTTGAGGGCCGCCCGCGCGTACGACAGGACGTCCTTGACCTCGCGCCGGTCGTAGAAGCCCACCCCGCCGACGATGCGGGCCGGGATGGAGGAGCGCCTCAGCGACTCCTCGATGACGCGCGACTGCGAGTTCGTGCGGTAGAGCACCGCGAACGCGGCGTAGGGGAGGCCGAGCTCCGCCTTGCGACGCTCGATGGTCCTGGCCACGAAGTCGGCCTCGGCACGGTGGTCGGCCGCGCGGTAGAGGCGCACCTTCTCGCCGCCGCCCTTCACGGGCCGCAGCTCCTTCTCGATGCGGCCCTGGTTCTGGCGGATGACCGCGTTGGCAACGGCCAGCACGCTGCCCACCGAGCGGTAGTTCAGCTCGAGGCGGTAGACCTTCGCGTCGGGATGGTCGCGCCGGAAGTCGAGGATGTTGCGCACGTCGGCGCCGCGGAAGGCGTAGATGCTCTGGTCTGGGTCGCCGACGACCATCAGGTTGCCGTACGTCTCGGCCAGCTGCTGGGTCAGCCGGTACTGAGCGGCGTTCGTGTCCTGGTACTCGTCGACGTGTACGAACACCGCGCGCTGCTGGACGCGCTGCAGGACGTCGGGGTGCTCGTCGAAGAGCTGCACGGTCCGGCCGAGGATGTCGTTGAAGTCCACTGCGTTGGAGGCGGTCAGGCGTTGCTGGTAGAGGGCGTAGACGTCGGCCACCGCCTGCAGGGGCAGGCCCGCGACGATGCGCCCCCACGCCTGCTCGCCCTCCTCGCGCAGCCGCTCGGGCGTCCAGAGGTTCGACTTCGCCCTGTCGATGAGGGAGCGGAACGCGCGAGGGTTCGCGTCGCGCGCGCCCGGGAGCCCGCTCAGCACCTCCTTCAGGAGGTCGAGCTGGTCGCCGTCGTCGTAGATCGCGAAGCCGGGCTTGAGGTCGATGCGCTCACCGTAGGTGCGAAGCACGCGGAGGCAGGCGGAGTGGAAGGTCGAGACCCACAGGTCCCGCCCCGGGTCGCCTATGAGGGCACCGACGCGCTCCTTGAGCTCGCCCGCGGCCTTGTTGGTGAACGTCACGGCCAGCACCTGCTGGGGCAGGACGTCGTGCTCCCTGAGGAGGTAGGCGATGCGGTGGACCACGGTCCTGGTCTTGCCGGAGCCGGCTCCGGCCAGCACGAGGGCGGGCCCTTGGAAGTGGGTCACAGCCGCGCGTTGCTCTTCGTTGAGGGGTGCTAGAAGCTCGTCGACGGGCACGGCGACCCAGCATACCGCGGGCCCCCAGCCCCCAAACGTTAGGCTGGTCCTCGGTGATCAAGGCGGTCTGCTTCGACCTCGACGGCACGCTGGGAGGCTACGGCGGCGACTTCGGCGGCCTGCTCGCGTTGGCCCGCAGCGAGCTCGGGCTCGAGCAGTGCTCGATGAACGAGTTCGCGGCTCTCGTGCAGCAGGAGCTCAGGCGCGAGGGCGCCCTCGACCTCGCCACGGTGATGACGAGGACCCTGGAACGCCTCGAGCAGCGCGCCCCGCCCGACCTGCCCCAGATCGCCGCCGAGGTGGTGGGCAGCTACGCCGCCGAGGTGCGGCCGGCGCCCGGAGCCGCGCAGCTGCTCGAGCGGCTCGATACGTCGGGCGTGAGGCTCGGCCTGGTCTCGAACGGGCCCGTGGACATGCAGCGGGCAGCGCTGCGGTCGCTTGGCTTCGAGCGGCGCTTCCGGGTCGTCTTGGTCTCCGGTGACCCCGACGTGGCGGCGCGCAAGCCATCGCCCCGGATCTTCGGGCTGGCGTGCGCAGGCCTCGAGGCGCTCCCCGAGGAGACGCTGATGGTGGGCGACGACCCGGTGGCCGACGTCCGGGGGGCGCTCGACTACGGGATGCGCGCGGTGCTGGTCGGCTCCGACCGCGAGGGCCGGGAGCTCGGTGTACCGGCGGTCGGGGGCATGGAGCCCCTGAGCGCGCTGCTGCAGGCTCGCTTCGCCCTGTAGGGCGGTAGACTCCTGACATGGAAGACCGGCAGGCCGCCTTCTACCGCGCGTGGGCCGAGCTGCTCGACTGGATGCGGGAGTACGCCGCCAGCCGTGAGGGGGTCACCTTCACGAAGGAGGCCGACTTCCCCGACTACATATACCGGATGCACCGGCCCTACGACCTTCCGACGACGATCATGGTGGCGAGCCTCTCCGACCCGCGCACCGGTCGGCCCGTGCTGCTCTGCAACGCCAGCCCGCGGCACGCCGTGTTCAAGGAGGTCGTGCTTCACCCCTTCAGCAGCCACGTCTACCGCAAGCTGACGGCGTCCAAGGAGGGCGAGGGCCTCGTCGAGGGCCGCCGCACCTTCACGCGGCAGATGCTCTACGACCTCGCCGACGACCTCTTCGGGGTGCGGCAGACCGCCTGAGCGCGGGGCCCGCGCCCTAGGTGAGGAGACGACGCGCCAGCCGCGCCGACAGGTCGGCCGCGCACAGGTACCCCCGGCCCGCCAGCGCGCCGTACAGCGTGACCCGCTCCGAGAGACGCCTCACGACCGGCCGGCCGGAGGGCCGTCGAGCCCGGACCCCGAACCACGCTCCCATCAGCTCAGCGTCCCGGAGGCCTGGAAGGGTCCACGCGGCGGAGTCCCGCAGGCGGAGGGCGGCGAGGCGCAGCTCGGGCTCGGGAGGGGAGACCGGGGAGAGGGTGCCGCCCGTGACCACCGCGTGGCCAGCGCCGATCACGGCGTTCACCGCGCCCGCGACCGGGGGCGCGCCCGACAGGCGGACGTGGGCGCTTCCCGGCAGCCTCAGCACGGCAGCCGCCCCGCCGTCGCGGGCCAGCGCCGGGAGGCGGCAGCCCGCGGGCGGCTCCGCTGCGCCGAGGCAGAGCACCACGTGGCGCGCCGCGAGGGGCCCAGCGGTGGTCGTGACCTCGGCGCCTCCGGGCGAGGGCGCCAGTGCCCCGACCTGCACGCCCTGCCAGAGCGAGGCTCCGAGCAGGTTGGAGGCGGAGGTGAGTGCCCCCAGGAGCGCCGCGGGCTCCACCCACCCGCCGCGCTCGACGAGCAGGGCGCCGTGCGGGGCGTGGACGCCCGCCGGTACCGCGTCCTCCTCGAGCCAGCGCAGCCCCGCGCCATCTGCGACCAGCCGTCGCCACGAGCCGGCCTGGCGAGTGCTCGTCGCGACGCGCAGGACGCCGGTACGGTGGGCGGCTGGGTCGAGCCCCGCCGCCGCGAGCTCGTCGGCGAGGCGCCAGAACGCCTCCAGGCCCGCCAGGTCGGCGGGATGGGCGCGCGCCGAGCGGCCACGGTGGGGGTTGAGGATCGCCGCCGGCAGGCGCGGCCCTACGGCCGCTGCGGGGGCGCGGCCGGCACCGGCCGGGACCCGGTCGACGAGCGCCACGTCGGCGCCGAGCTTGCTCAGCTCGTAGGCGAGGCTCAGCCCTGCGACCCCGCCTCCGACGATCACGAAGTCCCGCGCGGTCACGCCGGGTCGGGCCTCTCCGCCACCAGCGACTCGCGCTTGCCCCCAGGTGGCCCCGGCACCTTCGTCACATGGGCGCCGGCGGCGACCAGGCGCCTGCGCACCTCACCGCTGACGCTGTAGGTGACTAGCCTCCCCCGGGGCCTCAAAGCTCCGACGAGCCGCCCGAGCAGGTCGGCCTCCCAACCGTCGGGGTTCGCGCGCGGGCTGAACGGGTCGAGGTAGACGGCGTCGTAGGCGCTCGCGGGCAGGTCGGCGGCCCTGGCGTCGCCGACGACCAGGTCGAGGGTGACGGCGCCACGGGCGAAGCGGTGGCGGCCTGGCGGGGGAACGTCCGCGAACGTCGTGGCCCAGGCGAGCAGCGCGTCCGGCAAGCCGCAGGGCGCGAGGAGCCGGGGGTAGTCCAGCCGGGCGAGGGCTACTGCCGTTAGCGGGTCGCGCTCGAAGGCGACGTACTCTAGCGCCGCGCCGCGTGCCGTGGCCGCGCACGCGGCGACCAGGAAGTTGAGGCCGGTGCCGAAGCCGACCTCGAGCACCGAGGCCCGGCCTCGCTCGTCGAGCAGGCCGCCGACGCCCGAGCCCGCGAGGAACACGTGCCGCGACTCCGTTAGGGCACCCGCTCTCGACCGGTACGTCTCGCCGTAGCGCTCGCTCGCCAGCGTGAGAGAGCCATCAAGCGTCGTTAGTGGAGCCACCATGTCACTCTAGTGGCGACACAGGTAAGGTGGCATGTCGCGGGGCCCGGCCACCGCGCGTGAGGCAGCATGTCCGAGGTCTGGGACCAGTCCGTGCAGGCGCTGCGGCGCTTCTACGACGTCGTCGTCGAGGCGGTGTCCGGCGTCGACTGGGACCCGTCGGCCTGGAGCCGCGAGGTGTACCTGATCCTCGCCGGCGCAGCGCTACTGATCGTGCTGCTCATCGCGGCGCGCTGGCGCCGGCGCGAGCGCGCGCTGGGGCCTCAGTTCCTCCTGACCAATGGCGTCGTGGCGCTCAGCGGCGCCCGTGAGCCGGCGGCGGAAGCCGACGGCGGGACGCGCCGTCCGGCGTACCTGACCGCGCCGGCCGAGGCGCCGATGCAGCTCCGCGTCACGTTCAACAACCTCAACGCCTACCCGGTGCAGCTCCTCGAGGTCGCGCTGACCACGGGCGCGGGGCGGCTGCCGGTCGTCGCCGACGCCTCGGCCGTCGTCCCGCCGAACGGCGCCGTCGACGTCGTCGCCGAGGTGAGCGACCTGCCGGGCGACCGCGGCACGCTGCAGGTGTTCGTCTTCGCCACGAAGGCGAGGCCGCAGAACCTGCGCGTGAGCGTCCCGCTCGAGTGGGAGCCATGGAACATGCGCTACAGGGTGAGGGCGACGAGCCAGCGCGTCGACGCCGCGCGCGGCACCGCGTCGGAGCAGGTGACGCGCATGCAGCGCGCCGCTGCGAGGCGCAGCGCGGTGAAACGGCGCCTCGACGACGCCGCGCGCGCCGTCCGGCAGCGGGCCGGAGAGGCGTGGGGCTCGCTCTCGGAGCGGCGCAGGGCGGCCGCCGCCGAGCGGCAGCGGGCCGCCGAGGCCGCCTCGGAGGAGAGGGCGATGAGGCGGGCCGCCGCGAGCGAGCCTACCGGGCCGTTCGCCGTGCCCCTGCCGCCCAGCCGGCGCCGGTCCGAGGACGGTGGGGAAGCGCCCCCGACGTGGGACGCCGGCGACGTGCCGGACGACGGCGGATCGCGCCCTGCCGACGCCGTCTCGGTGGGCGAGCCTCGCGCAGAGGAGCCCGAGGAAGAGGTCCCCAAGCGGCGCTTGGAGTTCCCGGACGACTTCTGAGTCGGCGCCCCGCCGCGCCGGCGCGTCCAGCCGCGGAGGTCGCTCGCCGGCGAGGTTATGCTCGGCAGCCGGAGGCGAGAGCATGAAGATCGAGCGCGTGGAGCTGCGCGAGCTGAAGGTCGACCTCAGGTTCCACTTCGAGACGAGCTTCGGCGTAGAGCGCGACCTGCGCAAGGTCGTGCTGGTCGTCCACTCCGGGGGGCTCGAGGGCTACGGAGAGGTGACGGCGGGCAACGTACCCGGGTACAGCTACGAGACGACCTCGACGGCGTGGGTGGCCCTCACTGAGTACGTGCTGCCGCGCGTCGTCGGCCGGGACTTCGACACCCCCGAGCAGCTGCTCGTCGCCGTGAAGGGCGTGAGGGGCCACAACATGGCGATCGGGGCGCTCGAGTGCGCCTTCTGGGACCTGCAGGCCAAGGCCGCGGGCCTACCGCTGTGGCAGCTCCTGGGAGGGTCGAGGACGCAGATCGAGGTGGGCGCCTCGCTGGGCATCCAGCCGTCGGTCGAGCAGACGGTCGACGTCGCCCAGCAGCACGCCTCCGAGGGCTACCGACGCCTCAAGTTCAAGATCAAGCCCGGCTGGGACGCCGAGCCGTTGCGGGCGGTGCGGAACGCGCTGCCTGACATGCCCCTCACGGTCGACGCCAACAGCGCCTACTCTCTGACGGACATACGGGTGTTCCAGGCGCTGGACGAGCTGAGCCTCGACTACATCGAGCAGCCCCTGGCGCACGACGACCTTGTCGACCACGCCGAGCTCCAGTCGGCGCTCGCCACGCCCGTCTGCCTCGACGAGTCCGTCCACTCCGCCGCGGACGCGCGCAAGGGGCTGGCCCTCGGTTCCGGGCGCGTGATCAACGTCAAGGTCGGCCGGGTACGGGGCCTGCTGGAGGCGCGGCGCGTGCACGACGTCGCCCTCGCCTTCGGCGCCCCGGTCTGGTGCGGCGGCATGCTCGAGCTCGGCGTCGGCCGCGCTCTCAACCTGCACCTGAGCACCCTGCCGAGCTTCACGCTGCCGGGCGACACCGCCAGCGCGACGCGCTACTGGGGCGACGAGGACATCGTCGAGGAGCGCCTCGACGCCGTGGACGGCGTGCAGAGCCTCCCGCAGAGCGGGCCCGGCCTGGGGGTGACGCTCAGGCGCGACCTGATCGAGCGCCTCACTGCGCGCGCCCAGGAGTTCTGAGCGCCTTCAGACCCGCGCGACGACCGTCTGCAGCTGCAGCACGTCCAGCAGGCGCGCGTGGAGGTGGCCGTTGCTCGCGACGAGCACCCTGTCGCCGAGCCGATAGGGACCGCCATCGGCGCCCGTGGCCGTCCCGCCCGCCTCGCGCAGGATGACGAGGCCGGCGGCGACGTCCCAGGGGTTGAGGCCCAGCTCCCAGAACCCGTCCAGCCGGCCAGCCGCGACGTAGCAGATGTCGAGGGCCGCTGCGCCCGGCCGACGCACGGCGCGCACGTGCGGCATGACGCGCACGAACACCTCGAGGTTGAGGGCCATGCGTTCCGTGGCGTAGGCGAAGCCGGTGGCGAGCATCGATCGCCGCGGCTCGGCGGTGGTGGTGACGGACAGCGGGCGGCCGTTCAGCCAGGCGCCGCCGCCCTTGGTGGCCGTGAACAGCTCGTCGCGCTCCGGGTCGTAGACGACGCCGACGACGAGATCGCCATCGGCCTCTAGGGCTATCGAGACGCAATAGAACGGGAAGCCGTGAGCGTAATTGACGGTGCCGTCGAGGGGGTCGACGATCCAGCGCATGGCACCGCTGCCGGCCGTGCCCAGCTCCTCGCCCACGACCACGTGACCGGGGTGCTCGGCGGCGATGACCTCCCGGATGCGGAGCTCGCACAGCTCGTCGACGCGAGTGACGAGGTCGATGTCGGTCGACTTGGTGCTGATGGCGAGGTCGCTGCCCCGTTCGGCGAGCTGGATGCCGCCGGCCTCGCGCGCCGCCCGGATCGCGGTGCGCAGGTAGGTGTCAAGGTCTCCGGTCATGCCCCACGCTAACCGGGGCGCCTTCGCCGTGCGCCGTGCTCACGGCGCCCGTGACGGCCGCCTTCTCCCTCTCTTCGGTCGTCGGGAAGCCGCGCCCCGGCCCCATCGCGAGGATCAGGCGGGCGTGCCGGTCGTAGGTGAAGAAGTTGTAGGCCCAGCTGACGAACGCCGAGAGCCGGTTGCGGAAGCCGGGCAGGTAGATCAGGTGGAGGAACAGCCAGCCGAGCCAGCCCACGAACCCCCGCAGGCGCAGGCCCAGGAGGCGCGGAGACAGCTCGGCGACGCCGGCGCTGCGGCCGATGATCGCCATGTTGCCGAGGTCGCGGTAGACGAACGGCTCCGCCTGACGCCCCTGCAGCCTCTTGACGATGGTCCGTGCCGCGTGCCGCCCTCCCTGGATCGCGACCTGCGCGACCTGTGGCAGGGGCGCGCCGCCTGCGTCCTTCGCTCCGGACAGGTCGCCCACGACGAAGACGTCGGGCCTGCCCGGCAGGCTCAGGTCGGGCTCGACCGGCACCCGGAAGCCGCGCTCCAACGGCACGCCGAGCTCCTCCCCGAGCGGGTGCCCGCGCACCCCGGCCGCCCAGATGACGGTCTGGCAGGGGATGAACTCGCCCGACTTGAGGGTGATGCCCTCGTCCGTGACGCTCACGACCGCGGAGCGCAGCCTCA
The DNA here is from genome assembly GCA_044507975.1 of Deinococcaceae bacterium. GTDB lineage: Bacteria > Deinococcota > Deinococci > Deinococcales > Trueperaceae > DASRWD01. Next base: position 54,161 of record JBIQIQ010000002.1, read on the forward strand.
CGTCGACGCCGCGCTGCCTCACCACGCGCTCGGCGTAGCGCCGCGACCCCGGCCCGAAGGTCGGCAGCACCTCGGGACCCATCTCGACGAGGACCACGCGGGCGACGCGCAGGTCGAGCTCCGGGTACTCGGGCGGCAGCACGCGCTGGAAGAGCTCGACGAGCGCGCCGGCCATCTCCACGCCGGTGGGCCCGGCGCCCACGATCACGAAGGTGAGGGCGCCCTCGTCGATCAGCGACGGGTCCACGGCGGCCCGCTCGAAGCGCGAGAGGACGTGCCCGCGCAGCTTGACGGCCTTGTCGAGGTCCTTGAGCACGAACGCGTGCTCCCGCACGCCCTGCGTCCCGAAGTCGTTGTAGACCGCGCCGTTGGCGAGCACGAGGAAGTCGTACGGAAGGAGGTCGCCGTCCTCGAGCTCTACCTGCTTGGCGTCGTAGTCCACCCCTGTCACCCTGCCCATCCGGAAGCGCAGGTTCGCCTGGTGGCGGAAGACGTTCCTCACCTGGTGCGCGATGTCACCCGACTCGAGCGCGGCGGTCGCGACCTGGTAGAGCAGAGGCTGGAAGGTGTGGAAGTTGTGGGCGTCGATCAGCAGGACGTCGACGGGCGCGTGCTTCAGCGCCTTGGCTGTGTTGAGGCCGGCGAAACCGGCCCCGACGATGATCACTCGCGGCCTGGAGAGAGCCTCCATGACGGCTCCTAACCCCGCCAACCGCGCCTCTGCCGGCCGGTGCGCGCGCGGTGGCGGCGGGACGAACGTCCCTCGTGAAAGATTGTACAAGCTCGTCGGCGGCCGCCGGCCGCCGGGGCTACCGACCGGGAGAACGTCGTGAGGGCGTGCCGCACCGTTGGCGGCGGTGCACCGGCTCAGCCCTTCAGCGCGCCATCTCGAGCGCGATCCGCCTGCCGGTCGGTGTGTCGGCGATACCGCCCTCCCCGGTCTCCCTGAGCTCGGGAGGCAGCAGGCGGCCGACGGAGGCCATGGCCAGCACGACCTCGTCCGGCGGGATCACCGACTCGATGCCGGCGAGCGCGAGCTGCGCCGACGACACCGCGTGCACGGCGTAGAAGGCGTTGCGCGAGACGCAGGGGACCTCGACGTAGCCGCCGACCGGGTCGCACACGAGGCCGATCGTGTTCATCAGCGCCATCGCGGCGGCGTGGATGCTGGCGCTGGCGCTGCCGCCGAGCAGCTCGGTCACGGCCGCGGCAGCCATGGCGGCGCTCGACCCGATCTCGGCCTGGCAGCCGCCGGTGGAGCCGGCGATGAACATGTGCTTGCCGATCACCTGGGCCACGCCGGCCGCGAGGATCAGGGGCATCACGAGCTCCTCGTCCGGGCGGCCGAGGTGGTCGGCGACGCCGAGCAGCGCCCCGGGGACGGTGCCGGCGCTCCCGGCGGTGGGCGCGGCGACGATCCGGCCCATGCGCGCGTTCTCCTCGTTGACCGCCATGGCGTACGCCTGCACGCGCTTGAGGAGCGGTGAGCCGAGCACGTCCGGCGCCTCGGCCAGCTGGTTGGCGTTCCAACCGACCATGCCGGTCCGGCTCGGCTCGCGCGACGCCAGGCCCCGCCGTATCGCGTCCCTCATCTCGCCGAGGCGTGAGAGCATCGTGGCCTTGAGGCGCTCCGCCGCTACGGGGTCGTCGCCCACCTCGTCGAAGAGAACGAGCTCAGAGGCGAGCCCCTGGGCGCCGGCGATGTCCGCCAGGGTCATGCGGCTCACGCCCCCTCGGCGGGCCGGCCCTGCATGACCTCGGGCAGGGCGCGCAGCCACGTGACGTAGGGGAGCTGGCTGAGGTAGTCGAGGGCGTACCGCTCGAGGGGCTTGTCGGCCTCGACGGACATCAGGGCCATCCCGCCGCGCCGCTCCCGGGCCGAGAAGATCGATCCGATGTTCGCCTCGGCGTCCGCCAGGACCCCGGCGACGCGGGCGATCACGCCCGGACGGTCGTTGTGGAGCACCAGCAGGGTGTAGTACGAGCCGGAGAAGCGGGCGTCGAAGCCGTTGACCCTGCCCACCTTCACCAGCCCGCCGCCGAGGCTCGAGCCCAGCAGCGAGACCGACTCCCCATCGGACTCGGCCTCGACCAGGACCGTGTTGGGATGGACGTCCCCGAGGTCCGCCGTGGCGAACTCGAACTCCATGCCCTCCTCCTGCGCGAGGTCGAACGCGTTCCGGATGCGGGCATCGTCGGGGTAAGCGCCGCACAGCCCCGCCACGAGCGCGAGCTCGGTGCCGTGGCCGCGCGCGGTCTTGGCGAACGACCCGTGCAGGACGAAGCGCGCCCGGTGCGGCCGGCCGAGGAGGCAGTGCCGGGCGAGGAGCGCGATGCGGCAGGCGCCCGCGGTGTGGGAGCTGGACGGCCCCACCATCACGGGACCGATCTGGTCGAGCAGCGACACGGGTACGAGTCTAGCGCCGGTAGGCGCCGGAGACGGTCCCGCCGTAACGGCGAGCGGCCCGCGGATGGCGCGGGCCGCTGCGATCCCTGGTGCTGGCTGAGCTAGCGGCGGACGCGGTCCTTGAGGCCCTTGCCGGGCTTGAAGGCCGGGTACTTGCTGGCCGGGATCTTGATCTTCTCGGTCGTGCCGGGCCGGACGCCGGTGCGCGACTTGCGCTGACGGACCTCGAACGTGCCGAAACCAGTGAGCTGGACCTTCGACCCTGAGTCGAGGGACTTGCTGATCTGGTCGAGCATGGCGTCCATGATGTCCTTGACGTCCTTCTTCTTGAGGCCCTTGGACTCGGCGACCTTGCTGACAAGGTCGGCCTTCGAGACGGTCTTCGCCTTCGCCATCGGCATCCTCCTCGATTTCGTAGATCAGCTAGGCGCACTCTAGCAGAGGCCGGTATGGCCCGCAAGTGAAGAATCGCAGTCTCAGACGGGGTTCTGCCCGTTCCGGGGCAGGAGCGAGGCGATGCGCCGCTCCGTCTCGGCCGTCAGGGCCCTCGCGACCTCGCGTCCCTTGCCCGCCGGGACGATCGGCTCGCCGAAGGCGACCCTGAACGACCGTCCCTCGCGCCACACCGCCGCGGGCGTGAGGGGCGCGCCCGCCGACACCGCCAGATAGGCGGCGCCGTCCAGCGCCTCGGCGTCGCCGGCGTTGCGCGTGCCCTGGATGAACACGCCTATCGCCCGTCCGGCGCGCAGCCGCCGCAGCGCCTCCTTGACCGCGCCCACGTCGCTGCGGCTGCGGTCGACGGGGAAGGCGCCGAGACCGCGCATGAACGCCGCGGCCAGCGGCGTGGAGAAGAGCTCGACCTTGGCCATGAAGTCGAGGGGCCGGGAGCTCGCCACGCCCACTATCGGCGGGTCCCAGGAGCTGAAGTGGTTGCAGGCCACGACCAGGGGTCCCTCGTGCGGCACGAGCTCGGCGCCCGTGACGCGCAGCCCGCGGAAGAGGCGGGCGTAGGCCCCGAAGACCAGGTAGGCGAGCCGCTGGAAGTAGCGGGGCGAGAAGATGCGCTCCAGCAACGTCACGTGGGTCATCGTACCGGTCGCCAGAGGGCCGGCGGCGGTCGTCAGCCGGGCTCGGCGGCGGGCGCCGCGCCCGCCTGGCGCCGGCGCGCGGTGGACGTGACCTCGGCGGCGACGGCCGCCCCCACCAGCAGGATCAGCAGCGCCAGGTAGAGCCACAGCAGCACGGCCAGCAAGCCGGTGATGACGCCGTAGACGAGGTTGAAGCGCTCGGGGCTGAAGGTGAG
>JBIQIQ010000052.1:0-14460 GCA_044507975.1 Deinococcaceae bacterium
GGGCGGCCTCGCGTGGCTGCTGGGGGTTCGCAAGCTCTACCCGGCGCTGACCGTCGGGCTGGCCGGCTACAACCTCGTCAGCCTCGGTCTGCTCCTCGCCGGCGCCCTCGTGCCCCGCGTGCGCCTCACCAAGCGCCCCGCCCTGCAGGTCCTGAGGAGCTACGCGCACGAGAACCGCCGGCGCGTGGGCAGCATGATCGTGCACTTCGCCGTCGTGGTCATCGCCGTGGGCGTGGCGTTCTCGAGCGGCTACCGGGTCGACGAGCAGATCAGGCTCGAGGTCGGTGCCTCGGCGGAGTTCGAAGGCTACACGTTGACGGCCGCCGACGTATTCGTAGAGCGGTCGCCCGCCCGCATCAGCGCGGGGGCGGTCGTCGAGGTCCGCCGCGGCGATCGTGAGCTCGGCACGCTTCGGCCCCGGCTCAACCTCTTCGGCGGCATGGGCCGCACGGTGCCAACGCCCGACGTCATGTACATGCCGTGGCACGACGTCTACCTCAACCTCAACAGCCAGGTCGGTCCCGACACCGAGTTCATCGTCCTGCGCGCCGTGAAGAGCCCGCTGGTGACGTGGATCTGGGTCGGCGGCCTGATCCTGGTCGTCGGCACCCTTTACTCGCTGGGCGGCGCCACGCGCCGGGTGACGGCGCGCGCCAGCGTGCCTGCCGCGGCGCGGGAGGCCTAGGTGAAGGCCGGCAAGCTCATCGCCACGCTGGCCGTGGTCGCCGTCCTCGGCGGCCTGTTCGCGTTCGGACTGCTGCGGGGCGAGCCGGACCGCGACATCCCGTCCAACCTCATCGGCCGACCGGCGCCAGGCTTCGAGCTGCCCCTCTACGAGCGCTACCGCGCCGAGCTCGGCGAGGCGCTCACGCTGGCGGACCTGTCCGGCCGCCCCCTGGTCGTGAACTTCTGGGCCTCCTGGTGCGCGCCCTGCTACGACGAGGCGCCGGTGCTCCAGCAGTACTGGGAGGCCTACCGCGACCGCGGGGTCGTCTTCGTGGGGATCCAGACGCAGGACCGCGGCAAGCTCGCCGAGGGCAGGGCCTTCATCGACATGTTCGACCTCTCCTTCCCCAACGTCGTCGACGACGACAGCGCCGTCAGCGTCGACTGGGGCCTGTTCGGCGTGCCGGAGACGTTCTTCGTCGCGAGCGACGGCCGCGTGGTCCACAAGCACATCGGCCCCGTGACGCCCGAGACGATGGACCGGCAGCTGGCCGCGATCCTGCAGTGAGCGCCGCCGTCCTCCGCACCGCCCTGGCCCTGGCCTGCCTGCTCGTCCTCGGCTCCGCCATGAGCCAGAGCGTCGAGCTCGACTCCCGGGTGTTCGACATCGCGCGGAAGCTGCGCTGTCCGGTATGCACCTCGGAGAGCGTGGCCGACTCCAGCGTCGAGCTGGCGCAGCAGATGCGGCAGATCGTGCGGGAGCAGCTCGAGGAAGGCAGGAGCGAGCAGGAGATACTCGCCTACTTCCAGGCGCGCTACGGCGACTGGATCCTGCTCGACCCGCCCAAGCGCGGGGTCCACCTCCTCGTCTGGGCGCTGCCCGTGGCCGCGGGCGCCCTGGGCGTCGGCACCCTCGTGGTGCTCGGCCGTCGCTGGGTGCAGCGCTCGCGCGAGCCGCTGGACGTGGACGCCGTCGACCTGGAACGCGTCAGGGCCGAGCTCGAGGAGCGGGGCGAGTGATCACGGTGATCGTCGTGGCCCTGCTCGCGCTCCTCGTCTTCGCTTACGTAGCCCTGCCGCTGATCTCGGCGGCGTACACCGATCCTCTCCCCGACGACAGCGACCCGGTCCTGACGGGCCTGGGCGAGGAGAAGGACGCCCTGCTGCGTGCCATCGCCGAGCTGGACACGCGGGAGGACCTCACCGAGGAGCGCAGGGAGCAGCTGCGCCGGCGCTACGAGGCCAAGGCGGCCGGGACGCTCAAGGCGATCGACGCGCGAGCCGCGGAGCTGGCCGCGCGCGGCAGGGTGCGAGGCCGGGTCACCGGAGCGGTCGACCCCGACCCCACCTCCAGGAGGGCCGAGGCCCGGCCGCGACGCGTGCCGGTGGCGGCGCTGTCGCTGCTCGCCCTCGGCGTCGTGGCGGCGGCGTTCCTGCCGTCCTACGTGCTGCCGCGCGTCGGGCAGGACGCCACCCTCACGACCACGGACGTCGCGGCCGCCACGCAGATCCGCGAGCTGCAGCGCGCGGCCGACCGGGATCCGACGCCCGCGAACCTCATGGCCCTCGGCGACGCGTACGTGAGCGTCGGCGAGCTCGCGGACGGCCGCGCGGCGTACCTGCGCGCGACGCAGGCGGACGGGGACGTGCCGCTGCCGGTCTACCAGCGGCTCGCGGTGCTGGCCCTCCAGACCGACCTCGCCGAGGCCCAGTCCTGGCTCCAGCTCGCGGCCGGGGCCGCCCCGCAGGACGCCGAGACCCTGTTCCTCCTGTCCGAGGTCGCCTACGCCAACCAGGACATGGAGGCCTCGGAGGCGGCGCTGAGGAGCTACGCGGCCTTGGCCGGGAGCGAGGTCAGCGCGATCGTCACGGCCCGGCTGGAGCTGTTCGACCGCGGCGACGCTCTGCGCGCCGCGGTCGAGGCGGAGCCGTCGGAGGAGAACCTGCTGGCGCTCGCGGACCTCTACTGGCAAGCCGGTGACGTCCGCAACGCGGCCACCGCCTACCTGCGCGTGCTCACCGAGACCGACCCTCAGCAGCCGGTGGCGCTGTCCCGGATGGGGGTGGCGATGCTCCAGTCCGGCGCGGCCAACGACGGCGCCGCCCTCCTCGAGAGGGCCGCCGCGGCGGCGGGCGGGGTGGCCGCCCTGGAGCCTGCCATGCAGCTCTCCCTGGGCGAGGCCTACCTGCAGGTCGGGCGGTTCACGGATGCCGAGGCCGTCATCGAGGGCTACCAGGCGGCCGGCGGAGCGGACCCGGTGGCGGCCGAGCTGCTGGCCAGGGCCAGGCAGGCTCTCGCCGGCTCGGCCCCCGCGGCGAGCGGGGCTCCCGCCGAGGCGGGCCTCGGCGCCGCGGTGTACGCCGCGAACTGCGCGACCTGTCACGGGCCGACCGGCGCTGGCGGCGTGGGCGTCGCCCTCGCCGGCAACGCGCGTGCGGCCGATGCCGGCAACGTGCGCGACGCCGTGACGTTCGGCCGGGGGCTGATGCCCGGCTTCGGCGCGACGCTGAGCCAGGAGGAGCTCGACGCCGTCGTCGACCACGTCACGCGGGTAGTCTCGGGGGGATGACCGGAGGCCCTGACGGCACCGGCGCCGCCCCTGAGGTCCGGGAGGACGGAACGCCAAGCGAACCCGCCGACGCCGGACGTCGGGAGGTCATGAAGTGGCTCTGGCGCGCCCCGGTGCTGGCCTTACTGGGCGGTGGCGGCTACGGGCTGTACCTCGCGGTAGACAGGCACTTCATCAAGCGTCGCCCGGACCCGACCCCGGAGTTCGACGCCGCCGGCCCTGAGGTCGTCGCCCCCCTCTCGTCGTTCGCGGAGGTGTGGGACTCCGCCGAGTTCGTACTGGCGGCCACGCCGGCGGTGGCGGTCCGGGTCCCCCAACCGGTGACTGGCGGCCTGAGCGTGGGCGGCACCCACCTGGTGGCGTTCACCCGCATCTGCACGCACCAGCACTGCCTGGCGAGCTTCAACCCCGACGTCAACGCCATCAGCTTCGGCTTCAACTACGCGACGACCACGCCGGCCATCACCTGCCCGTGCCACCTCAGCGTCTTCGACCCCCAACGAGCCGGGCTGGCGGTCAGCGGTCCTGCCACGCTGCCGCTGCCCCGCGCCCGGCTCGAGCTCGGCGGCGACGACGTCCTGGCGACCGGCTGGGAGCGGCCGCGCTAGGCGCAGGCCTTGGCGCGCGCCCTGGCCGCACCGAGGCCGAGCGGCTTCGGTCGTAACATCGGACGCTAGAGCTCCCCGCCCGCGACTCGGGCGACACGCGAGGTGAGAGATGAACCCGCTCAAGAGGCTGCAGGAACACGGCCAGTCGGTCTACCTCGACGAGATCCGCCGCTCATGGCTCGAGGACGGCACGCTCCAGACGCTGATCGACCGTGACGGCCTGCGCGGCGTGACCTCCAACCCCGCGATCTTCAACAAGGCGATCGCCGACTCCGACGACTACCAGGACGCTCTTGCCGCCCTGGCCCGCCGCAGCGCGACGGTCGAGGAGGCCTACGAGGAGATCGTCGTGGAGGACATCCAGCGCGCCGCCGACCTCTTCCGGCCCACGTACGACGCTTCGGGCGGCCGGTATGGCTTCGTCTCGCTGGAGGTCTCCCCCGAGGTCGCGCACGACGAGGAGGCGACGTACGCCGAGGGCGGTCACCTCTGGCAGCGGCTCGCTCGGCCCAACGTCTTCATCAAGGTGCCGGCGACCACGGCCGGACTCGGCGCGATCCGCCGGCTCATCGGCGACGGCGTGAACGTGAACGTCACGCTGCTCTTCGGCCTGGAGCGCTACGAGCGCGTCATCGACGCCTACCTGGGGGGCCTGGAGGACCGGCTGGAACGCGGCGAGGCGCTGCGCGGCGTGAACTCGGTAGCGAGCTTCTTCCTGAGCCGCTTCGACGTGCACGTCGACCCTCTGCTCGACGCCAAGGGCACGGACGAGGCTCGCGCCCTGCGCGGCGAGGCGGCCATCGCCTACGCCAAGCTCGCCTACGAGGTCTTCACCCGCCGGTTCTCACCGTCCGACGCGCGCTGGAGCCGCCTCGCGGCCGGGGGCGCGCGCGTCCAGCGGCTGCTGTGGGCCTCGACCGGCACGAAGGACCCCGCCTACCCCGACACGAAGTACGTCGAGCCTCTCATCGGCCCCGAGACGATCAACACGATGCCGCTCGAGACCCTCGACGCCTACCGCGACCACGGAGAACCCGCGGCGCGCATCGGCGACGGCGTCGAGGACGCTCGGCGCGTGGTCGCCGAGCTCGGGCGCCTCGGCATCGACCTCGAGGAGGTCGCGGAGCGGCTGGAGGCAGAGGGCGTGGAGAAGTTCGTGACGCCGTTCCGCAGCCTCCTGGGCACCCTGGCGGGGTCGCTGCAGGGTGCCGGGGTCAGCGCCGCCGCTCGCCCCTGATCACGTGCCTCATCAGGAAGACGTACCCGACGACCCCGATGGCGGCGAACGAGAACCATTGGATCGCGTAGCCGAGGTGCGGGCCCTCGTCTAGCTCCGGCGCGGGCAGGGCCAGAGGCAGCTCGGCGGGGTGCGGCGGCTCGGAGGCCGTCAGCTCGACGTAGGCCGGCAGCAGCTGGTAGGGCATCTGCGCCTGCAGGCGCTCGGCATCGACGTAGAAGGTCTGCACCAGGTCGCCGCCCTCGGGGTCGCGGGGGCCGAAGGCGCCCTCCGCTCTCCCGCGCGGGAGCCGGAGCCGGCCCACCACCGTCACCTCTCCGGAAGGAGGCGGCGCCTCCGTCACCGGGACCTGGTCGAGCCCGTAGGGCACCCAGCCCCGCTCGACCAGCAGCGCCGAGCCGGCCAGCTCCCCATCGGACACGACGAGCGGCGTGAGCACGTGGAAGCCCGGCTGGCCGCCGAGGCTACGGCTGCGCAGGAGCACCTCCTCGGCCGGATCGAACTCGCCGACGGCGGTTACGGTGCGGTACTCGGGCAGCTCGCCTCCCGCGCCCAGGACGTCCTCGAGAGGCAGTGGCGGCAGCGACGTGCGCTCGACGACCTGGGCGACGTGCGCGCGACGCTCCTCGAGGCGCCTCGCCTGCCAGGTGCCGAGGTACACGAACAGCACCACCAGCCCGAGGGCGAGCAGGTGGCCGGCGATCCACTTGGGCGTCAGCAGGACGCGCGGCATCAGGCTGGCGTCAGAACAGGGCGCGGTCGAGCGCCATGGTCAGGAACAGCAGCCCCAGGTAGGTCATCGAGTACTTGTAGAGGGGCAGGGCCGTGACGCGGTCCACCGACTCTCCGGCCCTCACCACCCTGAACACGGCGGCGACCCGCACCGCCAGAACGACGTTGAGGACGAGCGCGGCGACGAAGTACGCGGGACTGAACTCGCGGAGGAAGAACGGCAGCACCGTCAGGACGATGGTGAGCACCGTGTACATGATCATCTGCATGACGGTCGCGCGCTCGCCGATGACGGCCGGCGCCATGGGGACGCCCACGTCGGCGTACTGGTCCTTGACCATGAGGGCCAGGGCCCAGAAGTGGACCGGCGTCCACACGAACACGACCGCGAACAGGATCCAGGCGAGCAGCGACAGCTCACCCGTTACGGCCGCCCAGCCGACGAGCGGCGGGATCGACCCCGCGGCCCCACCGATGACGATGTTCTGCCAGGTGGAGCGCTTGAGCCACATCGTGTAGACGAGGACGTAGAAGGCTATCCCCGCCCAGGAGAGCAGCGCGGCGGTGACGTTCGAGGCAGCCCATATGACGACGAACGAGAGCAGCGTCAGCGCGACCGCGAAGACCATGGCGTTCCGCTGGCTGACCACGCGCGTGACGGTGGGCCGCTTGGCCGTGCGCTTCATGCGCACGTCGATGTCGGCGTCGTAGACCATGTTGTAGACGCCGGCCGCGCCGGCCGACATGTACCCGCCCACGACGAGGCCGAGCAGCGTCACCCAGCCGGGGAAGCCGCCCGCGGCGATGAACATCGCGGCCACCGTCGTCATCAGCAGCAGGACGATGACCTTGGGTTTCGTCAACACGAAGTAGTCGCGCCAGGTCGCCCTTGGCGCAGCAGCGGACTGCGTCATGCACCCTCCCCGGCGGCGCTGCGCCAGAGGGAGCCCGAGCTCCTCACGGCCTGACCGCCAAGCATCTTCACGGTGAGCGCCGCGAGCAACCCGAAGGCGGCCACGGCCAACAGCAAGTGGAGCAGCTGCAGGACGAAGGGGCCCAGCAGCGCGAGGTTGAAGGTGCCCACGACGAGCTGAGCGACGTACACGCCCAGCAGCGCGCGAGCGACGAAGCGAGCGGCCGGCACCGGCTTGATCCACCAGGCCAGGCCGAGGCCGAGGAAGAGGTAGGTGCCGACGGCGATGGCGATGAGCGGGTGGAGGATGCGCAGCCGCACGAGCGGGTGCGAGGCCGGGTCGAAGTCGGCGCGGAAGCCCTCGGCCAGCGACTCCGGCGGGAAGATCGTGTTGCCCATGGCGGCGATGCCGCCGGTGAAGCTGAGGACCAGCGCGCCGACGAGGCCCGTGACGAGCACGGCCGTCAGCGGCAGCTGGGAGGAGAGCCGGAGCGGGAAGGAAGGCGAGTCGTCCCGGGCGTACGCGACCGTGCAAGCGAGCGCGCCGATGAGGAGCAGGCTGTTCACGAGGTGACCGGCCACCCACACGCCGCGCGCCACGCTGGCGTCGTCGCCCGTGAGGCCGAGTATCACCGTGGCGGCGCCGATCAGCGCCTCGATGACGAGCAGGACCATCGACGCGGTGGCGAACGCCGCCAGTCCGGGCTTGTCGCGCCGCGTGCGGAGGGCTCTCACCAGCAGCCAGACCCCCAGCGCGAGGACCCCGGCCGACAGCAGGCGGTGGCTGAACTCGATCATCGTCTCCAGGCTGGGCGCCAGCGGCACGACCTCGCCGTTGCAGGTGGGCCAGTGGCTGCCGCAGCCGGCGCCCGACCCGGTGAGGCGCACCACCGCGCCCTGCAGGATGACGACGGCGTTGGCGATCAGTGCGGTCCAGGCCAATCGGGTCGTCAAGCGACCGGCGGATACCCGCGCCGCAGCTGTGGGGGCCTGGCTGGCCGATAGGGCTTCTGTCACTTCTAAGATGCCTCTTCTGAGCGGCTCGGCGCCGCGGGCGACGGCCGCGTCACCGGCGCGGCTCTAGCGTCGACCGCCCATCCTACCCCTTCCCGACCGGTCTTGGGACCGCGGCGGACGCTGGCCGTGGCGGCCCGCGAGGCGTCGTCCATCACGGCCTGCGGATGTGACGGAACGCGCACTGGAACGCACACGGCCCTCTCACCGAGCCTAGTGATGATTGGGCCGACCGGCGCAAGACGAGGCGCGGGCGGTGCGTCGCTGGCGGTCGGAACGCGCGGCGCGCGCACCGAAGTGGCCTGACCGGCGCTAGGGGCTGGATGTTAGAGTCGTCGCACCACAGCGTCTTACAGGTCGTCGGAGGACACGTTGACAAGCTCGCACCCAAACTCACGTCAGCCGCTACGGCTTCTCGGAGCAGCGCTCCTGGCCGCGCTGTGCGTCAGCGGCGCGGCCTTCGCCCAGCAGGGTGAAGAGGGCCGGCCCGACGTGGCCACGCTCATCGAGGACGGGCAGTTCTACCTCGAGCGCGGCGATTGCTCGCTGGCTCAGTTCTATTTCCAAGAGGCGCTGCGGCTGGACGACGGCAACGTCGACGCCCAGGTGGGCAAGGGGCGCGCCCTCTCTTGCCAGGGGCGTTACCCGGAGGCGATCGAGGCCTTCCAGTCCGCGCTCGCCGTCCAGCAGAACCACCTGCAGGCGCTCATCCACCTGGCGAACGCGTACCAGTACCAGTACCAGGCCGACCCCGGCGCCTACAGCGGCAGGCTCGCCGACGCGCTCGACACGATCCAGCGCGCCGAAGCCGTGTCGTCGAGCGACGCGCGCGTGCAGAACACCAAGGGCCTGGTCCTCTACCAGCTCGGTGAGCTCGAGCAGGCCAGGAACACGCTCGAGCAGGCCGCCAGCCTCGCCGGCTCGTCGCAGGAGCTCGACAACTCGGAGAAGAGCACCGTTCAGGTGAACCTCGGGCGCGTCTACCGCGACGCCGGAGAGCTCCAGCTCGCGCAGCAGGCCTTCCGCCGCGCCGTCGTCCTCGACCCGTCCAGCTCCGTGGCGCACAACAACCTGGGAGACATCTCGTACCGCCTCGGCGACTGCAGCACCGCGGAGTACGAGCTGGCGCAGGCGGTCAACCTCGACCCGAGCAGCCTCTCGGCGGCCTCGAACCTCGGCATCGTGCTGTTCGAGTGCGGCGACGTCCAGTCCAGCTTGCCTCGCCTCGAGCAGGCCGTGCAGATGGACGGCGCGATCTTCCTGCCCCCGCTGTTCACCTACCTCGCGCGGGCCTACCTCGAGACCGGCCAGGTCGACGAAGCCGTGCGGCGCGCGCAGCACGGGGCTCTCCTCGCCAGCCCGCCCAGCGCGGAGTCGTACTACTGGCTCGGCCAGGCGCACCAGCGCCGTGGCGGCCAGGGCGACGCCCAGCGTGCCCGCGAGGCCTACGAGCGGGCCGTCGAGATCGACCCGAACTACGCCGCGGCCCGCGAGGCCCTCGCCACCCTGCCCTGACGCCCGCGCGGCTCCCGCGCGACGAGCGGCCACCCTGCGCCCGGCCGAGGTAGCTCGGCCGGGCGCTCTCCTGGGAGGACCGTGGCGGCTGTGGGCCAGGGCTGCACGGAAGGGCGTCCTTGTAGTAGAATCGCTAGGTTTGTCAGACGGTAGCGGGATGTCCGTCTGGAACTCAGAGAGACAGGGTGGGCTCGCCTCCGGCCATCCGGCCGTGGCGAGCGAACTGTGACTCCAACCTCAACATCCCGCCTACGGAGGAAGACATGTCGTACCTGGGAATGAAGCAGCTGCTCGAGGCCGGCGTCCACTTCGGCCACGAGACCAAGCGCGCCAACCCGAAGATGAAGCGCTACATCTTCGCCGAGCGCAACGGGATCTTCATCATCGACCTGCAGAAGACGCTGGTCGAGAGCGAGAAGGCCTTCGACTTCCTCAAGAGCGTCGCGCAGCGCGGCGGGACGATCCTCTTCGTGGGAGCCAAGAAGCAGGCGCAGGAGATCCTGGCCGCCGAGGCCAAGCGCTGCGGCATGCCCTTCATCAACGAGCGCTGGCTCGGTGGGCTGCTCACGAACTTCAAGACCATCAAGACGCGCGTCGAGCGCCTCAAGGAGCTCGAAGCGATGTTCGCCGACGAGTCGATCCTCCGCTACTCGAAGAAGGAGCAGATCGACCTCGGCAAGGAGCTCCACCGCCTCCAGCGCTACCTCGGCGGCATCCGCGACATGCCCAGGCTGCCGGACGCGCTCTTCGTGATCGACCCCACCAAGGAGGCGATCGCGGTCAAGGAGGCCAACAAGCTCGGCATCCCCGTCGTGGGCCTCGCCGACACCGACTCCGACCCCGACGTGCTCGACTTCATCGTCCCGGGCAACGACGACGCGATCCGGTCGATCCAGCTGATCACCGCGCGCCTCGCCGACCTCATCGTCGAGGTCCGCGGCGGCGGCGAGGAGGCCGCGCCCGCGGCCGCGCCGGAGGGCGACGACGGCGAGCGGCTGGAGGCGCCCGTCTCCGAGTCGGAGCGGCAGGTCATCGAGGCCGCAGAGGCCGGCGCCGAGGAGGAAACGGCGGCTACCGCGGAAGAGCCCGAGGCAGCTCCGGCCGCCGCGGACGAGGCCGAGTCGGCGGCGACCGCCGAGTAAGCGCGGAAGCCCAGTAGGAGGGGCGCTGGAAGGCGCCCTGAAAGAGCGGGCGCACGTCAAGGCGCCCGCGAGGACCGCGGACCCGAGAGAAGGGTGAGGTAACACCATGGCTGTGACGACCGAGATGGTCAAGAAGCTGAGGGCGATGACGAGCGCCGGCATGATGGACGTCAAGCGCGCCCTGGAAGACACCGGCGGCGACCTGGAGAAGGCGGCCCAGCTGCTGCGCGAGCGCGGCGTCGCCAAGGCCGACAAGAAGTCGGACCGCGAGGCCAAGGAAGGCCTCGTCGGCACCTACGTTCACCACAACGGCAAGCTCGCCGTGCTGGTCGAGGTCAACAGCGAGACCGACTTCGTCGCCCGCAACGACACCTTCCGCGACCTGGCGAAGAACCTCGCCATGCACGTGGCCATGGCGAACCCCCAGTACGCCCGCCGCGAGGACGTGCCCGAGGACGTCGTCGCCGCCGAGCGCGATGCCCTGCGCAAGCAGGCCATCGAGGAGGGCAAGCCGGAGGCCGTCGCCGACAAGATCGTCGAAGGCCGCCTGAACAAGTTCTTCTCCGAGATCGTCCTGCTCGATCAGCAGTACGTCAAGGACGACAAGAAGACGGTCGGCGACCTCGTCAAGGAGGCCGCAGCGACCTTGGGCGAGAACATCCAGGTGGGCCGCTTCACGCGCATCGCCGTAGGCGAGTAACGGCTTGAAGCGCGCGCTGCTCAAGCTTTCGGGCGAGTTCCTCGCTGGCCCGGGTGGTTTCGGCGTCTCCCCCGAGGCGACGACCGCCCTGGCCGGCGAGATCGCGGCCGCCAAGGCGAGCGGCGTCGAGCTGGCGCTGGTCGTGGGTGGCGGGAACTTCTGGCGTGGCGCTCAGCACGGGAGCCACATGGACCCCGCCACCGCCGACTACGTCGGCATGCTCGGCACGGTGATGAACGCGATCGCGCTGCAGGACGCGCTGGAGGCGGTCAACGTCGACACCCGCGTCCAGAGCGCCATCACCATCCAGGAGGTGGCGGAGCCGTACATCCGGCGCCGCGCGCTGCGGCACCTCGAGAAGGGCCGCGTCGTGATCTTCGCGGCCGGTACGGGCAACCCGTTCTTCACCACCGACACGGCCGCCACCCTGCGCGCCCTCGAGATCGAGGCGGACATGGTGCTGATGGCCAAGAACAACGTCGACGGCGTCTACGACTCCGACCCACGCACGAACCCGCAGGCCAAGCGCTTCGCGACGCTGTCGTACATGGACGTCCTCAACAACGGCCTGGCCGTGATGGACGCCACGGCCGTCTCGCTCTGCATCGACAGGGGCCTGCCGATCCGCGTGTTCGACATCTTCACACCGGGCAACCTCCAGCGCCTCCTGGGAGGCGCCGAGGTCGGCACGCTCATCGCCCAGGACGCAGAAACCGCCTTCGCGGCCGGCTGACCCCCCTCATGGCCGGGGTACACTGCGGCTCGGGAACACCCTCCGGAGGTCAGCGATGAAGACGGTCCTCGCCGAGACCAGGGAACGCATGCAGAGGTCGCTCGAGGCGTTCGAGCAGAACATCGGCGCCGTGCGCACCGGCCGCGCCAACCCGGCGGTCCTCAGCCGCGTTCACGTCGACTACTACGGGTCATCCATGCCCCTCACCCAGATCGCCACGGTCACCAGCCCCGACGCCCGCACCCTCGTCATCACGCCGTTCGACAAGAGCTCGATCGGCGCCATCGAGAAGGCGATCCTCGAGAGCGACCTGGGCTTCAACCCCAACAACCAGGGCGACAACGTGTTCATCAGCGTCCCGCCGCTCACCGACGAGCGCCGGCGTGACCTCGTGAAGACGGTCCACAACATGGCCGAGGAGTCCAGGGTCGCCGTTCGCAACATCCGGCGCGACTCCAACGACCGCCTCAAGGCGATGCAGAAGGACGGCGACCTCAGCGAGGACGAGCTCCGGCGGGCCGAGGGCGACGTCCAGAAGGTCACCGACGAGTTCATCGCCAAGATCGACCAGCGCACCAAGACGAAAGAGACCGACATCCTGGCGGTGTGAGCCACCCGGCGCCCGAGGCCGGCAGCGAGGACGCGCTCCGCACCCGCGTCGGGGGCGGGCTGGCGATCTTCCTCGTCGCGATGCTGGTGCTCTGGGTAGGGTTGCCGCTGCTGGCGCCCGCCTTCGTGCTGCTCAGCATCGTGGGGATCCGCGAGTTCGCGGCGCTCCTGCGGCTGCGGGGGGTGCCTGTGCGCCAGCGCAGCTTGTTCGTGGCCGCGGTCCTGACGGTGCCGGCCTCCCTGCCCTCGACCTACCCCGGCATGCCCTCGCTGGCCGGCGGCGTGAGCTGGCGCGAGGCGCTCCTCGTCCTGTTCGTCCTCTTCGTGCTGGTGCTCGAGGTCCTCAAGCTGAACCGCAACTCGGTCCACACCGCGGCGTTCACCATCGCCGGCTACCTCTACGTCCCGTTCCTGCTCGGGTACGTGATCACGCTGCGCTACACCCCCGACGGCCACCTGGGCCTGTGGTTCCTGGCCCTGCCGCTGCTGTCGGCGGTCGCCACCGACGTCGGGGCGTTCACCCTCGGGAAGCTGTTCGGCCGCACGCCGCTGGCCCCTCGGGTCAGCCCGCGCAAGACCGTGGAGGGCGCTGTCGGAGGGCTGCTGCTCGCTCTCGTCATCGTCGCTCTGACGGCTCTGCTGGCGCGCCGCCTGGCCGGGCTCGAGCTCGGCTTCGTCACCGTCCTGGCGCTGACGCTCGTGACCTCGCTGGCCGCTCAGCTGGGGGACCTCTTCGAGTCGCTCCTCAAGCGCTGGGCCGGCGTCAAGGACGCGGGCGTGTTCCTGCCGGGCCATGGCGGGGTGCTGGACCGCATCGACTCGCTGCTGTTCACGTTCCCCGTCAGCTACCTGTTCGTCTCGGTGTTCGTCGTCCCCTACGCAGGCTAGGCGGTAGAGTCTAAGCTCGTGCCGCCACCGGCGCCGCGCCGCCACCCGGCCGCCGGCGCCGTCCGCGCGGCGCGACGAGGAGCGAGCATGAGCGCCGAGAAGTTCACCCCACCGCCCCCCACCGCGCACCACCCGCCAGCGAGGATCCCGCGCGAGGGGCAGAGGCAGGTGGCGCCCAACTTCATCACCGACATCATCGACGCCGACCTCGCGGCCGGTCGGGTGAGCGGCGTCGTGACCCGGTTCCCGCCCGAGCCCAACGGCTTCCTTCACGTGGGCCACGCCAAGGCGCTGTGCCTGAACTTCGGGCTCGCGGCCGACTACGGCGGCGTCACCTACCTGCGCTTCGACGACACCAACCCGGAGACGGCCGACGAGCGCTTCGTAGAGGCGGCGATCCGCGACGTGGAGTGGCTCGGCTTCGAGCCCGTCGAGGTCCGCTTCGCCTCCGACTACTTCCCCCACCTCTACGACTGGGCCAAGGAGCTGATCCGCCGGGGCCTGGCCTACGTCGACTCGTCCTCCGAGGAGGAGATCCGCGCGCTGCGCGGCACCGTCACCGAGGCCGGCCGGCCTGGCCCCTACCGGGACCGCGACGCCGCGGAGAGCCTCGACCTGTTCGAGCGCATGAACGCCGGCGAGTTCCCGGAGGGGGCCTCCGTGCTCCGGGCGAAGATCGACCTGGCCTCGCCCAACATGAAGATGCGCGACCCGGTCCTCTACCGGATCGTCCACGCGCCCCACTACCGGACGGGCGACCGCTGGAAGGTCTACCCGCTCTACGACATGGCCCACCCGCTCTCCGACGCCATCGAGGGCGTGACGCACTCGCTGTGCACGCTGGAGTTCGAGAACAACCGCGAGATCTACGACTGGCTCGTCGACCATCTGATCGAGGGCCCGAGGCCGCACCAGTACGAGTTCGCCCGGCTGGTGCTCGACCACACCGTGGTCCGCAAGCGCCGACTGCTGCGCCTCGTCGACGAGGGGTTCGTCACGGGCTGGGACGACCCTCGCATGCCCACCCTCTCGGCGCTGCGGCGGCGCGGCGTGCCGCCCGCGGCGCTCAAGGACTTCACGAACCGCGTCGGCGTGGCGAAGGCGAACAGCCGCACCGACCCGCAGCTCCTCGA
>JBIQIQ010000053.1:0-14293 GCA_044507975.1 Deinococcaceae bacterium
GCGGGCGGCTTGCGGCCCCCCATCAGGGCGCCGACGATGCCGGCGAGCACGCCGCCGCCAGCGCCGCCGCCGAGGACCGAGGTGAGCAGCGAGGCCAGGTCGAGGGCGCCGCCGCCGTCCCCGAGCCCCAGCAGCTGCAGGAGCTGGGCCAGGCCCACGCCGCCAGCCGCGCCGACGACGGTGTTGCCGGTGCCGCCCAGGCCCCCGGTCCTGCCCCGCCCGCCGGCGAGGTTGCCGCCGATAGCACCGGCGACCAACTGGATGACGATGGGTAACCAAGTCTCCATGACAGACCTCCGTTCTCGAACGCACCCGGAGTGTAGTGGATTCGTGAGAACGAGATGTGAGGTTCACGAAGAAGCGGCGCCCGGTGGCGATACCACCGGGCGCCGCTGATCCGCCGATCGGTTGGGCTACTGCCCTGAGATCGCCTCGAACACGGTGGGGTCGACGGCGACATCGTAGGCGACCGGGGCGCTGATGAGCCCGACCTCGACGAGCAGGGCGACCGAGCGCTCGTAGGCCTCCTGGTCGAGGGCTCCCACGACCGTGTCGGGGGTCGGCTTGACGAGCTTGGCCGTCTCGGCCATCTGCCAGGTCTGGTGGATCAGCGGGCTCTGGGTCGTGCCCGAGCCGGCGCAGGTGTCACCGCAGTAGCCGAGCACGATCTGCACGGCCTCCTCCTGGTTCTCGATCGCGTACTCCCAGCCGCGGATCGACGCCCGGACGAAGCGCTCGGCGATCTCGCGGCCCGAGACGCCGGAGCCCTTGAAGTCGGCGCTGGCCAGCACGTCGGGGCGCGTGAAGATGTTGTCCTCGAGGAGGTCGGCGCCGATGTCGGCGGGGTCGAGGATGATCAGCTGGTCGAGCGGGTAGCCGAGGCCGACGATCTGGTCGAGCTCGTTGTAGGTCATCGCGCTCGCGGCATCGACCTCGTGGGGGAACACCAGCGAGGGATCGAACGCGTAGACGAGCGCGTCGACGTCGGGGCTCGTCTCGGCGGGGTCGAGGTTCGAGGTGAAGCCGGCGGCGGAGAACACCGCCTCGGCGGCGAACTCGTTGCCGAAGGCCCAGACGCCCACGCGGCGGCCGGCGAGGTCGGCGATCTCCTCGATGCCCGAGTCGGCGAGCGCGACCATGCGGTAGCCCGAGTCCTGGAACATCTGGGCGATCGTGACGACCTCGAGGCCCTGCTCGCGCTGGGCCAGGATGTTGGCGACCCAGTCGGTGCCGAAGTCGGCGTTGCCCGACGCCACCTGCACGGTGGGGTTGACGTTGCCGCCGTCGAGGATCGTGACGTCGAGGCCCTCCTCGGCGTAGAAGCCGAGCTCCTGCGCCACGAAGTACCCGGCGAACTGGGCCTGCGGGAACCACTTGGACTGGAAGTTGACCGGGATCAGTTCCTGGGCGAAGGCTCCACCGCTCACCAGGAGCGCTACCACCGCCAGTGCTGTAACGGACCGACGCAGCATCTAACTACCTCCCTGTTGTCGACCTAGACCGACATCATGCCATGCCCGGCCGGCAGCCGTCCCGTTGGTGAAGGCTGGCTCTAGCCCCTGCCACGCAAGAGGGCGCGCTCTCATCCCCCGCGCGACGAAGGGTGCCACGCCAACAGCCAACGCTCGAGGAGCTGCACCGTCCAGTAGAGGAGCATGGAGAGCACGCTCGAGACGAAGATCGCCGCGAAGACGACGTCGAACTGGCCGCGGTGGGCCGAGAGGCTGATGCGCTGCCCGAGCCCGCTCGGCGGACCCGGGATGAGGAACTCCGCGACGATGACGCTCACTACGGTGAGGACGATCGCGACCTTGAGGGAGGTGAAGACGTAAGGCAAGGCGTTGGGCAGCCTGAGGGCGAAGAAGCCCTGCAGCGGCTTCGCGGCGTAGGAGCGCAGGAGCTCGAGCTTGAGCGGCTCGACGGAGATCAGGCCCTGCACGGTGTTCAGCACCACCGGGAAGAACGTCACGATCACGCCGACGGCGGCCTTCGACTCCCAGTCGACGCCCAGCGCCCGGCCCAGCACCGGCGCGAGGCCGACGATCGGCACGGCGCCGAACGCCGTCGCCAACGGCAGGAACCCGCGCCGCAGGAAGGCGCTGAAGGCGATCAGCGTGCCCGTGACGATCCCCAGGACGAGGCCGACGCCGAAGCCCAGCAGGACCTCGCGCACGAACGTCAGGTAGGCGTCGGCGACCAGCACCGGCCAGGCGCGCGTCAGGGCCTGGCCGATGCTGGCCACCGAGGGGAAGATGCCGGCCGGCACGCGGAAGCCCAGCACGAGACCCTCCCACGTGAGCAGCAGCACGAACGGCACGGTGGCGACGGGCAGGACCCGCTGCAGCCTGGACATCAGCACGGCGCTGGCGCGCCCCTCCTCCTCCTCGGGGCGCACGAGGCTCAGCCGCGCCGTCGCGACGACGGCGAGCAGGAGGCCGCCTGCCAGCGCGGCCCAGTAGAGGGTCCCGGCCGGCCCCGGCTGACCGCGCTGCAGCACGACCGCGGCGAGAGCTATCCCGATGCCGGCCGCCGTGAGTGCGGCCAGGCCGAGCCCGAGGCGCGCCGTCGGCGAGAGCGCCCGGTCGCGCCTCACGACGCCGCCCACCGCCCCGCCCGCGGCCATCAGCGGTCCTCCCCGGCCGCGGCGAGGCCGGTGCGCTGCCAGGGCGCCACGAGGCGCTGTACGAGCCCGACGAGCGACACGAGCCCGATACCCAGCAGGGCCGAGATGCCGAGGAGGATCCACACGTCGGCGACGTCGCCGGCCTGGACCTGGCCGATGATCGCGTAGCCGAGCCCGAGCCGGTTGTTCGACTCGACCTCCGCCACCAGGGCCCCGACGAGCGCGGCCGCGGCGCCCAGCTTGAGGCTGGTGAACAGGTAGGGGACGGCCGCGGGGAAGCGGAGCTTGAGGAACGACTGGAGCGGCGAGGCCGCGTACGCCTTCATCAGGTCGAGCGCCAGCGGGTCGACGGAGCGCATCCCCGTGACGGTCCCCACCGTGATCGGGAAGAACGCGATGTAGGCCCCCACGATCGCGGCCGGCACGAGGCTCGTCTGCACCGTCACGCCGAGGTTGCCGAGCACCGCGACGAGCACGGGCACGAGCGCGATGACGGGGATCGTCTGCGAGGCGATCACCCACGGCAGGAGCGCCTGCTCGAAAGGCCGTACCCTCACGAAGGCCACCGCCAGGAGCACGCCGATGATGGCCCCGAACGCCAGCGAGACGAGGGTGCCGGTAGCGGTGTACAGCGTGGCCCGCAGGACGTTGCGCGGATCGGAGAGCGGGTAGGCGGTGAAGAACTCCGGCAGGCGCTCCGCGATCCAGTGCGGGAACGGCACCGGGTGCTGCGGGAGGCCGAGGAAGCACTCGAACGCCGTCTCCCCGCACGCCGGGTGCGCGTAGTAGGTGTACGAGGCCGCCCAGAGCGCCTGTCCGGGCTCGGGGGGCACCGCGAGGGTGACGGCGCCGGCGGCCGGGTCGCTGACCCGGTAGTCGGGATGCTGGCGCAGCGCGGCGTTGCGCGGCGGCGGCGTCGCGAACGTCACGACGGCGCCTGCGCGCATGTACCCCTCCCCCTCGCGGAGCTCCCGCCCCTCGACGGTGACGAGACCGGCCTCCGAGGCGAAGGTGAACTCGGTGCGCACGCCGTCGACGCGCTCCTGAGGCCTCTCCGCCGCTCCGGAGAGCGGCCGGTCGCCGAGGTACAGGAGCCGGCCGGGGTCGGTCTCGAGTAACGGGGCGTGCTGCAGCCGGAACTCGCGGTTCTCCCCGTCGACCACGCCGAGGAGGCCCTCGGCCAGGGCGACGTGGCTGATGGCGACGCGCAGCTCGGACCCGGCCGCGAGCGGCTCGTGCAGCACGACAGCGTCGCCGTCGACCAACAGCTGGTAGTCCCCGGTCAGCAGGCTGACGGGCGCGTTGAAGGCCGGTGGGACGTCGAACCGGAGGGTGTCGCCGTCGAGCTCGAACCCCTCGCCCTCCAGCAGCGCCCCCTCCCCCACTAGGGCCACCGCCGGCCCGTCGCGCCGGCGGTCCGCGCCGGGAACCGTGAAATCGCGCCTGGCCCCGTCGGCCCTCTCCAGGGCGGCCGCGGAGCCGCGGCGCAGCAGCGCTCCACCCTCGTAGAGCGGTGCAGCGGCGTGCTCGGGGCCCGGCAACGCCGCCACGCGACCACCCGCGCCGGCGTCGGGCACGGGCGTGAGCTCAGGACCGAGCTCGACCGGCGGGGCTGCGAGCGGCGCACCCAACACGACGGAGCCCGCCTCGAGCCGCACGTCGGCGCTGAGGACCCTGCCTCCCTGTACCAGCACGGCGGAGCGGCTCACCAGGCTCGCGATGCGCTCGTCGGCCTCGGGCGCGCCGCCGAACGGCAGGGTGGGCCCGGTCTCGCCAGCGACGGCGACGGGTAGGGCGGTGACCGTCTCACGCACCCAGTTCGAAACGCTGCCCATACGGTCCCGCGCCAGGGGCATGCCCAACAGCAGGGCCGCCGGGTACATCAGCGCCAGCAGCACGGCCAGAACCACGAGGACGGGCACGGCGGGACCGAGCCTGGCAGCGAGCCGACGCAAGCTCAGTAACCGACCGTCTTCTGCGCTGGCTCCGCCCCGGGGCCGGCGCCGAGCCCGTGCTCCTCGCCGCGCAGCGCCTCGCGCACCTGCGTCGTCAGCTCGAAGAACCGCGGCGTCTCACGCGATTGAGGAGTGCGGGGGTAGGGCAGATCGACGTCGATCACCTCGCGGATGCGCCCCGGACGCGCGGTCATCACGACGATGCGCGTCGACAGGAACACCGCCTCGGCGATCGAGTGCGTCACGAAGACGACCGTCTTGCGCGTCTCCTGCCACAGCCTCAGCAGCTCCATGTTCATCGCCTCGCGCGTGATCTCGTCGAGGGCCCCGAACGGCTCGTCCATCAGCAGCAGCTTCGGGTCGAAGGCGAGCGCCCGCGCGATCGAGACGCGCTGCTGCATGCCGCCCGAGAGCTGCCACGGGTAGGAGCGCTCGAAGCGCTCCAGGCCGACCATCTCGAGGAGCTCGCGCGCCCGCTGGCGCCGCCGCGCCCGCTCGAAGCCCATGATCTCGAGGGGCAGCGTCACGTTGGCGAGCACCGAGCGCCACTCGTACAGCACGGGAGCCTGGAACACGTAGCCGTACTCGCGGTCCTCGCGCGCCTGCCGCGGCGTCTTCCCCGCGACGTCGATCTCGCCCGCGGTCGGCTCCGTGAGGTCGGCGATCAGACGCATGAGGGTCGTCTTGCCGCAGCCCGACGGTCCGATCAGGGAGACGAAGTCGCCCTTGCCCACCTCGAGGTCGGCGTCCTGCAGGGCCACGGCCTCGCCCTTGCCCACGCGGAAGACCTTGCTGACGCCGCGCACGGAGATGACCGGCGCCTCTCCTCCGCGCTCGGCCTGGGTCGAGCCGTCAGCCACGGAGCGGCTTGCGCCTCAGGAGCCGGCCGCGGCCGGGCTCGCCCACGAACTCGCCGTCCCGCGCGGCGACCTGGCCGCGAACGGTCACGACGCTGGGGCGGCCGTCGATCTCGAAGCCCTCGAAAGCGCTGTAGTCGACGTTCATCTTGTGCGTGGAGGCGCTTATCACCCCGCGGTGATCGGGGTCGTACACGACGATGTCGGCATCGGAGCCCACCGCGATCGCGCCCTTGCGGGGGTAGAGGCCGAACAGCTTGGCGGCGTTCGTCGACGCGACCTCCACGAACCTCTCGAGGCTCAGGTCGCCGCGGCTCACGCCGTGCGTGTAGAGCAGGTTCACGCGGTCCTCGATCGCCGGCATGCCGTTGGGGATCTGCGTGAAGGCCCCTCTCCCCATCGCCTTCTGGCCGACGTCGAACGGCGCGTGGTCGGTGCCCACCGTGTCGATCAGGCCGCGGCTCAGGCCGCGCCACAAGGCCCGCTGGTCGGTCGGCGCGCGCAGTGGCGGGCTCATGACGTACTTCGCGCCCTCGAAGTCGGGCCTCTCGGCGTAGCTCTTGTCGAGCACGAGGTGAGGGATCACAGCCTCGATGCTGAGATCGACCCCCCTGAGCTTGGCCTCGACCGCCTCGCGCAACGCCTTCTCGTTCGAGAGGTGCACCACGTAGCCCTTGGCGCCGGTGATCTCGAGGAAGGTAGCGAACTTGGCCGTGCCCGCCGCCTCGACCACGTCCGGCCGGCTCGGCTCGTGCCACTCCGGCCCGGTCTTGCCCTCGGCGAGCAGCGAGCGCTGCATCGCGGCGATGAGGCCCGAGTTCTCGCAGTGGGCCGTGACGATCACGCCGAGGTCCTTCGCCAGCTTGAGCGTGGCGTAGAGCTCCTCGTCGGTGACGCCGAAGAACCCCTCGTAGGCCAGGAAGACCTTGAAGGACGTCATCCCGTCGGCGACGAGGTCGCGGAGCACGGCCTCGGTCTCGTCGTCGAAGCGCGTGACCCCGATGTGGAACGAGTAGTCGCATGCCGACTCGCCGTCTGCGAGGCGCCGCCAGTGGTCGTAGCCCTCGCGGAGGTCCTCGTTCCGGCTCGGGGCGAGCATCTCGATGTAGGTCGTCGTGCCGCCGACCAGCGCGGCCTGCGAGCCGGTGGCGTGGGTGTCCTTGCAGGCCGTGCCCATGAAGGGCAGGTAGATGTGCACGTGCGGGTCGATGAAGCCGGGGAACACGTACTTCCCGCTGGCGTCGATCACCTCGGCGCCTGGCGGGGCTCGCAGGTCCCTGCCGAGCGCGGTGATCACCTCGCCCTCGCACAGGACGTCCGCCTTGACGCGGCCGCCCGGCGTGACGACCTCGCCGTTCCGTATCAGTAGGCTCATGCGCTCGCTCGCTTCCCTTCCAAGTCACGCGCGGCTCGAGCGCCGCGCGGTCAGTGGATGTCGATGCCCTTCTCGGCTCGGTAGGCGTTCATGGCGTCCCAGTCGGTGGTGACCTCGGGTCGCGTCCTCACCAGCTCGTTCCAGGTGACGCTCGGTCGCTCCGGCGGCACCTCGACCATCGTGATGCAGCCCTCGACCGGGCACACCAGGCTGCAGAGGTCGCAGCCGACGCAGTCCTCCTCGCGCACCTTCGGCTGCGGCTTGCTCGAGGGACCGACGCCGGCGTTCAGGCTCGCGCGGACGCCCGCGATCGCGGCGGGGTCGATGCGCGCTCCGTCGACCGTGAGGTCGATGCACTGGTGGGCGCCCTCGTCGCAGGCGACGTAGCACAGGTTGCACTGGATGCACTTGTCCTCGTCGATGCGGGCCACGGTCTTGAACGAGAGGTCGAAGTCGCCGAAGTCGGACACCCTGTGCGTAGAGGCCCCGACCACCTCCGAGAGGCAGGCGATGCCCTTCGAGTCGAGCCAGTTCGAGAGGCCGTCGGTGAGGTCCTCGATGAGCCGGAAGCCGTAGTGCATCACGGCGGTGCATACCTGGACGCTGGTCGCGCCGAGGAGGATGAACTCGGCTGCGTCGCGCCAGGTCTGGACCCCGCCCATGCCCGAGATGGGCACGCCGGCGGCCCTCACCTCGTCGTCGACGGCCACCTGCGAGAGCATGTGCAGCGCGATCGGCCTGACCGCCGGACCGGCGTAGCCACCGTGCCCGCCCTTGCCGCCGATGTTCGGCCTCAACTCGAAGCTGTCCAGGTCGACCCCGACGATCGAGTTGATCGTGTTGATGAGCGACAGGCCGTTCGCCCGACCGGCGATCGCGGCGCGCGCCGGCTTGGTGATGTCGGTGACGTTGGGCGTGAGCTTGACGATCACGGGGATGCTGGCGACCTCGGTCACCCAGCTCGTGATCATCGAGCAGTACTCGGGCACCTGGCCGACCGCGGCGCCCATGCCGCGTTCCGACATGCCGTGAGGGCAGCCGTAGTTGAGCTCGATGGCGTCGGCGCCGGTGTCCTCGATCTGCTGCACGATGGTGCGCCAGGCCTCGGGGTTGGAGGAGACCATCGCCGAGACGACGACGGCCCGGTCGGGCCACAGCCGCTTGACCTCGGCGATCTCGCGCAGGTTCACGTCGAGCGGACGGTCGGAGATCAGCTCGACGTTGTTGATGGCGACCAGCTTGTTGCCGCCGAACTCGAACGCGCCGTAGCGGTTGCAGACGTTGAGGACGGGGTCGCCGATCGTCTTCCAGACCGCGCCGCCCCAGCCGTACTCGAACGCCTTGTTGATCTGGTAGGCGGTGTTCGTCGGGGGGGCGGAGGCGAGCCAGAAGGGGTTGGGCGACCTCACGCCCGCGAACACGGTGGTCAGGTCAGCCACTGACGCCTCCAACTGCCTCTCTCGCCGGCGGCTGCGTCAGGATCGGGCGGCCGTTGGGCACGCCGAGCTCCGGACGCGGCACCTCCACGCCGAGCTGCCGCGCTACGGCCGCTGCCGCGATCTTGCCGTCCTGGGCCGCCGTCACGGTGAGCGCGTGGCCGGTGAGCCGCGCGCAGTCGCCGGCAGCGAAGACCTTGGGGACGCTGGTCCTCTGCTCGGCGTCGGTCACCACGTAGCCGTGGGCCACCTCGACGCCGAACGCGGCGAACAGGTCCAGGAGCTTCTCCTGGCCGATCGCCAGCACCACCTGGTCGGCGGGCAGGACGAACTCGCTGCCCGGTACGGCTCGCGGCCAGCGACGCCCGCTCTCGTCCGGCTCGCCGAGCTCCATGCGCACGCAGCGCAGCCCCACGACCTTCCCGCCCTCGCCCAGGACCTCGACCGGCTGGGTGAGGAACCTGATGTCGACGCCCTCGTTCTGCACGAAGGCGACCTCGAAGTCGTAGGCGGGCATCTCGTCGCGGCCGCGGCGGTAGACCATCGTCACGCGCTCCGCGCCCAGGCGCCGAGCGATCGTCGCGGCGTCGATGGCGGTGTTGCCTGCGCCGACGACGACGACCTCGCGCCCGACCGGCACGTCGTAGAGGTGGGCGAGGCCATCCTTCTCAGCCATCTTTGTGGCGGCGATGAAGTCCAGTGCGTCCGTGACGCCGGCCAGGTCCTCGCCGGGCACGCCGAGCCTTGGCACCCTGCCCGTGCCGGCAGCGATGACGACGGCGTCGTGGTCGGCCACCAGGCGCTGCGGGTCGAGGTCGCGACCGACCTCGACGCCGGCGTTCACCTTCACCCCCAGGGCCTCGATGAACGCGACCTCCTCCAAGGACACCGCCACGGGCTCGCGCATGACGACGATGCCGTAGGTCGAGAGGCCACCGGGCAGCTCGTTCTTCTCGTAGACGTGCGCCTCGACGCCGAGCTTCGCCAGCTCGCCGGCGCACGAGAGGCCCGCCGGGCCACCGCCCACGACCGCCACCCGCTTGCCGGTGGGCGGCGCGGGCCGGAAGGGCATGGCCTTGGCGTCGAACAGGTGGTCGGTCGCGTAGCGCTGCAGCCGGCCGATCGCGATCGGCCTGTGCTCCTCGCCGAGCACGCATGCGCCCACGCACAGCTCGTCGACGGGGCAGACGCGACCGCAGGTGTGGCCCAGGAGGTTGGACTCGAGGATCGTCCTGGCCGCCCCGAGCACGTTGCCAGTGGCGATCTTGCGGATGAACGTGGGGACGTCGATGTCGGTGGGGCACGCCTTGATGCAGGGCGCGTCGAAGCAGTAGAGGCACCTGCTCGCCTCCACGAACGCCTCGTTCTCCGAGTAGCGCGGGTACGTCTCGGTGAAGGCGTCCTGGAGCTGGTCGAGCGTGAGCGGTGAGCGGGCCATGTCTAGAAGGTCCGGCTCCACTGCTTGGGCCAGCGCTCGACGACGACCTTGGTCTGCGTGTAGAACTCGAAGCCGTGGTGGGCCTGGGCGTGCAGGTCGCCGAAGAAGCTGTCGCCCCAGCCGCTGAACGGGAAGAAGGCCATCGGGGCCGCGACGCCGAGGTTGACGCCGATGTTGCCGGCGATGGCGTGGTGGCGGAAGTGCCGGGCGGCCGCGCCGGACGAGGTGAAGATGCTCGCCTGGTTGCCGAAGCGGCGATCGTTGACGATCTTGATGGCCTCGTCGAGGTCGCGGGCGTGCATGAGCGCCAGCACGGGACCGAACACCTCGGTCGAGGCGATCGTGCTCTTGGGGTCGACCTCGTCGAGCACCGTCGGGTGCACGAAGTAGCCGTCGCGGAAGCCGTCGACCTCCTTCTCGCGGCCGTCGACGACCGGGCGTGCGCCCTCCGCGATGCCCGTTTCGACGAGCGAGCCGATGCGCTGCCTCGACTCCTGCGAGATCACGGGGCCCATCTCCACGCCTTCGACCAGGCCGTAGCCGACCTTGCGCCCGGACGCCGCCTCGGCGATCCGCTCGGTGAACTCCGACCTGGCCTCGCCGACCGTGATGACGGCGGAGGTGGCGAGGCAGCGCTGCCCGGCGCAGCCGAAGGCCGAGTCGGCGAGGATGCGCGTCGACATCTCCATGTCGGCGTCGGGCATGACGATCGCCGGGTTCTTCGCCCCGCCCTGCGCCTGCGCACGCTTGCCGTTGGCTGCGGCGCGCGAGTAGATGTACTTCGCCACCGGGGTCGAGCCGACGAAGGAGACGGCCTTGACGTCGGGGTGGTCGAGGATGGCGTCGACGGTCTCCTTGCCGCCGTTCACCAGCCCGAGCACGCCGGGCGGGAAGCCGGCCTCCTCGAAGAGGCGGAACAGCAGCTGCGTGGTCATGGGGACCTTCTCGCTCGGCTTGAGGAGGAAGCAGTTGCCCGCCGCGACCGCGTACGGCATGAACCAGAGGGGGATCATGCCGGGGAAGTTGAAGGGCGTGATGGCAGCGACGACCCCGAGCGGCTGGCGGAGCATGTGCTCGTCGATGCCGCGCGCGATGTCCTCGTTGTTGTAGCCCTGCATGAGGATCGGAGCGCCGCAGGCGACCTCGACGTTCTCGACCCCGCGCTGCATCTCGGCGTACGACTCGGCGTACGTCTTGCCCGCCTCGTTGGTGATGGTCTTGGCGATCTCGTCCAGGTTGGCGATGAGGAGGTCCCGCAGCTTGAACAGCGGCTTGATGCGGTCGACGACGGGCGTCTCGCGCCACTCCTTGTACGCCTCTCTGGCGGCGGCTACGGCGGCGTCGACCTCTTCACCGGGGCTGTGGGGCACCAGGGCGATCGTCTCCGCCGTCGCGGGGTTGCGGACGGGCGAGTTGGAGCCCGACCGGGAGGGCGTCCACTTGCCGCCCACGTAGTTGAGAAGGACCTCTGCCTGCGCTTCAATCATTCCGCCGCTCCGTCTCCAGGTGAGTCTCCAGGTAAGGGAGTCCCTGTGGCTCGCCTGGGGCGAGCCGCCACGCTTGTGGGTCTCGCCATTCTATGCCCGCGGCCACGTCGGCGGCATCCCGAGAGGGGCGGCGGTGGCCACGGCGGAACCGACATGGAGCTTGTCGAGTGACATCGGACCAGACAGGAGGATGCATACGCACGATGTGCAGGGATTCGGAGTTCTCGTGCACATTGTGCAGCTACTTTGCTACATCTTGCGACATCGGGCTTGACAGCTGTGCCCGTCAGGCACTAGCCTTCGCCATCCTCACCGCGGACCGTTCGCAGCTCCGTTCGCAGCTCCGTTCGCAGCGCCGGTCGCGGGAGGGCGCGCGGGAACGCGCGGGAGGTGCGGATGACGCTCGACCTGGCCTACGCTCTCGACACCTTCGGGCTACTGATGTGCGCGTTGCTGGTGATGCTCATGCAGCCCGGCTTCGCCCTGCTCGAAGCGGGACTGCACAGCGCGAAGAACCTCGTGAACATCCTGATGAAGAACTTCGCCGACTTCGCCGTCGCCGGCCTGGCGTTCTGGGCCTTCGGCTTCGCGCTGATGTACGGCGGCGGTCCGTTCCTCGCGGGCTACCAGACCTCGGTCAACGCGCCCGCCGCCATGGACCTGCTGTTCCAGCTCGTGTTCGCCGCCACGGCGGCGACGATAGTCTCCGGGGCCATCGGCGGGAGGGCGCGCTTCTCGGGCTACCTGGTCTTCTCGGTCGTGCTCACGGCGCTCGTCTATCCCACGCTCGGCCGCTGGCACTGGGGCGGCGGCTGGCTCTCCCAGATGGGCTTCCACGACTTCGCCGGGTCGTCCGTCGTCCACGCCGTCGGCGGCTTCGCCGCGCTCGGCGCGGTGCTCGCCCTCGGCCCGCGGCTCGGCCGCTACGCAGGCGGCAAGGCGGTCGCGATACCGGGCCACAACATGGCCCTGGCGGGGTTGGGCGTGTTCCTGCTGTGGATCGCCTGGTTCGGCTTCAACGGCGGCTCGCAACTCTCGTTCTCGACCGCCGAGGACGCCTCCGCGATCGCAGGCATAGCCCTCAGCACGTACCTCGCCTCCGCGGCAGGCGCAATGGCTGCGCTGATCGCCTCCTGGGCCCTGTTCGGCAAGCCGGACTTCAGCATGACGATCAACGGCGTCCTCGCCGGGCTGGTGGCGATCACCGCCGGACCCGACGTCATCGCTGGCGGCGCAGCCGTCCTCGTGGGCGCGGCAGGCGGCCTGCTGGTCGTCGGCTCCGTCGTTCTCCTCGACCGCCTGCGGGTGGACGACCCGGTGGGAGCGGTGTCCGTCCACGGCGTCGTAGGCGTGTGGGGGACCGTGGCCGTCGGGCTGTTCGGGGGCGCCGACCTGGGCGTGCAGCTCCTCGGCACCCTCTGCTACTCGGCCGGCGCCTTCGCCGCCGGCTACGTCGGGTTCCGCCTGCTCCACCTGGTGGGGCTCGGTCGCGTCACAGCCGCCGAAGAGGTCGCGGGGCTCGACGTATCCGAGCACGGCACCATCGGCTACGCGACCACGGACGTGCTGAGCCAGCCGGTCGTGTTCGGGTCGGGTGACTGAGTGAAGCTCGTCACGGCGGTCATCAGGCCAGAGCGCGTCCCCCAGGTCAAGGCCGAGCTGCTCAGGTCCGGCGTGAAGGGCGTGACGCTGAGCCGGGTCTCGGGCCACGGCGGGGAGGAGCCGTTGCGCGAGCGCTACCGGGGCAGCGAGCACGTGGTCGAGTTCCACGAGAAGGTCGAGCTGCGGATCGCGGTCGAGGACCGGCACGTCGAGGCGACGATCGCCGCGATCGTCCGGGCCGCGCGCACCGGGGCGATCGGCGACGGCAAGATCTTCGTCCTGCCCCTCGAGGGTGTCGTGCGCATCCGCACCGGCGAGCGCGACGCTGAGGCGCTCACCCCCGTGGGAGAGGCCGCGGGGGTCTGAGCTGGGCGGGGCGCCGGGGGCGGCCGCGGCAGCATGCCCCCGGCGCCCCGCCTGTAGCGCCTCGCCAGCGTCGCCGAGAGCGCGGGGGCTACCCTCGGGCGTGAGCGACGACAGACCGTTCGAGATCGGCCTGACGACCTTCGTGGAGCTGTCCCCCGCTCGGGGCGCTCCCGCACTCTCGCTACGGCAGCGCGTGAAGGACCTGCTGGAGGAGGCCCAGCTCGCCGACGAGGTGGGCCTCGACGTCTTCGGCATCGGGGAGCACCACCGGCCCGACTACCTCGCCTCGGCGCCGGAGGTCCTGCTGGCCGCCATCGCGGCCCGGACGCGGCGCCTGCGGCTGACGAGCGCCGTGACGGTGCTCTCGTCCGACGACCCGGTGAGGGTGTACGAGCGCTTCGCGACCCTCGACCTCCTGTCGGCCGGCCGTGCCGAGGTCATGGCCGGTCGCGGCTCGTTCATCGAGTCCTTTCCGCTGTTCGGCTACGACCTGCGCGACTACGACGACCTGTTCGCCGAGAAGCTCGAGCTGCTGACGCTGCTCGCTCAGGGCGAGCCCGTGACGTGGAGCGGACGCTTCCGCTCGGCGCTGCAGGACCAGCGCGTTCACCCCGAGCCCGTCCAGCGGCCGCTGCCGGTCTGGGTGGCCGTGGGAGGAACGCCGGAGTCGGCGGCGCGGGCGGGCTACCTGGGGCTGCCGATGACGCTCGCGATCATCGGCGGCCAGCCAGCGCGCTTCCGACCGTTCTCCGACATCCACGCCCAGGCCGCGGCGGCGGCCGGGCACGCTCGGCCGCCCCTGGCGATCAACTCGCACGGCTTCCTGGCCGACGACGCCAAGGCCGCGGCTGACACGTTCTTCCCGCCCTACGCCGAGGTGATGTCGCGCATCGGTCGGGAGCGAGGCTGGAGCGGCATCACGCGCGAGCAGTTCGACGCCGGACTGGGCCCCCACGGGCACCTGCTGGTCGGCGAGCCGGAGCAGGTGGCCGAGAAGGTCCTCGCCCAGCACGCGGTGTTCGGCAACCAGCGCTACCTCTTCCAGTTCAGCGTCGGCACGGTCCCGCACAAGGAGATGCTGAGGTCGATCGAGCTCCTGGGCACGGAGGTCGCGCCCCTGGTGAGGCGCGAGGTGACGGGCCGGTCCGCCACCG
>JBIQIQ010000247.1:0-1915 GCA_044507975.1 Deinococcaceae bacterium
CCACAAGCCTATGACCGCCGCATAAGTCAGAGGTAAGTGAGCTTGCGGATCCTCGTCCTCGAAGACAACCGTGACATCGGCCGAGCGCTCGCGGATGCCCTCAAGCACGAGCGGTACGAGGTCGAGTGGGCCAGCTCCGTGGCCGCGGCCTCGCGGGCCGTCGCCGAGCAGACGTTCGACCTCGCGGTGCTCGACGTGATGATCGGCACCGCCGAAGACGCCGGGTTCGAGCTGGCTGCCCAGTTGCGTGACGCCGGCTTCGAGGGTCACATACTCTTCGTCAGCGCCCGCGATGCGGAGCTCGATCGCGTGCGCGGACTCGATATCGGTGGCGACGACTACCTCGTCAAGCCGTTCGGGCTAGCGGAGTTCCTGGCGCGCATTAGGGCGTTGTTGCGCCGGCAGGCCCAGACCCGCCGGACGGTGCTCGAGCGCGCGCCTCTGCGAGTCGACCTGGCCAACCGCCTCGTGACGTGGGACGGCTCCGAGGTCCAGCTGTCGGCCAGGGAGTTCGAGATGCTCGAGCTCTTCGCGCTCTACCCTGACAGGGTGTTCACGGCCGAGGAACTGCAGGCGCGGCTCTTCCCCGAGGCGGGCTCCGGACCGCGGGTGGTACGCGTCTACGTCAGTCAGCTGAGGCAGAAGATCGCGGGCAGCGTCATCACCACCGTCTCAGGTGGTTACCGGCTGGGTCCGGGCTGAGGTGAGCCTCAGGCGCACGATCTTCCTCGCCCTGCTAGCGGCCGTGATCGGGGCCGCCGTCCTCGAGGGGGTGCTCGACGTCGCCCTTGAGGGTCTCGAGCGCCGCCTTGCCGCAGGAGGCGGAGCCGTATCGCTTCGGCTGTTGCTCGACCTCGTCGACATACCTCTGTTCGTTCTGCTGGGGGTCGTGCTGGCAAGCTGGCTCTCGCGGCGCATCGCCGCTCCACTCACCCGGCTCACGGCCGCCACGCGCGACCTCGAGATGGGTGCGACGGCAGCCGAACTGACGGTCCCGCCCGGCGAAGACGAGCTGACTCAGCTCGTGCGCGGCTTCAACGCCATGGCCCGCGCGGTAGACGACCACGTCGAGAGGGAGCGCGCGTTCACCCGCTACGCGTCCCACGAGCTGCGGACGCCCCTGGCCGCGATACGGCTTCAGGCGGAGAGGGCGCGTCTCGGCCACGCGCCCGCCGAGGCTGCCCTGACCGTCGTCGAGAAGAACGTGAGGCAGATCGAGGAGGTGTTGGAGGCGATGCTCGCCCTGGCACGTTCCTCGGACCAGGCTGGCGAACGCAAGCCGCTGTCCCCCCTGCTGGAGGAGTCGCTGTCCGCGCTTCCGCTCGACTGCCGGTCGCGTGTCGTCGTAACCGGCGTCTTCGGGGGGGCCACCGTCTCCCACCCGCGCCTCGTGCAGCAGGCCCTCACCAACCTCGTAGACAACGCTCTACGCCACGGCGGCGGGCGGGCGCGCATCGCGGTCGCGGTCGGAGATAGGCACCTCACCGTGCGCGTGAGCGACGATGGTCCGGGCGTACCGCCCCCCTCGCTGCCTCACCTCACCGAGCCCTTCTTCCAGGTCGAGGAGAGCCGTGAGGGACTCGGTCTTGGGCTCGCCTTCGTGGCTCACGTCGCACGCGCGCTTGGCGGAGAACTGACGTTGTCGAACGCCGCCGCGGGCCTCGAGGCGACCCTCCGCCTTCCGGTAGCTGCAACGTCTGCATGAGCTGGTCCCACGGCCGCGCGGGGCGATCGCTCACCCGAACCGACCAGTGACGTAGTCGTTCGTGCGCTGCTCGCGCGGGTTCGTGAACATCGTGTCGGTGTCGCTGAACTCGACGACGTGGCCCTCGTAGAAGAAGGCGGTGTAGTCGGAGACGCGCGCCGCCTGCTGCATGTTGTGCGTCACGATGACGATGGTCACGTCGTCCTTGAG
>JBIQIQ010000054.1:0-14106 GCA_044507975.1 Deinococcaceae bacterium
CGGCCCCACCCGCCCCCCAAGCTTCCGGGCAAGGACGTACTCACCAACACGACCACCGCGGCCGACCTCGGGTTCCTACGCTCGGCGGGCGTGCGCCGCCTCGTGACCACCACGCCGCGTTACGGGGGCCGGAGCGTGGGCACCAACCTCCTCGAGGCGGCGCTGGTGGCGGTCGAGGGGGCGCCCGGCGAGCTGAGCGACCGGCGCTACTCCGAGCTGGTCGCCGCGGCGGGGCTGGGCCCGACCGTGCTCGAGCTCTGAGGCTCGCACCGGGGTCCCGCCGTCCAGCGCTCGCGCCGCTGGTGCTAGACTGGCCCGTCTCTAGACCCTGCTGCCACATGCGTGCAGCGGGCACAAGCCGCCCGCCTGGGTCGACCCCGGCTCGCAGGCGTGGAGGAGAAGCCAGTCGGAGGACGGGACGACCCTATGATCAGCGTTACTGACCTGCGCAGCGGGACCAAGGTGGAGATGGACGGCGGCCTCTGGGAAGTCATCGACTACCAGCACCAGAAGATCGGCCGCGGTGGCGCCAAGATGGTCGCGAAGTTCAGGAACCTCGAGACGGGCTCGATCGTCGAGCGCTCGTTCAACGCCACTGAGAAGCTCCAGGACATCTTCATCGAGTACCGGACCATGACGTTCCTCTACGCCAACGACGACCAGTACACGTTCATGGACAACGAGACCTACGAGCAGCCGACCCTGTCCCGGTCCCAGATCGGCGAGGGCGCCAACTTCCTCAAGGAGAACACCGAGGTCACCGTCGACTACTTCCAGGGCCGGCCCCTCAAGGTCACCCTGCCCAACGTCGTCGAGCTGGAGATCACCCGGACCGACCCTGGGGTGCGCGGCGACACGGTCTCCGGCGGCACCAAGCCGGCCGAGCTCGAGACGGGCGCGACCGTGAACGTGCCTCTGTTCATCGAGCAGGGCGAGGTCGTGCGCGTCGACACCCGCTCCGGCGAGTACCTGGGCAGGGCCTGACCGGCATGCAGCCGCGGGAGCTGAAGCGTCTACTCGACGTGCTCAAGGACACCGACGTCAGCGAGCTGACGCTCGAGACGGGCGAGTACAAGCTGACCCTCAAGCGTGGCCAGCCCGCGCCGCAGGTCGCGTACGTGACCGGGCCGCAAGCACACGCCGCGCCGGCGGTCCCGCCGACGGCTGCCGGCTCCTCGGAGCAGCCCGCGGCGCCAGCCGAGCCGGCCAGGTCGGACCGCACGATCGAGGTGACCGCTCCGATCGTCGGCACCTTCTACGCCGCGGCCTCTCCCGATGCCGCCCCGTTCGTGCGCGTGGGTGATCGCGTGAAGCCCGGCACGGTGTTGTGCATCATCGAGGCGATGAAGCTCATGAACGAGATCGAAGCGGAGGCGACCGGCGTCGTGCGCGAGGTCCTCGTCGACAACGGTCAGCCGGTCGAGTACGGCCAGACCCTGTTCCGTATCGAGCCGGACTGAGCAGCCGGATGTTCCGCAAGATCCTCATCGCCAACCGGGGCGAGATCGCCCTCCGCGTCGTCCGCGCGGCGCGCGAGCTGGGCGTGCAGTCCGTCGTCGTCTACTCGCAGGCCGACGAGAGCTCCCTGCCCGTGCTGCTCGCAGACGAGGCCGTGTGCATCGGTCCGGCTCCCGCCGCGAGCAGCTACCTCAACGTGCGCAACATCCTCGCGGCCGCCCTGGTGACCGGCGCCGAGGCCGTGCATCCCGGCTACGGGTTCCTCGCCGAGAACGCCGAGTTCGCTGCCAAGTGCGAGGAGCACAACCTCGTGTTCATCGGGCCGCGGCCGGACAACATCGCCCGCATCGGCGACAAGTCCTCGGCGCGCGCGCTGGCCCAGGAGGCCGGCGTGCCCGTGACGCCCGGCAGCGGGGCACTGGCGGACCTGGCCGAGGCGAAGTCGTTCGCCGATCGCATCGGTTTCCCACTGATCCTCAAGGCCTCCGCCGGCGGCGGCGGCCGCGGCATGCGCGTCGTGCAGAGCCACTCCGACCTCGAGCGGCAGTTCGTCAACGCTCAGGAGGAGGCCCGCGCCGCGTTCGGCAACCCCGAGCTGTACATGGAGAAGTACATCGAGGAGCCCAAGCACATCGAGGTGCAGGTCTTCGGCGACGGCCATGGAGAGGTCGTGCACCTGTTCGAGCGCGACTGCTCGATCCAGCGCCGCTACCAGAAGCTCCTCGAGGAGGGCCCGTCCACGCTCGAAGACGACCTCAGGGGCCGCATCGCCGACGCGGCCGTCAAGCTGGCGCGGCACGTCTCGTACCGCGGCGCCGGCACCTGCGAGTTCCTCGTCGACAAGGAGGGCGGCTTCTACTTCTCCGAGATGAACACCCGCATCCAGGTCGAGCACCCCGTGACGGAGGTCATCACCGGCACCGACCTCGTCAAGGAGCAGATCAGGGTCGCCGCCGGCGAGGGCCTCGCGTGGCGACAGGAGGACGTCACCGTCGACGGCCACGCCATCGAGGTGCGCATCAACGCCGAGGACCCGGACCACGACTTCCGCCCGGCGGCGGGCACGATCACCGACGTCCACTGGCCGGGGGGCCCGGGCGTGCGGGTCGACTCCCACGTCTACGCCGGCTACCGCATCCCGCCGAACTACGACAGCCTCCTCGCCAAGATCATCGTCTGGGGCCCCACCCGCGAGGACGCCATACTGCGCATGGAGCGCAGCCTGAAGGAGACGGTCATCGAGGGAGTGAAGACGACGATCCCCTTCCACCTGCGGGTGCTGGACAACGCGTTCTTCCGGCGCGGGCAGGTCTACACGAACTTCATCGCGCGTAGGATGAGCTCATGAACGAGGTCGAGGGGCTGGACATCTCGACGGACGTGCTCTACGGCATCGCGCAGCTGGCGATCGACCAGCTCGAGGGCATACGGACGGTGCAGCCGCCTGCCAAGGTGGGCGAGATACTCACCGGGCGGCGCGCCAAGGGCATCGCGATCGAGCGCGCCGAGGACGGCCTGAGGGCCTCGCTGACCGTGTGCGTCGACTACGGCGTCGAGGTGCCGAAGGTGGCCGCGGAGGCGCAGCGCGCCGTGCGGGAGGCGGTGGCCTCGATGACCGGCATGAACGTCGTGAGCGTCGACGTGACGGTCGAGGACTTCGACCTGACTCCGCATGGCAGCTGAGGCGAGCCGACCCGGGCTCCCGGGAGCGGCGAGCCTTGGCTAGGCGGCGGGCACGCGAGCTCGCGTTCCGCGCTCTATTCCAGGCCGAGCGCGGCGCGGACGACCTGCTCGCGGTCTGGTCCGGCGTGCGTGCGGACCTGGCCGAGGAGCCGGAGGACGCCTCCGACGACCCCTACGGCGACCCCCTCGACCGCCCGGCGATCGAGCTGGCAGACGCCCTCGTCAAGGGCTACGCCGCGGACCGGCCACGGATCGACGCCGTCCTGGCCGGGAACATCACCGGTTGGACCTTCGGCCAGATGTCCCAGACCGACCTGAACGTGCTGCGCATCGCCGTCACCGAGCTGCTGCACATGGAGACGCCGGCGCCGGTCGTGATCGAGATGGCGGTGCGCGTCGCCAAGCGCTACGGCGGCGACGACTCGGGCCGCTTCGTCAACGGGGTCCTCGCCAAGGTCGTGCGCTCCCTCCGCGCGACCGGCGGCGACGGCGCGGCGGGGAGCGAGCCGGAAGCATGAGCCTCACGTGGATGGACGGCAGGGCCGCGTCGGAGGACCTGTTGGCGGCCCTGAAGGAGCGCGTGGCGGCCCTGCCCTTCACGCCCCGCCTGACGTTCGTGCGCGTCGGGGACGACCCGGCGAGCGCCTACTACGTGCGCTCGAAGGAGCGCCTGGCGGGACGCGTGGGCGTCGCGTCCGACACGCGCGTGCTAGCGGAGGGCACGCCGCAGGCCGAGGTTGTCGCGCTGGTGCGGGACCTCAACGCCGACCCGGATGTCGACGGGGTCCTCGTGCAGCTGCCTGCTCCAGGCGTCGACGAGGACGCCGTCCTCGCTGCCCTGGACCCAGACAAGGACG
Organism: Deinococcaceae bacterium; assembly: GCA_044507975.1. GTDB lineage: Bacteria > Deinococcota > Deinococci > Deinococcales > Trueperaceae > DASRWD01. Next base: position 3,999 of record JBIQIQ010000054.1, read on the forward strand.
TCGACGGACTGCACCCGATCAACGTCGGACGCCTGTGGACCGGTCGCCCGGGCCTCAGACCCGCCACGCCGCTCGGCGTCCTGGCGCTGGCCGACCGGTACGGGGTGCGGCTGGAAGGGTCGCGCGCCGTCGTCGTCGGGCGCTCGAACCTCGTCGGCAAGCCTCTCGCCGCCCTGCTGCTCGAGCGGAACGCCACGGTCACCCTCGCGCACTCCCGCACCCGCGACCTCGAGGCCTTGTGCGCCGAGGCCGACGTGCTCGTCGCGGCCGTGGGGCGCCCGGGACTGGTGCGCGGCTCGATGGTCAAGCCCGGCGCGGCCGTCTTCGACGTCGGGATCAGCCGGGTCGATGGCAAGGTCGTCGGCGACGTGGACCCCGCCGTCGCGGAGGTCGCCGGTTGGCTGACGCCGATGCCGGGTGGCACAGGCCTGATGACCGTGGCGATGGTCGTGGCCAACACCGTCGAGGCGGCGGTGAGGCGCAGGGGGGCGGGCGAGTGAGCGCCGCGTGCCGCGCCGGGCGGGGCGCCTCAGGGGGGCGTGCGTGAACGAGATGCTGAGCAACGCGCCGCTCATGGCGGCGCTCGTGGCGACGGTGGCCGCCCAGCTGATCAAGCTGATCATCATCCTGCTCACCGAGCGGCGCTGGGTCTTCGCGCGGCTGCTCGAGACCGGCGGCATGCCTTCCTCGCACAGCGCGGCGGTGGCCGCCCTGACCGTGGCGCTGGGGATGGCCTACGGTTGGGGCAGCCCGGCGTTCGCCATCTCCGCCGTGTTCGGCTCGATCGTGATGTACGACGCCACCGGGATCCGGCGCGCGGCGGGCCTCCAGGCCGAGCTGATCAACGAGCTCGTCAGCGAGCTGGCCCACCTGTTCGACGAGGGCTTCAAGCCGCAGGCGCTGCGCACGCTGTTGGGGCACACGTACCCTCAGGTGGTGGTCGGCGCGCTGCTGGGCGTGCTCGTGGCCGTGGGCTTCGGTCTCTGAAGGCCCCTACCACTCGCCCTTCGGGGCCGCCGAGCCCCTGACCGCACGGGCTACGAACGCGCCCCTCACGTCCGTTGCGCCGGCGCCCATCAACGCCGCTGCGCAGGACCTGAAGGTGGCGCCCGTCGTGAGGACGTCGTCCACGAGGAGCACGCTGCCGCGCACGGGGCGCGTGGCGCGGTAGGCACCTGCGACGTTGACCGCCCGGGAGGCGCGCGCCAGGCCCTTCTGGCTCGTCGAGCCTGGAGCCCGTGCCAGGGCGCTCAAGTGGGGCATGGACCGGAGGGACGCCACCTGCGCAGCGAGCAACGCCGCCTGGTCGAAGCCGCGCTCCGCCAGGCGGGATGGGGCGGCGGGCACGTGACACACGGCGGCGGGCCGGAACTCCCAGCCGCGCGAACGCGCCGCGACGAGCGCGCCCAGGAAGGCGCCGAGGCGCCGGCTGCCGCCATGCTTGAGGGCGATCACGAGGCGCTCCCACGGACCAGCGTAGGGCCCGAGCCACGACCACCGCCCCGCTGGCGGCGGCAGCGCGGCGACGGCGGCCTCGAGCCAGGCGCGGCAGGCGTCGCAGACGCCCGCCGGCCCGGCAGCGGCAGCGAGGCACGCGGGGCAAGTGCCCAGCGAGCCGAGCGCCCGGCTCGCGGCTGTCGAGAGGCTGGGGGCGGACCGGGCCACGGACCACGCTAGTGCCGGACCCGCGCCCGGGCGCCCGTCCATCGGTACTCCTGCCGCGCGTCTCTGGGCAGCCGCCTACGAGCGCCGTTCGTCACGACTCGACGCGGCTCAGCTGGTGCGGTCGGCCACGTCCGCCAGCTCTCCGAGGAGCGCGGCCGCGACGGGCCGGTTCGGCGCTCCCGCGAGCGCGGCCTCGAGGGCGGAGAGCCCGTCGGCGGCCAGGCGGTCGGCGGTGCGCTGGGCGTGCGCCACCGAGCCGTGCTCGCGCATGTGGGCGAGGACCTGTAGCGCCTGGGCCTCGGTCCGCTGGGCGCGGGGCCGCGACAGGGCGCTCACGACCTCCTCGGCGACGTCCGCGTGCGCGGAGGCGAGCAGGTGCGAGAGCATGAGGGTGCGCTTGCCCTCGTAGAGGTCGCCGAGGGCCTCCTTGCCGTAGGCGGGGGAGCCGTCCTCCGTCTGGAGGTTGAGCACGTCGTCGCGGACCTGGAACGCGGCGCCGAGGTCGAGGGCGGCGCTCGTGAGAGCGGGCGACGGCTCCTGGCCCGCCAGGACCGCGCCGAGCCTCAGGGGCGAGGCGACCGTGTACCAGGCGGTCTTGAGCCTGACCATGGTGAGGTACTCGGCCTCCCCGACGTCGAACCGGCCGTCCTCGACCCAGGCGAGGTCGAGGTGCTGGCCCTCGGCGGTCCGCGTCACCATGCCGCCGAACTCCTCCAGCACGCGGGTCGCCAGCGCCGCGCGCGCGGCGACCTGGGCGGTCTCCGCTGTGGGCGGGCCAGCCAGCAGGCCGTGCAGCAGGCGCCACATGTGCACGTGCATCGCGTCGCCGACGTTGAGAGCGACGGGCATGCCTACGAGCCTGTGGAGCGCGGGGGAACCGCGCCGCTCCTCGGAGCCGTCCTCGATGTCGTCGTGGACGAGCACCCAGGCCTGGAACAGCTCCAGGGCGGCCGCCACCGTGAGGGCGTCCGCGAGATCGGGGGCGCCGTGAGCGGCGGCCGACAGGACCACCAGGCGGCCCCTCAGGGTCTTGCCGCCGCGCGACGGGTAGTCGCGCTGCAGCTTCGCGAAGCGGCCGAGCTCCGGGTCGTCCCCTCCGGCCGGCAGCGCCTCGAGCATCCGCGCCCTGATCGCCGCCGCCAGCGCCTCGGGGGCGAGCGCGTCAGGGAGAGGGGTCGTGCTCACCCGCCGATGATAAGACGAGGCCCGGCGCAGGGGCCGGGCCTCGGGCGGTGCTGGACGCGAACGGACGCCTCAGGGGCGATGGATGCAGGCCTTGAAGTGCCCGGGTGAGACCTCTTCGAGCGGCGGCACCACCTCGGCGCACTCCTTCGTAGCGATCGGGCAGCGCGTGCGGAACACGCAGCCGGAGGGCGGGTTGATGGGGGAGGGGATGTCGCCCTGCAGGATGATGCGGTCGCGCTTGACGGTGGGGTCGGGGATGGGCACGGCCGAGAGGAGCGCCTCGGTGTACGGATGCACGGGGTTGGCGTAGAGCTCCTTGCCGGGCGCCACCTCCATGATGCGGCCGAGGTACATCACGATCACGCGGTCCGAGATGTACTCGACGACACCGAGGTCGTGGGCGATGAACAGCAGCGTGAGGCCCAGCTCCTCCTTGAGGTCCTGCAGGAGGTTGACGACCTGCGCCTGGATCGACACGTCGAGCGCCGAGACAGGCTCGTCCGCCACGATGAAGTCGGGGTCGACGGCGAGCGCGCGCGCGATGCCGATGCGCTGGCGCTGGCCTCCCGAGAACTCGTGGGGGTAGCGCCGCATGTGGTTGGGCGAGAGGCCGACGCGCTCGAGCAGCGACGCCACCCTCTGCTCGCGCTCGCGCCCGCGCGCGAGGTTGTGGATCGTCATGGCCTCGCCGATGATGTCGCCGACCGACATGCGCGGGTTCAGGCTCGCGAACGGGTCCTGGAAGATGATCTGCATCTTCTTCCGGTACTCGCGCATCGTGGCCTTGTTGACCTTCGTGATGTCGACGCCGTCGAACTTGACCTCGCCCGAGGTCGGCTCGATCAGCCGCAGGATCGAGCGGCCGACGGTGGTCTTGCCCGAGCCGGACTCGCCCACGAGGCCGACGACCTCGCCGCGCTTGACCGTGAACGAGACGTCTTCGACGGCCTTGACGTTGGCCACCACGCGGGAGAGGATCCCGCCGCGGATCGGGAAGTACTTCCGGAGGTTGTTGACCTCGAGGAGCGAGTTCTGACGATCTGGCGGCAGGTGGGAGGGTTGGGGCATCGCGTTCACGCCGGGATCTCCGACTTCAGGTCGAGCTCGTTCCAACGGACGCATCTGACCTGGTGGCCGCCGCCGGCGTCCTCGAGCGGTGGGATAGCTTCCTTGCAGCGGTCTTGGACGAAGCGGCAGCGCGGGTGGAACGCGCAGCCCTCGGGCAGGTGGAGAGGGTTCGGGACGTTGCCGGGGATGGCTACCAGGCGCTGCTGCCTCTCGGCCGCCCGGTCGACGCGCGGGATCGAGTTCATCAGGCCGAGCGTGTACGGCATGAGGGGCTGGGCGAAGATCGAGTTGACGTCGGCCTCCTCGACCGCTCGCCCGGCGTACATGACGACGGCGCGATCGGCGATCTCGGCGACCACGCCGAGGTCGTGAGTGATGAACAGGATCGACATGCCGATCTCTTCCTGGAGCTTGCGCATCAGGTCGAGGATCTGAGCCTGGATCGTCACGTCGAGCGCGGTCGTGGGCTCGTCGGCGATGAGCAGCTTCGGCCCGCACGAGAGGGCCATGGCGATCATGACGCGCTGACGCATGCCCCCGGACATCTGGTGAGGGTAGTTCTTGACGCGCTTGCCCGGCTCGGGGATGCCCACCAGGTCGAGCATCTCGGCGGCCATCTTCATGGCCTCCCGGTAGCTCTTGCCCTGGTGGAGGACGATGGCCTCCGCGATCTGGTCACCCACCGTGTAGACGGGGTTGAGGCTCGTCATCGGCTCCTGGAAGATCATCGAGATGTCGTTGCCGCGGATCTTCCGCATCTCGCGCTCTGACTTCCGGACGATGTCCTGACCCTCGAAGAGGATCTGCCCGCCCGCGATCCGACCCGGGGGCGTGGGGATGAGGCGCATGACCGACAGGCTGGTCACGGACTTGCCCGATCCCGACTCCCCCACGACCGCTAGCGTCTCACCGCGGTCGAGGTGGAAGCTGACGCCGTCGACGGCCTTGACTGTGCCCTCGTCGGTGTCGAAGTAGGTCTTGAGGTCTACGACCTCAAGGATCCGCTCGTTGTTGGCCATCAGTCAGTTCGCTCCTCACGCCGACGGGCCCAGGCGACTGCCGCCTACGGCTGTCAGTGACCGCGCCAACGCCGCGTCGATGGATACCGGCGCGGCGCCGCTGGCGAGATCACGGTGGAATCGAGATACCGCTCGGCCTCTACTGGCAGCACCCGCTGCCGATCACATGGGGGCCCGCATCGCGGTCCCGCCCTTGCCGAACGTAGGTAGACCATAACACGCTGTCGGCGCAGGGGGTCCACAAGCTGAGGGCCGGATGAGCGCTGCGCGCTCTCCGGCCCTTCACGCCTAGCCTCGTCGGCCTCAGCAGCCCGGGCGGGTCACTTGCGGCTGCGCGGGTCGAAGGCGTCGCGCAGGCCGTCGCCGAGCAGGTTCCAGGTGAGCACCGAGATGAAGATGAAGATGCCTGGCAGGAAGATCCACCAGCGGTCACCGAGGCCAGTGACGCCGACGAACGACTGGGCGGTGTTGAGCATCAGGCCCCAGCTGGTGGCTGGCGGCTGGATCCCGAGGCCGAAGAAGCTGAGCGACGCCTCGGCCAGGATGTAGCCAGGGATGGACAGGCTCATCACGACCATGATGTAGGAGAGCGTCTGCGGCAGCAGATGGCGCGAGATGATACGGCCAGTTCCGGCGCCGAGCGACTGCGCGGCGACGGTGAAGTCGCGCTCGCGCAGCGAGAGCACCTGCGCCCGGATCGTGCGCGCAACGCCGCCCCAGCCGATCAGCGCCAGCACGACAACGATGAGGGGGAAGACCACCGACGACGGTAGCCCCAGCGGGTAGAACACCGCCGAGAGCGCCAAGAGCAGGAACAGGTTGGGAATCGCCTGCAGCGCCTCTACGAAGCGCAGGATGATCTCGTCGATCCAGCCGCCGTAGTAGCCCGCCAAGCCGCCCATGAGCATACCTAGGACGATGGCGACGATCGACGCCAGGATACCGATCGTCAAGCTGATCCGCGAGCCGAACAGGATGCGGCTGTAGATGTCCTCGCCGAGGTCGCCGGAGCCCCACAGGTACAGCTTCACCCTGTCCGAAGGGTCGTCGACGCCGAACAGGTGCAGGGTCGACGTCGGCCGGATGTTCCAGGCCTGCCTGAGCCCCACGGGTATGAGGTTGACGGGGAAGGGGACGTAGCGGTCGCGGATGCCCTCGCGCCGCACGAAGAAGTTGATGTTGTACCGCTGCGACGTGTCCTCCTCCCAGATCACGTCGAGGGTCTGCATGTCGAGGGAGCGCACCATGCGGTAGATGTACGGGCGCGTGAGCCGCCCCTCCTCGTCGAGGAAGCGAACGCGGTTGGGCGGCTGGAAGGTCGCAGAGGTATTGATGAAGCGCTCGGGGTAGGGAGCCAGGAAGTCGGCGAACGCGGCCACCAGGTAGAGCGCGCCGAGGATCACCAGAGACACGCGCGCCAGCGGGTGCTTCTTGAACTGGCCCCAGGCGATCGAGGTGAGGGACGTGCCCTTGGGAGCGGGCTTGCGCTCGCGGGGTTGGCGCCCTGGCGCCTGACCGGTCGCTTGGTCGGGTCTGTTCTGATCGGCCATGGCCTAGTACCTGATCCTCGGGTCGATCAAGGCGAGCAGGATGTCGGACAGTAGGTTCCCCAGCATCAGGAACACGGTGAGGATCGTCAGCAGAGCCATGATGACGTAGACGTCCTGCGCGAAGATCGCGGTGATGAAGAGGGGCGTGATGCCCGGCCACCTGAGCACGAACTCGACCGTGCCGGCGCCGCTGATCAGCCCCGGCAGGATGCCGCCGATCGTCGCCACCAGCACGAGGATCGCGTTTCGGAAGGCGTGCTTGTAGGTCACCGTGCGCTCGGCCAGGCCCTTGGCCTTGGCCGTGCGGATGTAGTCCTGGCTCATCACCTCGAGCATCTCGCCGCGCATGATCCGGCTCGTGAACGCGAGGCCGGAGAGCGTCACGACGATCACGGGCCCGATGAGGTGCCAGGCGAGGTCCTTGAACTGCTCCCAGCCGCTCAAGCCACTGAACCCCGAGCTCGTCATGCCGCCGACCGGGATCAGGAAGCTGCCGAAGCTCTGGTACCAGCCGACCGCGAAGCCGACGAGGAGCAGCGCCATGAAGAAGTTCGGGATCGCGAGGCCGACGAGGCTGAACACGGTGAGGATGCGGTCGCCGATCGAGTACTTGCGGATCGCGGAGTAGACGCCGATGGGGATGGCGATCAAGAAGGTGACGACGGTGGCCGGCAGGAGCAGCAGGAGGCTGTTCTGCATGCGCGGGAGCACGAGCGAGGTGACGTCGCCGCGGCTCGTCATGCTCGTGCCCAGGTCGCCGTTGACCACGACGTTGCGGAGCCAATAGAAGTAGCGGAGGTACCAGGGCTGGTTGAGCCCCAGCGCCTCCCGCATGCGCTCGGCACGGTTGGGATCGACGAGGTCGAAGCGGAACTGGTTGGCGAAGTCGCCGGGGGCGATCTCGATGACGATCCAGGCCAGGAACGTGGCGAGGACGAACGTCGGGATCAGGCTGACGATCCGTCTGAGAACATAGTTGATCAGCACTTGGGGTTCCTATTGCGGCCGCGATGGGGGCCGCCGGTCAGATAAGGGCGAGAGCCGGAACCCCCGGCCGCCCGCAGGCGGAGGGGGTTCCAGCTCGGACCGATCGGTTAAGCGTTCAGTCTCCTGACGCTCAGTTGGGCTGCATCAGCGAGTCGCGGAGACCGCCGGGGCGGTAGGGCGACTGGATGCTGTTGGGGTCGAGCTTGTCGGCGGGCCAGACGTTGCTCATGTTCTCGTAGAAGTGGAACGCCTGGTTGATGAGCGGGGTGACGGGCAGGTACTCCGCCATCAGCTCGGCGCGCTCGTTGAAGATCCCCACGCGCTCGTCGAGGTCGAGAGCGCCGGACATCTGGGTCGAGAGCTGATCCATCAGGATCTCCCACGACTGGGCCGAGGAGGCGTCCTTGTTCCAGGCGTTGAGGCTCTGACCGAGGCCGAAGACGTTGTAGGCGTGCGGGTTGTCCATGTCGCCGCCGGCGAGGCCCCAGATCTGGGCGTCGTAGTCGACGAGACCGTCGATGGCGTCGCCCCAGATCTCGACGGAGACCTCACGCGGGTTGATCGCGACGCCGTACTCGGCAGCGGTCTGCGAGACGATGAGCGCGAGCTGGGCGCGGCGGTTGTTGCCCGAGTTGAAGTTGAGGTCATAGGCCGCGCGGCAGCCGGTGGCCGGGTTGCGAAGCACGCCGTCGGGGCCGAGCTCCGTGAAGCCGATCGAAGCGAGCATCTCGACGGCGGTCTCCGGGTCGAACGGGATGTCGGAGACGGTGCTGCCGTCGAACGGCGCAGCGGCGTCGGAGGTCCAGCCCTTGGCCGGGTAGCCGAGGCCGCCGACGGCGCCCTGGACCAGCGAATCGCGGTCGATCATCAGGCTCATCGCCTGACGGAAGATGCGGTTGCTGAACATGTCGGCCTTGCACTGGTCGGGGTTGTTGTGCATGTACGTGATGAAGTCGACCGAGGTAGCCGGAGCGACGTTCGGGTACACGCGACCCTGGATCGTGCCGGTGTTGGTCGCCTCGATCACGGCGCGGAGCCGGTCGGCGGTGTCGGGGTAGTAGAAGCTCGACTGGCCGGTGACGACGCGCGCCAGGATGGCGTTGGCGTCCTGCGAGATCTCGACGACCCAGCTGTCGGGGCCGGGGAGGGGGCTGCCGTCGGCGGCCTGGACGAACTCGCCGTAGACGGGGTTGCGCTCGAAGACGAGGCGCTCACCGGTGCGGACCTCGGTGAGGAGGTATGGGCCACCGGAGACGATCTGCGAGGGCGGCGTGTCGATGCCCCACATGGCCTGGATGCCAGCGGCGCCTTCGGCCTCGTAGACGGGCATGAAGATGTGCGCGGGCAGGGTGCCGCAGTCCTTGGCCGCCAGCGAGTTCACGAACGGCGTGGGGAGCGTGATGCGGATCGTGTAGGTGTCGATCTTCTCGAACGTGATCGGGTCGCCGCCGATGTGGGTGCACACGAACGAGTTCGAGCCGATCTCCTCGTCGCCGATGATGGTGCGCGCGGCGATGATGTCGTCGACGGTCATCTCGACGCCGTCGGACCACTTCCAGCCCTGCTTGACGGTGACGACGAACTCCTGGTCGGGACGCACCTCGTCGACGTTGGCGGCCCAGAACAGGTTCCAGTCGCCGTTCTCGTCACGGAAGGAGCGGGTGCCGAGCCAGTCGCGGTAGACGAGGCCAGGGCCGCCGAACATGCCGCCGACGGCGGTCTCGGTGGCGTTGTTCATCAGCACGCTGTTGAGGGTGGTGAAGTCGGAGAACGTGTCCTCGAAGATCGTGCCGCCGGGGACCACGGTGGGCGCGTACTCCGCCGGCCACTGGAAGGGCTGAGCCATCGCCGAGCCGAGAAGGGCCAGGGCGGCGATGCCTATGACGAGTCTCTTCATTCTGCCTCCAAGATGTTGCGGTGCTCGGAGGCGCATAGGCCCCCGCTTCCAACAGAAGTCCCGAGCGGAGTCGGCTGCGCCTGAAGGTACAGGCGCTCTCGCCGCAGCCGATCGGGCCACGTCATGTGGGTAGGTGTCCACCCGTTCGCAGCTTTACCCACATCGCCCTGAAGTTACTACGGCAGTAGGGAGGGGTCAATGCGCGAAGGGCCCGTCGAACACAACGCTCTTCAGCGTCCTTTCAGGAACTGGCCCGCAGGCAGCGGAGCCATGCGGGCGGGAACGCGTATCTCTCATCACCGCTTCAGCCGATTCTCATCGCAAGCGGTGGGGCGCTGTCTAGCGGGGGACGACCTGCATCAGGATCGCGAGCGCGCCCCAGATGGCCGCGAGGTAGACGGTGAGGCGGTGGAGCCCGCCGGCGGCGCCGCCGAGGGAGCCGAACTCCGCCCCGCCCCCGCCGCCGAGAGCGTCGCCCAGGCCCGACTGCTTGGGCTCCTGCATCAGGATGATCGCGGTCAAGGACAGCGAGACCAGGACGAACAGCACGAGCACGATCCAGAACATCTTTCCTCCAGCGGTGCGCCCCCTGGCGCGGGGCCGCGCACCCTTCGAGCGTGGCGGTGAGGCGGCCCAGCCGCCGGTCTTGGTGCCGAGAGCGGGACTCGAACCCGCACGGGTCTCCCCGGTTGATTTTGAGTCAACTGCGTCTACCGTTCCGCCATCTCGGCAGGCCC
>JBIQIQ010000248.1:0-1896 GCA_044507975.1 Deinococcaceae bacterium
GGCGCCACACGCCGTTCTTCAACAACTACCGCCCGCAGTTCTACTTCCGCACGACCGACGTGACCGGGGCGGTGGAACTGCCCAAGGACAAGGAGATGGTCATGCCCGGCGACAACGTGAGCATCACCGTCAAGCTGATCGCCCCGATCGCGATGGAGGAAGGCCTGCGCTTCGCCATCCGCGAGGGCGGGCGCACCGTCGGCGCCGGCGTCGTGGCCAAGGTGCTGGAATAAGAGATCGGCGCTTTCAGGCTGCAGGGGTATAGCTCAATTGGCAGAGCGCCGGTCTCCAAAACCGGAGGTTGGGGGTTCGATGCCCTCTGCCCCTGCCACACGCCGGGACCGCTGAGCAGCGGCCGGCAGGCCTGAAGAAAGCTGAAAGCCAGCCCGCGGGGCCACGCAAGTGGCGGCGGGCTTTGCTGCTGAAAGGCGGCGGCGTTTGCAGCGCCGTCGGCCGCGTTGCCGGAACCGAGAACCAGAATCATGGCGAATCCTCCTGTTGAAACGGTCACCACGGGCGCCGAGAAGGCGAAGCTGGCCGTCGCGGGCCTGTTGACGATCGGGGCCGTGGTCGCGTTCTATGTGCTCGGCAAGGAGGCCATGTGGGTGCGCGTGGCGGCGCTGATCGGCGGGCTCATCGTCGCCGTGGCCGTCTTCTTCACCGCCGAGTCCGGCCGCCAGCTCATCGCCTACGGCCAGGATTCGGCCAAGGAAGTGCGCAAGGTCGTGTGGCCGACCCGCAAGGAGGCGCTGCAGATGACGGGCTACGTCTTTGCCTTCGTCTTCGTGATGGCGTTCTTCCTGTGGGTCACCGACAAGACGCTGGAATGGGTGCTGTACGACCTGATCCTGGGCTGGAAGCGCTGAGGACACCGAGATGACAGACGAGATTGTCGACAACGAGGCGGTGCCCGCGGCTCCGGCGCCGGCGCCTTCCAACAAGCGCTGGTACGTGGTGCACGCCTACTCCGGCATGGAGAAGGCGGTCGAGCGCAACCTGCGCGAGCGCATCGACCGCTCCGACATGCAGGCCAAGTTCGGCCGCATCCTGGTGCCGATGGAAGAGGTGGTCGAGCTCAAGAACGGCAAGAAGTCGGTGACGGAGCGGCGCTTCTTCCCCGGCTATGTGCTGGTCGAGATGGAGATGGGCGACGACACCTGGCACCTGGTCAAGCACACCAGCAAGGTCACCGGCTTCGTCGGCGGCGCGAAGAACCGTCCGGCGCCGATCTCCGAATCGGAGGTCATGAAGATCGTCAACCAGATGCAGGAAGGCGTCGAGAAGCCGCGGCCCAAGGTCGAGTGGATGGCCGGCGAGCTGGTACGCATCAAGGAAGGCCCGTTCACCGACTTCAACGGCGCCGTGGAAGACGTGAACTACGAGAAGTCCAAGGTCCGCGTCTCGGTCACGATCTTCGGCCGCGCCACGCCGGTCGAGCTCGACTTCGGGCAGGTCGAGAAGGTTTGAGCCCGGTGGCGGCTCGCCCGGACGCACTCCGGGCGGATGCCACCCGTTGCCGCCGGTGACGAGACACCGGTACGAGGAGCCAAGGTAGCCAGCCCTTGGCGTTAGCACTCGGGAGGCCCCGCTTCGGCGAGCCTCTCAAAGAAGGAAAGTCATGGCCAAGAAAATTGTCGGCTTCATCAAGCTGCAAATCCCGGCGGGCAAAGCCAACCCGTCGCCCCCGGTCGGTCCGGCGCTGGGTCAGCGCGGTCTGAACATCATGGAGTTCTGCAAGGCGTTCAACGCCCAGACGCAGAGCATGGAGCCGGGGCTGATGCTGCCGGTGGTGATCACCGCGTTCGCGGACAAGTCGTTCACCTTCGTCCTCAAGACGCCGCCGGCCACCGTGCTGATCAAGAAGGCGCTCAAGCTCGACAAGGGCTCGCCGCGCCC
>JBIQIQ010000055.1:0-13912 GCA_044507975.1 Deinococcaceae bacterium
GGCGCCGTCGGCGCCACCCGCGCCGTCGTCGACGCCGGCTGGCGCCCGTACGCTGAGCAGGTCGGCCAGACGGGCAAGACGGTCGCGCCCGAGCTCTACATCGCGCTGGGCATCTCCGGCGCCGTCCAGCACCTCTCCGGCATGAACCGCGCCAAGGTGATCGTGGCGGTCAACAAGGACGCGGACGCTCCGATCTTCAAGGTCGTCGACTACGGCATCGTCGGCGACGTCGAGCGCGTCGGCCCCGCCCTGCTCGAGGCGGTCAGGGAGACGCTGGGTTCGTGAGCGGTGGGCGCGGCTTCCGGGTCAGGCGCGCCGAGAGGCGCGACCTCGACGTCCTGGTGGAGCTCGAGGAGGGCTTCCCGGGAGACCGAATAAGCCGCGCCTCCTTCTCGCGCCTCCTCGGCCGCGACAGCGCGGTCGTCCTCGTCGCCGAGGACGGCGGGCGCGTCATCGGCGACGCGATCGTGCTGTTCCGCACCGGCTTCCGCTCCGCCAGGCTGTACTCGATGATCGTGTCGCCCGAGCACCGGGGCCGGGGCGTGGCCAAGGCCCTGCTCTCCGAGGCCGAAGCCGCCGCGCGCGAGCGTGGCGCCGTGTCCCTGCGCCTCGAGGTGAGGCAGGAGAACTCCGCCGCCATCCGGCTCTACGAGAGCGAAGGCTACGAGGCCGTCGGCGCCGCTACGGACTACTACGAGGACGGCGGCGGGGCCGTCCGCATGCGCAAGCGCTTCCTGCCCGGCGACGCCACCCTGCTCGGGGTGCCGTTCTACGCCCAGACCCTCGACTTCACCTGCGGCCCGGCCTGCCTGATGATGGCGATGCGCCACCACGGCTACCCCGTCCCCCTCGAGCGCTGGCTCGAGCTCACGCTGTGGCGCGAGGCGACGACGATCTTCATGACGTCCGGCCACGGCGGCTGCAGCGCGCACGGCCTGGCCGTCGCGGCCCTGCGGCGCGGCTTCTCGGCGACCGTGGTCACCCGCGACGCCGGCGTGCCGTTCATCGACAGCGTCCGCGACGCCGAGAAGAAGGAGGTCATCGCGCTCTCGCACGAGACGTTCGAGCGGGAGATCAAGGCGTTGGGGGGCCAGGTCGAGGTGCGCGGCTTCGGGGCGCAGGACGTGGTCGAGGCGCTGGACCGGGGGGCCGTGCCGATCGTGCTCGTGTCTGGCTACCGGCTCTACGCCGAGAAGGCGCCCCACTGGGTCGTGATGACCGGCTACGACGACGAGAACCTCTACCTCCACGACCCGATCGTCTCCGAGCCGCGTGGGCGACTCGACAGCGTCAACCTCGCCCTGCCGCGCGCGGACTTCGAGCGCGTGAGCACCTACGGCAAGGCGCGTCAGCGCAGCATGGTCCTGGTGGAGCGGTGGGGGACGGTCAGCCGTCGCCGGCCAGGTGAGCGATGATCTCGCCGTAGATCTCGGGGTTGGCCTGGTCCTCCTCGCCCGCGGCGATCGTCGGGTTGTCGTTGACCTCGATGACGAAGTACTCGCCATCGATCTCCTTGAGGTCGATCCCGTACAGGCTCTCGCCCACGGCGTTCGCGGCGGCGAGCGCGACCTCGAGCAGTCGAGCGGGCGCCTGAGAGCGCTCGACCCCGATCACCTTGGCCCACTCGCCCTCCTCTGTGCGGTCCATCAGCTTCCACTGCTGGGGCGCGAACTCGTAGCGCACCACGGCGAGAACCGCGCCGGCCAGCGTGATCACCCGCCAGTCGAACTCGCTCGGGATGTACTGCTGGACGACGATGCGGTCGGCGCGGCGCAGGAAGCGCTTGCCGACACGTACGAAGTCGTCCGGGGTCGCGACCTTGTCGACGTAGGCGCTGAACGAGGAGTTCGGGGCCTTGAGGACGAGCGGCGTGCCCAGCTCCTCGAAGAGGCGGGCCGCCGTGACGGCCTTCAGCTCGCTCTCCTCGAGGAAGCGCGTCTCCGGCACGCTGACGCCGGCCGCCATCAGGCGGGCGTACATGTTCACCTTGTCGCAGCAGATCAAGATCGCGTCGGAGTGGTCGAGGACCCGCTTGCCGAGCATCTCGGCCGTGCGCGCGACGACGTAGCTCGTGTTGAGCGGGTCGGTCAGGGCCCTTATGAGTATGCCGTCGTAGTTCTTGAGGTACTTGAGCTCGTTCTTGAAGAGGAAGTCGAGCTCGTGCCCGCGCTCGAACGCCGCCAACCTGAACTCCGTCAGAGCGGTCAGCTCGACGGAGGAGCGGATCGTGTAGCGCTCCGTGAAGATCGCTAACCGCGCCATGTGCCCATCCCCTCGAGGTGCGCCCGGTCCCCGGCCGTCAGCTCGCCGAACGGCAGCGGCTCGATCGCGGACAGCAGGTACTCCTTGGTCGTGACCACGATCCTCACCTTCATGAGCGGCAGCCGGAACGTCTCGAAGAGCACCCTGCCGAGCTCCGCGTACTCGCTCACCTGCGTCATGCCCATGACGAGGCGCAGCACGTCGATGCGGTGGTCGAGCGGGAGCTGCTGTACGAGCACGGCGTACTTGCCCGTGTAAGTGAGGCCCTTGCGGCGCGCGGCGACCTGCTCGTCGTCGATCAGGAGCTCCCCGCGGCTCGAGAACGGGTTGATGGGGTAGGCGAGGAGGGGAGGCCGTGGGAAGCGCTCTGTGACGACGTCGGCCGGCGGCACGGGGATGCCGGCCAGGCGCGCCTTCTCCATCGCGATGGGCACCACGTAAGCGTCGAGCGCCTCGCGGGTGGTGGGCAGCACGGAGAGCCCAGCCAGCTCGGCGTCGAGCGAGGCGTAGTAACCGGTGGTCAGGTAGGTGTAGTCGCCCGACAGGTTCGCGACCTGGGCGACGCCTTCGAACCGCTGCCTGTCGAGGTGGAAGAGAACCGGGACGTCCCGATCGGGGGTCATGCCCTGAGCACGGCTAGGCCGGGCAGCTCTCCCTTCTCTACGAACTCGAGCGAGGCGCCGCCGCCGGTCGAAACGTGGCCGATGTCGTCCGCCAGCCCGGCGCGGTTGACCGCCGCCACGCTGTCGCCTCCGCCCACGACCGTGAACGCGTCCGAGGCCGCCACGGCCTGAGCGACGGCCAGGGTGCCGCCCTCGAACCCCTCGACCTCGAACACGCCCATGGGACCGTTCCAGAAGACGGTGCCCGCCCCCTGGAGCGCCCCCGCGAACGCGCTGCGCGCCGCGGGACCGATGTCGAGGCCCTTGAGGTCGTCGGGGATCGCGTCGGAGGGATGGACGCTGGCGGCGGCTCCCGCGGCGACCTCGGCCGCGCATACGGAGTCCTCCGGCAGGCGCAGGGCGACGTCGGCGCCTGCGGCCTGCTCGATGAGGTCGCGCGCGGTCCCGAGCATGTCGTCCTCGACCAGCGAGCCGCCGACGGCGCCACCCTGAGCCTTGACGAACGTGTAGGCCATGGCGCCGCCGACGAGGACCTTGTCGGCCACGCCCAGGAGGCTCGCGATGACCCCGAGCTTGTCGGACACCTTGGCCCCGCCCAGCACGACCACGAACGGCCGAGCCGGCTCGTCGACGAGGCGGGACAGCGCCTGGACCTCCTCGAGCATCAGCCGGCCGGCGGCGCTGGGGAGCAGGCGGGCCACGCCCTCGGTGCTGGCGTGCGCGCGGTGGGCCGAGCCGAAGGCGTCGTTGACGAAGACGTCGGCGTAGCCGGCGAGGACGCGCGCCAGCTCCGGGTCGTTCTTCGTCTCGCGGGCGTCGAAGCGGGTGTTCTCGAGGAGCGTGACGCTCCCCTCGGGCGCCGCCGCGACGAACGCCTGTTGCTCTGGCGAGCCGGGACCTGGCGTCGGCTCGTAGCGGACCTCTCGGCCCAGGAGGTCGGCCATCCGCTCGGCGACGGGCCGCAGTCGGTAGGCCTCGTCGGGACCGCCCTTGGGGCGGCCCAGGTGGCTCATCAGCACGAGGGTCGCCCCGCGGTCGAGGAGCTCTCGGACGGTGCCGAGGCTCGCGGCGATGCGCGTGTCGTCGGTGACGGCGCCGTCCGCGAGCGGGACGTTGAGGTCAAGGCGAACGAGCGCGCGCTTGCCGGAGACGTCGAGATCGTCGAGCGTGCGGTAGCGCCGGCTCAGAGTGACTCTCCCATGAGCTGGGCGACGTCGACCATGCGCGTCGAGTAGCCCCACTCGTTGTCGTACCAGATGAAGACCTTCGCCAAGCGGCCGAGGACGGTGGTCATCTGGCCGTCGACGATGCCGGAGTGCGGGTCCATGCGGATGTCCGACGAGACGATCGGGTCGTAGGTCACGCGGAGGTAGCCCTTGAGGAAGCCGGCCGCGGCGTCCTCGAAGGCCTGGTTGATCTCATCGGCGGTGGCGTCGCGCTTGAGCAGGACCGTGACGTCGGAGATCGAGCCCGTGGGCGTCGGGACCCGCAGGGACGTCCCGTCGAAGCGGCCTTTGTAGTACGGGATGACCTTGGCGACGGCCTTGGCCGCCCCCGTGGTGGTCGGGATGATGTTCGTGGCGGCGTTGCGGGCGCGGCGCATGTCGCGGTGGGGCGCGTCGAGGATGTTCTGGTCGTTGGTGTAGCTGTGCACCGTCGTCATGAGCGCCGTCTCGACCCCGAAGGACTCGTTGAGGACCTGCATGGCCCCCGCCAGGGAGTTCGTGGTGCACGAAGCGTTCGACACGATCTGGTGCGAGGCCGGGTCGTAGCCGTCCTGGTTGATGCCGAGCATGATGTCGTAGTCGGCGTCGGGCGAGGGCGCGCTGATCAGCACCTTCTTCGCGCCGGCGCCCAAGTGCTTCTGCGCCTGCTCGCGCTTCGTGAACACGCCGGTCGACTCCACGACGAGGTCGACGCCGTGCTCGCCCCAGGGGATGTCGGCGGGGTCGCGGTGCGCGGTCGCCAGGACCCGCTTGCCGTCGACGACGATGTGGTCGCCGTCCGCGCTGACCTCGCCGGGGAACCGCCCGTAGTTCGAGTCGTACTTGAGCAGCAGCGCCAGGCTCTCGTTGTCCGTCAGGTCGTTCACGACCGCGACCTCCAGGCCGCGCTCGTGGGCGATGCGGAAGATCTGGCGCCCGATGCGCCCGAAGCCGTTGATGCCGATCTTCATTGGTTCCCTCCAGGTGCGGCGCGGGGCGGTGCCCGGCGCCCGTCGTTGCCGTGCTCAAGGAATCATAGCCGCAGGTCGACGCCGTCCCGGTCAGCCCGCTCCAGCGCCTCACCGCGGCACGCGTTCAGCCAGGCACGGCCGGCGCCTTACGGAGCCGCAGCTCCAACGTCAGCCCCTCGACCGAGTGCGTCTCGACGTGAGCGCCGTCGGCGGCCGCGTGCGCGGCGACATCGCGGCCGACCCGCGCGTCCAGCGAGCCCTCGAGGGAGAACTCCGTCGCGAGCACCTCCGCCGCCACGGCCTCGCCATGCCGCCGCAGCGCCTCGTGCAGGTCGCCCGAGGCGCTCAGGACCAACGCGATGCGGTCGCTGACGTCGAGCCCGGCCTCCTTGCGCGCGTTCTGCACGAGCCTCACGACGTCGCGGGCCAGCCCTTCTAGCCTCAGCTCGGGGGTGACCTCGGTGCTGAGGGCGGCGAGGTACCCGCGCTCTTCTTGGGCGGCGTAGCCCTCCGGGCTCCGGGCGTCGAGTAGGAGGTCCTCGGCCCCGAGCTCGAGCGTCTGGCCCTCGACCTGCAGGACGGTAGGCCGCCCTTCTCGCACGGCCGCCGCGACGTCCCGCCCGTCGACCTGGGTGAGGGCGGCGCGCAGGGCCGGCAGAAGACGCCCGAGGCGCTTGCCGAGTCGAGGCAGGTTGGGCTTGACCTGGTAGTCGACGAACGAGTCCGTCACCTCGAGGAACCTGACGGCCTTGACGTTGAGCTCCTCGGCGATCTGGTCGGCCAGGCGCTTGACGCCTTCGAGCTCGGCCTCTTCGCGCACGCGCACCAGCACCTCGGCGAGCGGCTGGCGCAGCTTGACGCCCGCGGCCGCCCGGGCCGCCCGACCGAGCTCGACGACGCGGACGAGGGCGCGCATCGCGCTCACCAGCGCTGGGTCGGCGAGCGCGGCGTCGGTCTGCGGCCAGGCAGCGAGGTGGACGCTGGGTTCCGACCCCGGACGCACCGACAGCTCCAGGTTGCGGTAGATCTCCTCGGCCGTGAACGGCGCCATGGGCGCCATGAGCTTCGCGACGGTGAGCAGAGCCTCGTGGAGGGTCGCGTAGGCGCCCAGCGAGTCGCGCCTCTCCTCGTCGGTGGCCCCCTCGCCGCGCCAGAAGCGCTTGCGGTTGCGCCGGACGTACCAGTTCGAGAGCTCGTCTACGACGAAGTCGCGCACCGCGCGCGACGCGGCCGTGGGGTCGAAGCCCTCCAGGGCGCCGGTCACCGTCTCGATGAGCTCCTGCAGCCTCGCGACGAGCCAGCGGTCGATCAGCGGGCGCCCTTCCGGATCGGGTGCCGCGGTGAGGTCGGGGTCCTCGAGGTTGGCGTAGAGGACGAAGAAGCCGTAGACGTTCCAGAGCGTGAGGAAGAAGTCGCGCTGCACCTCGTCGACGAGCGCCGCGCTGAAGCGCTTCGACTGGCCAGCCGGCGACGAGCTGTAGCAGTACCAGCGCAGGGCGTCGGCGCCCTGCTTGTCGAGCACGGTCCAGGGGTCGACGACGTTGCCCTTCGACTTCGACATCTTCTCGCCGTGCTCGTCGACGATGTGCCCGAGGACGTTGAGGTTCTTGAAGGCCGACGTCGGCTCGAAGAGATGGGCCAGCGCCCCGGGCGGCCGCCCGGAAGCGGGGTCGCCTGGGTCGGTGAGCAGCGTGCCGAGCGCGTGCAGGCTGTAGAACCAGCCCCTCGTCTGGTCGACGGCCTCGCAGATGTAGTCGGCCGGGAAGTTGCGCTGCAGCGCCTCGACGACCTCCGGCGGGGAGCCCTCGCCCATGTAGTGCCACTGGGCGTACGGCATGGCCCCGGACTCGAACCAGACGTCGATCGTGTACGGCTCGCGGCGGTAGACCTGACCGTCCAGCTCGAAGGTGACCTCGTCGACGTAGGGCCTGTGCAGGTCGAGGGCCGAGAGGTCGCGGCCCGTGAGGCGCTCGAGCTCGGCGACGCTGCCGACGCATACGGTGCTCTCGCCGTCCTCGCTGCGCCAGATCGGCAGCGTCGCGCCCCAGAAGCGCTCGCGCGAGAGGGCCCAGTCGACGTTGTTCTCGAGCCACCGGCCGAAGCGGCCCTCGCGCACGTGCTCCGGGTGCCAGCCGATCACGGCGTTGTTGCTCAGCAGCAGGTCCTTGACGGCCGTCGTGCGCACGTACCAGCCGCGCTTGGCGACGTTCATGAGCGGCTTGTCGTCGCGCCAGTTGAAGGGGTAGCCGTGGCGGACCGTGCCCGAGCGGTACATCAGCCCACGCTTCGCCAGCTCGGCAGTGATGTCGTCGTCGGCCTCCTTGAACCAGCGGCCGACGTACGGGCCGGGACGTTCGGGGATGTCGGTGAGCACGGAGGCGTCGAACGGCTCGTCGCGGGAGGCGCGGCCGTCGACCGGCCTCACCTCGGCGATCACGGCGCCCGTGAGGTCGACCGAGAACAGCGTCGGCAGGCCGTGGCGGCGCCCTACCTCGAGGTCGCCGTAAGCAGGAGCGACGTGCACGATGCCGGTGCCGTCCCCCAGGGCGACGATCTCGTCGACCACCACCCGGTACACGCCCGCGAGGTCGGCTCCCACCGGGGCGCGGCCCAGCAGCACGGGGTGGTAGCGCGCGCCTGCTAGCTCAGCGCCGCTGGCGCGCCCGAGCACCCGGCCCTGGGCCCCCTCGAAGACCGCCTCGACGCGCTCCTCCGCCAGCACGTAGAGCTCCTCGGCGGGGTCGTCGCCGTGCTCGCTCGGACCCTCGACCAGCACGTAGGCGGCGTCCTCCATCACCGCCAGCGCGGCGTTCGCCGCGAGCGTCCACGGCGTCGTGGTCCAGGCCAGGAAGCTCACCGGCCGCTCCTCGCCTTCCGGCAGGAGGCCCTTGGCGCGGAGGTCGGCGGCGACCGCGGGGAACTTCGGGAAGACCGAGGGGTCCTCCACGTCCTCCTGGTAGCCGAGCGCGACCTCGTGGGAGGCGAGCGTCGTGTTCGATGAGGGGCTGTGCCAGGTGGTCTTGTAGTCCTCGAACAGCAGGTCCCGGTCGTAGAGCTGCTTCATGATCCACCAGCAGGACTCGATGTAGCTGTTGTGGTAGGTCACGTAGGCGTCGTCGAGGTCGATCCAGAACCCGATGCGCTCGGTCATCGCGTTCCAGTCCTGGATGTTCGAGAAGACGTCCTCGCGGCAGAGGCGGTTGAACTCCTCGATGCCGAACTCCTCGACCTGCTGCTTGCTGGTGAACCCGAGCCTCTTCTCGACGGCGATCTCGACCGGCAGGCCGTGGGTGTCCCAGCCGCCCTTGCGCCCGACGCGGTAGCCCTGCATGGTCTTGAAGCGGGGGAACAGGTCCTTGTAGGCGCGGCTGATCACGTGATGCACGCCGGGCTTGCCGTTGGCGGTCGGGGGGCCTTCGAAGAACACCCAGTCGCCTAGCGGCGCCGGGCGGTCCACCGACCGCCGGAACACCCGCTCCTCGTTCCAGAAGGCGATGACCTCCCGCTCGAGAGCGGGGAAGTCGACTGCCTGCTTGACCTCCTTGAACCTCATAACGCCTCCCGGGGCGCAGGGCGCCTCGCTCGCCGGAGGCCGCGCTGGGTACCGGCGAAAGAGAGAGCGCCCCAACGCGTCCACCGTGGACCGTTGGGGCGCTCGCGGAGCGCGTTACCACCCAACTTCGCGGTCGGCCTCACGGCCGCCGCCTCTGCGGCTGCCCCGCCATGCGCGGGAGAGCCTGGCGCTTGACGCGCGCCGTTCGGCCCCGTCTACTGCGCGCGGCGCGCCGCGCGGTTCGGGGGGCGGCTCGGGGAGGATACGGTGCTCGCGCCGACTTCCCTCCGGGCTCTCACCGTCCCCGGTTCGCTGTGGGCTCTGCGCGCTCCGCGTGTTCCCGTCACAGCCGTGCCTGGCTAGGCCCAGGCCGTGCCACGGCCGCTTTACAACGCAGCCCGTGGCTTCTATACTCACGCTAGCAGCAGGCCTGTAGCACGTCAATGAGCCTCTGCGCCTCCTGGCAAATCCGGATCGAGCGCTTCATCCCAAGCAGCCCCGGCGTTCGGCGTGTCTACGCACCGTGCCACTCGGCAGACCGCGACGACCGGGATGATCCGGAAGCTGGCGCCGCGCAGCGCAGCTTTCCGCGCCCTCGCGCCCCAGCCAGGAGAACCAGCTCGAGCAGCCGAAGCGACGCATGACCCTGTGGGGAACGGAGACACGATGAGCCCAAGAGCCAAGAGCAGCGAGGCCGACGAAGCCGCGCCGGCTGAGGAGACGCAGGTCCGCAGGCGCGGTCGCCCGCGCAAGGAGCCGGCTGCGGCCGAGCGGCCCGCGGAGGCTGCCGTGGCCGCTGTGGGCGCTGCCGACGTTAGCGCCGGCGGCGGCACCGACGGCGGCCCCGCTGCCGCGCCCAAGAGGCGCGGCCGCCCGCCCAAGAACCGCGCTGCCGAGAACGCGGCAGCGGACGGCGCCGCCAGCGAGGCCGCGTCCGAGCCGGAGCCGGCCGACGGCGCGGGCGAGGGCGACCGCGAGCCGGCCAGGACGGAGCCCTCTCAGCCCAGCGAGAGGCAACAGGACCAGGAGGGCCAGGGGGAGCGGCGCGGTCGTCGTGGACGCAACCAGGGCCGGAAGGGCGCGCTGAACTTCCGTGAGCTCCAGGCGAAGGTCCTGCCCGAGCTGCACCTGCTCGCGAAGGAGGTCGGGCTCGAGGACTACCGCCAGCTCGAGAAGGACGACCTGGTGGTCGCGGTGCTCGAGCGGGCCACCGAGCAGGAGGGCCTCCGGCTCGTGCGGGGCTACCTCGAGATCTCGTCCGACGGCTACGGCTTCCTGCAGGAGTCGCTCCTGCAGAACAACACGCGCAGCGTCATCGTGTCGGCCGGCCTCATCAAGCAGTTCAGGCTGCGCACCGGCGACCTGATCCTCGGCAAGGCGCGCCGGCCTCGCGACAACGAGCGGTACGGCACGCTCATCCGTGTCGAGGCCGTCAACGACGTCGACCCGTTCCAGGCCTCCAAGCGCCCGCGCTTCGAGGAGCTGGTGCCCACCTTCCCGGACACGCGCATCATCCTCGAGACGAGCCAGAACGAGCTGTCGGCGCGCGTCATCGACCTGCTCGCGCCGATCGGTCGGGGCCAGCGCGGCTTGATCGTCGCTCCGCCCAAGGCCGGCAAGACGACGCTCCTCAAGAAGATCGCCACGGCGGTGTCGCAGAACGAGCCCGACATCAAGGTGATCGTGCTGCTCGTCGACGAGCGGCCGGAGGAGGTCACGGACTTCCGCGAGTCGGTCCAGGGCGTCGAGGTCATCGCCAGCACGTTCGACGAGCCGCCCTCCAACCACATCCGCGTCGCCGAGTTCGTGCACGAGCGCGCCCGCCGCATCGTCGAGGACAGCGGTCACGTGATGATCCTGCTCGACTCGATCACCCGCCTCGCGCGCGCCAACAACCTCGTCACCCCGCCGACCGGCCGCACCCTCTCTGGCGGTCTCGACTCGAACGCGCTGCACTGGCCCAAGCGGTTCCTCGGCGCCGCCCGCAACATCCGCGGCGGCGGGTCGCTGTCGATCCTGGCTACCGCGCTGGTCGAGACGGGCTCGCGCATGGACGACGTGATCTTCGAGGAGTTCAAAGGGACCGGCAACATGGAGCTGCACCTCTCGCGGCAGCTCGAGGAGCGCCGTATCTTCCCGGCGATCGACATCCTCAAGTCCGGCACGCGCCGCGAGGACCTTCTCCTCGACGAGGCCGTGCTGGCGAAGATGTGGCTCCTGCGCAAGGTCATCTCCGACATGGACCCCGCGGAGGCCATGGAGATGCTCCTGTCGCGGCTGGGTCGCACGAAGAGCAACGCGGAGTTCCTCTCCACGCTCGGCCAGGGTTAACGGTACGCATGAGGCATGCGGCGGTTCGTCCACGCCACGGCATGCCTCCTGCTCCTCGCCGCGGCCGCGGCGCAGGGCGGCGACCCTCGGGAGCGCCTGCGCGAAGCGCAGCTCGCGGCGTTGCCGGCGGCCCTCGCGGCCCTGCCTGAGCTGCCTCTCGGCTCCCAACGCTTCGTCTACCCCCTCAGGGGCGTGCTCAGCTCCGGCTTCGGGTGGCGGAACGTGTCGGTCAACGGCAACCGGTACCACGCCGGCGTCGACTGGGCGGCGGCCACCGGCACGCCGGTCCGGGCGGCGCGCGACGGCGCCGTCGTCCGGGCCGGCTGGTGGAGCACCTACGGGTACGCGGTGGCCCTCGACCACGGCGACGGCAGCGAGACGCGCTACGCGCACCTCAGCGCGGTGCACGTCAGCGCCGGCGAGGCCGTGCGGCAGGGTGACGTGATCGGCCTGGTCGGGTCCACCGGGGCGTCCACCGGCCCGCACCTGCACTTCGAGATCCGTCTGGGCGAGCAGGCCGTGGACCCGCTCGGCTACCTCGAGGACCCGCTCGACGTCGCCTGGCGGTGACGCGCCCCGCCGCGAGGGCCGTTCTGGAGCGCGTTGACCGCCCAGCTCGCCCGCGGCTATACTCGACCGTGTTACTCGGAATCGTTCCGAGGAGTCGGCGAGTCTGACCGCCCGTGCGTCGGCGCTGCGACGAGCGATAGGAACCGTCTATGTGGGTGTCCACCAAAGCTCAGTACGGCATGCGTGCCCTCGTCGAGGTCGCGTTGTCGGGCGACGAGCCCGTCAGCCTGAAGACCGTCGCGAAGCGTCAGGACCTCAGCCAGCAGTACCTCGAGCAGATCTTCGGCGCCCTGCGCCGAGCCGGCATCGTCGAGTCCGTGCGCGGCGCGCACGGCGGCTATCGGCTGGCGCGCCCCGAGCACGAGATCGCCAGCCTCGAGGTGGTGCAGCTGCTCGAGGGGAGCGTCGCTCCCGTCGCCTGCCTCGACGACAGCGACTCGTGCAGCCACGTCGGAGCGTGCTCGACCGAGAGCCTGTGGCGCGATGTCGATAGGGCCGTGCGCCGCGTGCTCTCCACCACCACCCTCGGCGACCTCGTCGCCGAGCGTCGCGCGCAGCTGTACGCGCCCCCGGAGGGCGCGTCGGCGCTGCCGGTGATGAGCGAGGAACCGGCCTGAGCCAGGCCACCATGGACACCATCTACCTCGATCACGCGGCCACCACGCCGCTCGAGCCCGCCGTACTCGACGCGATGCTGCCCTACCTCACCGAGCAGCACGGCAACCCCTCGAGCCTGCACGCCTCCGGCCGCCGTGCCCGGCGCGCCGTGGAGGAGGCTCGTGAACGCGTGGCCGCGGTGGTCGGCGCCCGGCCGAAGCAGGTCGTGTTCACCTCCGGCGCGACCGAGGCGGACAACCTCGCCCTGCGCGGCCTCCTGCAGGGCAGGGGAGGGGCGCTCGTCACCAGCCGGCTCGAGCACGCCGCGGTCGTGAGGTGCGCCGCGAGCCTGCGGGCGGAGGGACGGCGCGTCGAGCACGTCGACCACGGGCCCGGGGGAGCGATCGGCGCCGACGAGGTCAGGGCCGCGTTGGCGCGGTCGGGCGACGCCGCCCTGGTGGCGCTGATGCTGGTCAACAACGAGACCGGGGTGCTGCTCGACGCCGCCGGCGCCGCGTCGGCTGCCGACGAGGCGGGCGCGCTGTTCTTCTGCGACGCCGTGCAGGGTCTCGGGCTGGAGGACGTGTCGCTGTCGGCGCTCGGGGCGAGCGCGGTAGCGCTGTCGGCGCACAAGGTGGGAGGCCCGAAGGGGGTCGGAGCCCTGGCGCTCGCCCCCGGGCTCGAGGTCGCGCCGCTCCTCGACGGCGGGTCGCAGGAGCGAGGGATGCGCCCGGGCACGCACGCCGTGGCGGCGATCGTCGGCATGGGCGTCGCCGTGCAGCTCGCCGAGTCGCGGCGGGCGGAGCACAAGGAGCGCCTGGCCGCGTTGCGAGCCGAGCTCGAAGGGCTGCTGTCCAGCGTCGCCGGCGTGCGCGTCAACGGCGCCGAGGCTCCCCGGAGCGTCAAGCACGTCAACGTCGCCGTGGATGGCGTCGACGGCGAGACGCTGCTGATGGCCCTCGACGACGCCGGCGTCGAGGTGAGCGCGGGGTCGGCCTGCGCGGCGGGCAGCCTCGAGCCCAGCCACGTGCTGCTGGCGCTCGGGCTCGCGGAGCGTGAGGCGAAGGCCAGCGTGCGCTTCAGCCTGGGCTACGGCACCACTGCCAGCGAGGTGAGGGAGGCGGCAGCACGGTTCGCCGCGGTCGTCGCGCGCTGCCGGGCGGTTGCCGCCTAGGCGCTGCGCACCCGCGCGGCCTGCGCCAGGATGGCCTGCGGGTCGTCGAGATCGGCCGCCCGCACCGTGATGCGGGTGATGTCGCTGCCGGGCACCTCGAACATCAGGGGGGCGAGGACGCGCTCCATGACGCTCCTCAGCGCACGGGCGCCCGTCTTGCGCGCCTGCGCCCGCCGAGCGATCTCGACCAGCGCCTCGTCCTCGAAGCCGAGCTCGACGCCGTCGAACGCGAACAGCTCCTGGTACTGCTTGACCAGGGCGTTGCGCGGCCTGGTGAGGACGTCGACCAGGGCGTCCAGCGAGAGCTCGTGCAGCCGGACGACGACCGGCAGCCTACCTATCAGCTCGGGGATCAGACCGAAGCTCATCAGGTCCTCTGGCAGGACCTCGGCATCGTCGACCTCGAGCTCGGTCTCGGAGGCCGCCTGGAAGCCGACGCGCGAGACGTCGAGCCGCCGGCCCATGATGTCCGCGAGGCCCTCGAACGCGCCGCCGCAGATGAAGAGGATGTCGGCGGTGTCGACGTCGATGAGCTCCTGGTGCGGGTGCTTGCGACCGCCCTGGGGCGGCACGTGCGTGACGGTGCCCTCGATGATCTTGAGGAGCGCCTGCTGCACGCCCTCGCC
>JBIQIQ010000056.1:0-13888 GCA_044507975.1 Deinococcaceae bacterium
CTGGCGGACCGCGTGAGGCCGAGCGCCAGGACCACTATCGCCGAGCTGCGCCGGGCGGGCGTGCGCACGGTGATGATCACCGGCGACTCCGAGGCCGTAGCCAGGACCGTGGCTGCGGAGCTGGGCATCGACCGCTACTACGCCCGCGTGCTGCCGCAGGAGAAGGCGGGCCTGGTGCGTGACCTCAAGCGGGAAGGGCCCACGGCGTTCGTCGGCGACGGCATCAACGACGCCCCCGCCCTGCTCGAGGCCGACCTGGGCATCGCGATCGGCGCCGGGACCAACGTGGCCATCGAGTCGGCCGACCTCATCCTCGTCGAGGACGACCCGCTCGACGTGATCGCCGCGCTCCGGCTCTCGCGGGCGACCTACGCGAAGATGGTGCAGAACCTCTTCTTGGCGACGGGCTACAACGCGGTGGCCATCCCCTTGGCGGCGGGCGTGCTGGCCTGGGCCGGCGTGCTGCTGTCACCCGCCGTCGGCGCCCTGCTCATGAGCCTCTCGACGGTGATCGTCGCCGTGAACGCCATGACGCTCAGGCGGACGGAGCTGCGCGCGCCGCGCGGGGCGCCCTGAGGTGGAGCGCCCGCCGCGCCGCGCTCCGCCGTTCCTGTAAGCTCTACCGGTTCAAGGGCGGCAGGAGGGAACGGCATGGCGAGCGGCTACCTTGTGCGTCCGCTGGACGCCTCGACCTGGGACGGGTTCGCCGAGCTGGTCGAGCGCAACAACGGCATCTTCGGCGGCTGCTGGTGCATCGGCTGGCATCCGGAGCGCGGCCAGCGCGGCATCGACCACCGCGCCGTCAAGGAGGAGAGGGTGCGTACCGACCGGGCGCACGCCGCTCTGGTCTACGACGGAGACGGCCGGGTGCAGGGGTGGTGCCAGTACGGCAGCCCCGAGGAGCTGCCGAGCATCAAGCACAGGAAGAGGTACGAGGCCGACGCGCCGCCGCTGCCGGACTGGCGCATCACCTGCTTCTACGTCGACCCGAAGCACCGCGGTCAGGGCATCGCGCGCATCGCCCTGGAGGGCGCCCTCGAGCAGATCGCCGTACGCGGCGGCGGGCTCGTCGAGGCGATTCCCGAGGTGACGGCCGGCCGCGAGGCGCACGGGCGCTTCCTCTACAGCGCCACGGTCGAGCTCTTCGAGTCCCTCGGCTTCGAGCGCGTGCGTCAGGTCGGCATGCACGCCTGGATCGTGAGCCGCGTGGTCGCGGCCGCCTGAGCCCACGGCAGCGCGGACGCTGCTCCGGCGGCCGCCGCTCCGGCGGCCGCGCTCAACCGACGCGGTCGCTCTTCCCCAGGGTCCCGCCCGACGCCGTCTGGCCCTGGCCGATGACGACGAAGGCGTTCTCGTCCACCTCGCGCACGAGCCGCAGCAGCTCGCGCTCCTCCGAGCGGTTCACCGTGCAGAACAGGACGTTGCGCTCGCCGCCCTCGTACATCCCCTCGCCCTTCCAGGCGGTCACGCCGGTGTTGAGGCGCATCTGCAGCGCCAGCGACACGTCGCGAGGGTGGTCGGTGACGATGAAGACGGTGCGGACGACGGACGGGCCCTCGACGCCGTAGTCGGTGACCAGGCCCATCAGGAACAGGGCGACGAGCGAGTAGAGCGCGCGCTCCCAGCCGAACGCGAACCCCAGCAGGAGGACTATGGAGCCGTCGATGAGCAGGTAGATCTGCCCGATCGGCATGCCGGAGCCCTTCTGGAACACGCGGGCGAGGATCCCGGTGCCGCCGATGTTGCCGTAGCCGCGGATGGCGAAGGCGCTCGCGGCGCCCGTCATCGCGCCGCCGTAGATCGCGTTCAGGAGCGGGTCGTCGCTGATCCCTTGCACGGGCAGGACCGCGGGGAGCAGGTCGATGGCGACGCCCATGAGGAGCACGACGTACACGGTGCGGACGACGAAAGCGCCGCCGCCGAGCCTGCGGTAGCCGAGGTAGAGCAGGGGCACGTTGAGGAGCAGGAGCAGAGTGCCTTCGGGGACGCCGATGGGGAGGTAGCGGCTGACCACGAGGGTCAAGCCCATGACGCCGCCCGGCGCCACGTTGCCGGGCGCCAGGAAGAGGACGAACCCGAGGGCGCCGACCAGCGCTCCGGCCGTCAGGAGGAGCCAGTTCCCAGCCTCGCTCGACAGAGGGGGTCGGAACCTCCGCCGCCGAGCGGCCCGGAACGACACGCGGCGCTCGTGGTCGGGGTCACGCGATGCGTCCAGAGCCGCGGGCGGCATGTCGGCAGGGGGTGGCATGCTTCGGTCTTACCGCGATGTCGCCGCGCCAGGCGTCAGGCGAACATCATCAGCAGCTTCTCGAAGTCGCTCGGCGTGAGGTCGGATCCCTCGGTGCCGCCGGGCTCTGTCAGGCATTCCTGCATGGCGCTGCTGATGAGCGAGACGCCTGCCCTGTCGAGGGCCTTCGACGTCGCTGCGAGCTGCGTGACGACGTCGCGGCACGGCTTCCCCTCCTCGACCGCTCGGATCACGGCGGCGAGCTGCCCCTGCGCGCGGCGGAGGCGGTTCAGGACGCTGCGCCGGGCCTCGGCTTCGACGCTCGGGCCCATGCGGTCGGCGCCGTCGGTCATGCACCGGCCGCTCGTGCGGCCTCGGCTTCCTTCTCCTGCTCGGCGACCTGCCTGTGGACGTCCTCCATGTCGAGGTCGCGCACGGCCTTGATCAGCTGCTCGAACTGCGGGCCCATCAGAGCCCCGGGCTGGGCGAAGACGAGGACGTTCTCCCGGAACGCCATGAGCGTGGGGATCGACCGGATGTCGAAGGCCGCCGCCAGCTCCTGCTGCGCCTCGGTGTCGATCTTGCCGAACACGATGTCCGGATGGGCCTCGGCCGCCTTCTCGAAGACGGGGGCAAACATACGGCAAGGGCCGCACCAGGAAGCCCAGAAGTCGAGGAAGACGATGTCGTTGTCGGTGATGGTCGAGTCGAGGTTCTCGGCTGTGATCTCGCGTGTGGACATGTGGTCAGTATACCCCTAGGGGTTTATTCAGCACGTCGCCTGCGCGTCGACGGCGCGCGGGCACGGCAGGGACTTACGTTCCTCGCGCTGCTGGCCGGCAGCGCCTATCCTCGCAGGACCATGGCTCAAACGCTGCGACCCATAGAAGACGTAGCCCGCGACATCGGTCTCGACCCTGGCTCCCTGCTGCCGCTCGGCCGCTCCAAGGCGAAGGTCGAGTTGGGCGGCGACGCGGCCGACGCCGGCGAGGGTCGGCTCGTGCTGGTCAGCGCCATCACGCCGACGAAGGGCGGCGAGGGGAAGACGACCGTGAGCGTCGGCCTCGCCGACGGCCTGCGGCGCCTCGGGGTCCGGGTGGCGCTGTGCCTGCGCGAGCCCTCGCTCGGCCCGGTGTTCGGGATCAAGGGCGGCGGCACCGGAGGCGGGAAGGCCCAGGTCGAGCCGGCCAACGACGTCAACCTGCACTTCACCGGCGACCTCCACGCGATCACGGCAGCCCACAACCTCCTGGCCGCGCTGATCGACAACGACATCCACTTCGGCGGAGCGTCCGGTCTGACGCCGGAGCGCGTGACCTGGTCGCGGGCCCTCGACGTCAACGACCGCGCCCTGCGCGACGTGGTCGTAGCCTCCGGCAAGAAGGGCCAGCGCGCCACGCGCTTCGACATCACGGCCGCCAGCGAGATCATGGCCGTGATGGCCCTGGCCGGTTCGCTCGACGACCTGCGTGCGAGGCTAGCTCGGATCGTCGTGGGCACGCGCGCCGACGGGAGCGCCGTCACGGCTCAGGACCTCGGGGCGGTCGAGGCGATGGTGGCGCTGCTGCAGGACGCCCTCAAGCCGAACCTCGTGCAGACGCGCGAGGGCACCCCGACGTTCGTTCACATGGGTCCGTTCGGCAACATCGCGCACGGCTGCTCGAGCGTCGTGGCCACCAAGCTGGCGCTGCGGCACGCCGACGTCGTGATCACCGAGGCCGGCTTCGGCTTCGAGCTCGGCGGCGAGAAGTTCCTGGACATCAAGTGCCGCCAGGCCGGCCTGTGGCCGCGGGCGGTCGTGCTCGTCGCCACCGTCCAGGCGCTGAGGTCTCACGGGGGCGGCGACCTGTCGCTCGGACTCGAGCACCTGGACAGGCAGTTCGCCAACGTGCGCACCTTCGGTCTGCCCGTGCTCGTGGCCCTCAACGTGTTCTCCGGGGACGAGGAGGGCGACCTGCGAGAGGTGGAGGCCCACGTCGAGGCCCTCGGGGCGGCGGCGGCGCGCGTCACCTCGTTCGTCGACGGCGGGGAGGGGGGAGAGGCGCTGGCCGATAGGCTCGTGGAGCTCCTCGACGCGACCGAGGACGCACCGGCGCGGCCGACCTACCTCTACGAGGAGCACGACGACCTCGAGGTGAAGCTGACGTCCGTCGCCACGAAGATGTACGGCGCCGGCGCGGTGTTCCTCAGCGCCGCGGCGTGGGAAGACCTCGCGACGTTGCGAGCCGCCGGTCAGGACCATCTGCCCGTGTGCATCGCCAAGACGCACCTCTCCTTCAGCCACGACCCCAAGGGCGGCGGACTGGCCCGCGGGTTCACGCTGAACGTGCAGGAGCTGAGGCCTTCGGCGGGTGCGGGCTTCGTCGTCGCGCTCATGGGGGACATCGTGACGATGCCGGCCCTGCCGCGGGAGCCGGCGGCCAAGCGCGTGCGCGTCGCCGCCGACGGCACCGTCGTCGGCCTGATGCAAGGGGAGACCGAGGAGCCGGTCCCGACGTAGCCGCGCTAGTTAGCATGGCCGGATGGCCGGGAGGAGCGAGCGCGTGGTGATCGTCGGCGGTGGCGCCGCCGGCTTCTTCGCCGCCATCGCGTGTAAGGAGGCGAGCCCGGACACCGCCGTCGTCGTGCTCGAAGGGGCCGCCTCGGTGCTGTCGAAGGTGCGGATCTCCGGCGGCGGCCGCTGCAACGTCACGCACGACCAGCCGGACCCTGCGCTGCTCGTGGGCGGCTACCCGCGCGGCGCGAGGGCTCTGCGCGGCCCCTTCACGCGCTTCGGGCCGCGCGAGACGGTGGCCTGGTTCGAGCAGCGCGGCGTGCGGCTGAAGACCGAGCCCGACGGCCGCATGTTCCCCGTCACCGACGACGCCGAGACGGTGATCTCCTGCCTCGTGGGCGCGGCGCGCGCCGCCGGGGTGGAGGTGCGCACACGGTCGCCTGCCGTGGCTGTCGAGGCCGAGGGTGCGGGGTTCGCGGTCCGCGTGAAGGACGGGAGCGTGCTGACGGCGGACCGCGTCCTCCTGGCCACGGGCGGCGCTCCGGCGGGCTACCGATGGGCCGCGGCGCTGGGCCACGCCGTCGAGCCGCCCGTGCCGTCCCTGTTCACGTTCGAGCTGAGCGATCCGCGCCTGAGCGGCCTGGCCGGAGTCTCCGTCCCCGCGGCGCGCCTGCGCCTGGACGGCGCGAAGGAGGCTCACGAGGGGCCTCTGCTCGTCACGCACTGGGGCCTCTCCGGACCGGCGGTGCTGAAGGCGTCGGCGTGGGGCGCGCGGCTGCTGCACGAGCGCGGCTACAAGCTGGGACTCACGGTCGACTGGCGACCCGACCTCAGTCAGGCCGAGGTGGTCGCGGCCCTGCAGGACGCCAAGCGGCAGGGCGCCCGCCGCACCGTGCTCGCCTCGGGACCGTTCGAGCTCCCGCAGCGGCTCTGGCGCGCGCTGGCGACCGCCGCCGGCGTGGGGGAGGGCGCCCGCTGGGCCGACGCCTCCAAGGTCCAGCTGGCGGCGCTGGCCCGCGAGGTGCACGCCGGCCGCTACGAGGTGACGGGCAAGGGCGTGTTCAAGGAGGAGTTCGTCACCTGCGGCGGCGTGAGGCTGTCCGAGGTCGACTTCACGACCATGCAGAGCCGCGTCCGCCCCGGCCTCTACCTGGCGGGCGAGGTCCTCGACGTCGACGGGATCACCGGGGGCTACAACCTCCAGAGCGCCTGGACCACCGGGTGGCTGGCGGGGCGCGCCATGGCCGCCTGAGCGGCCGCGCCGCGTGCCGCCTCAGCGCGTGCGCGTGAAGACGACGTCGGCCACGGGCACCACGCCGGCAATCGCGACGGTGCCGATCAGCCTGTCGCCCGCGAAGCGCCCGTCGAACGTGAGGGCGCGGGAGCTGCTGTCGAGCCGCAGGCTGTCGTCGAAGCCCAGGCTGCCGGAGAGCTGCGCCAGGCGCCCGGTCTGCAGCCGGAAGATGCCGGCGTCGTACTCGATCGTGGCGTCCGCCGACACGTCGGTCAGCTGCTGCCTGAACGTCATGGTGACCCGTACCGGCAGCCGCACCGAGGTCGGGCCGGCCTGCACGTCGACGTCGAAGCCGGCCGACCAGCTCTGGCCATCGATGTGCCTCAGCCCCGGGACGCTGACCGGGATGCACGCCGAGAGCGCGAGGGTGAGCAACGCGGCCGCCAGCAGCAGGTACCGGGTGCGGGTCATGCGCTGAGGATACACACGGCGGTCCCGAAAGCGAACGGACCCCGGCAGCGCTGCCGGGGTCCGCCTTGTGGGATGTGCCTTGGCCCCTGGTTCAGGCGGCGGCGGGCGTGGCGTCGCCTTCGGCCTGCGCCTGCGCCTCGGCCCAGACGCGGCGCGCCTCGGCGTCGGTCAGGTCGGCGAGGTCCTCCACGCGCCTGCCGACGACCTCGCTGGCGAACGCCTCGTGACGGCGGCGGTTGACGCCGCAGCTGAGGAGCGCCTTGTGCATGCCGCCGGCGCGCTGGGGGCCGATGCCGCCCTCGGCGCCGCCGACGACCGTGGCCCGCTGCAGGCCGAGCTGCTGCTCCAGGGCCTGCAGCATCATGTCGCGGTCGACCCGCTGGGGGCCCTTGGTCGTGCGCGGCGCGCGCGACTGGGGCCGCTCGTCCACCCTGGCCACCGCGGAGCGCTGAGGCGCCGGCGAGCGGGGCGGGGTGGGGTCGAGGATCAGCTGACGCTTGCCGGCGTCGTAGTCCACCCACTTCGCATCGAGCGAGTAGAGGTAGCGGCCGAGACCGAACTTGGCGCAGGCGCGCTTGAAGGCTTGGGCTTCGGCGGCCGTGCCCGCGACGGCCTCGGGCCCGTCGCCGCTCTCGCCGGTGCTGCTGCGGGTGACCCCGTGGATGGTGAGGCGACAGATGATGCGGGTGTCGCCCCACGGCTCGAACTCGACTTCCCAGCCTCCTGGCACGAGCGCGTTGAGCCTGTCTTCGTAGACGCGTGGGTCGGCGTAAGGCAGCGCCTGGGCGCGGGTCTTGTCCTTGCTTATGGCCCCGGCGCGGTACTTGATCTCGCTCTCGTCGAAGGGCTGGGATAGCGCTGTGGTCAGTTCTGTCCAGTCGATCTGCGTTGCGGTCTGTGTCATAACCGTAGACCCTTCTATGCCCCTCTTTAAGGCACCTGAATATTATAGGTAGACAGGTCGGTAAGCGCGGTGCGCGCGGTGACATTTCGGGGCTGTAAGGCTGGGTCGCTGCGGCGGCCATGACACGGCGACCCCGGCCCTCAGGGCCGGGGTCGCGACAGCTTCGGGAGAGGCTTGGGTTCAGCCGACGCTCAGGCAGCCGCCCGCTCGTTCACGCCGCCCTCGGCGATCTGGGTGAGCTTCTTGTCGGCCTCGCCCTCCTCGTCGAGCGTCATCTGCAGCGTGCTCGCGGCGTCGTCGTGGCCGAGCTCCTTGGCCAGGGCCACCGCAGTGCCGTACGCGGCGATCTCGTAGTGCTCGATGCGCTGCGCGGCGCCGATGAGGGCCACGTCGAGGGCCTCGCTGGGCTCGTTCTCCTTGATCAGGCCGTCGCCCTCGGCGATCAGGCCTTCCATGCCCTCGCACTTGTGGCCGTTGATGCCGATGCCCAGGGCCTTGCCGACCTCCTCGAGCCGGCGCACCTGCTCCTTGGTGATCTCGAGGTGCTCCTCGAACGCCATCCGGAGCCGGTCGCTGGTAGCGGCCTTGGCCATCTTGGGCATGGCCTTCACCAGCATCCTCTCGGCGCTGTACAGGTCCTTGATCTCGTGGGCGAGCACGTCCTTGAGTTCGTTCAACTGCATGGCGAACCTCCTCGGTCAGGCCCTCACTGTGCCCGTAGCGGCAGGGGGGTTGATTACCGGCCCGTGAGAAGGCTGCGAAGCGTAACGATTGACGGCTGGTGCTGTCATTGACAATGGAACTTGTAACACTTAGCATCGAGGCGATGAGCGCCGAGCTGTTCAGCCTTCGCGAGGGCGCCTGGCCGCTCGACGACCTCGTCGAGCACGCCAACCGGCTGCTGCCCTCGGTCCTCCCCAAGGAGGCTGCCGGGCGCGCCGCCGACGCCGTCAACCAGCGCCTGGTGCGCCACTACACGACCCAGGGCCTCCTCGACGAGCCCCTCAAGGAGGGGCGCGAGGCCCGCTACCTCTACCGCCACCTGCTGCAGCTGATGGCTTTGCGCCGGCTGCTGGCCGAGGGCTTCTCCAGCGCCGTGGTCGGCAGGGTCTTGGCGGGCCGGAGCGAAGGCGAACTCGAGGAGCTGCTGTCAGGGCGCCTGCGCGTCGAGCTGGTCCCTGAGCAGGGAGCGGCGAGCGACAGGGCCGAGTTCCTGAGGCGCGTGCGCGAGCGCGCAGGTCTCGAGAGCAGCACCGCGAGCGCGCTCGTGGTCGGCTTGCCCTCCGCGCCTCCCGCCGCGCCGAGCGGCCCGGCGCCGCGTCGTCTCGAACGCACCCCGGCGGCCCCCGCCCCCTACGCCGGCCCCTTCCACGAGAGCGCCTGGACGCGGCTCGAGGTGCTCGACGGTCTCGAGCTCATGGTCCGGAGCGACTTCAAGCTCCCCGATACGCGGCTCGGCGACGCCGAGCTCGTGCAGCTCCTCAAGGTCACGCTCCTCCACCTGGAGCAGAAGCAGCGGGGGAAGCCATGAGCCCCCTCTAGGCCCGCCGCCCGCCACCGCCTACCCGCGTTCCACGCGCTCACGCCCGTTCCGGCCCGGACAGTACCCGCGCCGAAGGAGGACCCATGACCAGTCAGACCCCGTTCTCGCCACCTCGGCCCCGCCTGGCCGTCTCCACCCTCAAGCCCGCCTACCCGGTGGAAGGCGGCCGCCAGGACCTGCTCGTAGCGCTGGGGGTTGACCTCCCTGAGGTGAGCGTCGACCGGCCACCCCTCGCCTTGGTGCTGGTGCTCGACCGCTCCGGCTCGATGAGCGGAGCGCCGCTCGAGGCCGCCAAGGCCGCCGCCGGCGCTGCGATCGAGATGCTGCTGCCCGACGATCGGGTCGGGGTGGTCGCCTACGACGACGCCGTCCGCGTCGTCGCCCCGCTCTCCCTGGCGGGCACGTCGCGGGGCGCCTTGCTGTCCGCCGTCAGGGCCATCGAGAGCGGCGGCAGCACCGCCCTCTACACGGGCTGGGCCGAGGGCCTCAGCCAGGCGATGGCGTGCCCCGTGGAGGGAGCCAGCGCCAGGGTGGTGCTGCTCTCCGACGGCCTGGCGAACGTGGGCGTCCGTGACGCGGGGACCATCGCGGCCGACGTCGCGCAGGCGGCGGCCCACGGCGTCACGACGACCGCCATGGGCTTCGGCCGCTCCTACGACGAGGCCCTGTTGCGGGCCATGGCCGACGCCGGACAGGGCAACTACGTCTTCATCGAGGGCGAGGCGCAGGTGGTGGAGGCGTTCCAGCACGAGCTCTCCGGGCTCAGCGCGCTGCGCGGCCGCCGCGTGCGGCTCGAGCCTTCCTCCGGGATGAGCCTGGCAGCCTACGTGCCCGGCCGCCTGCCGCGCGAGGGCGCCGGCGTGAGGCTGCCCGACCTCGTCGCCGGGCTCGAGCGCGAGATCGTCCTCACGGCGACGCTGAGGGCCGGCGCGCCCGAGCCAGTCCTCACCCTGCGCTGGGACGACCTCCTCACGGGGCAGGAGGAAGAGCTCGCGGTGGCCCTCGGCGTCCCCGCGGTGGCGGCCGAGGAGTACGAGCGCCTGCCCATCGACCGCACCGTCGCCGCCCAGCTCGCGCTGGCGCGGATCGCCGAGGCGAAGCTGAGGCTCGCCGACGCCGCGCGCCTCGGCGACCTCGCCGGCGCCACCGCCCTCCTCGTCGAGCTGCAGGCCGCGGTCGCGGCCCTACCGCCGGGCGACGAGCGGAAGGCGGAGGAGACCGAGCTCCGCAGGCTCAGGGGCCTGACTGAGCGCCGCGAGATGGACCTGACTTCCCGCCATGCCGAGAAGCACGCCCGCGACCGGATGTACGGGGCCTCGGACGCCAAGCGCGCCATGCAGTTCGCCATGGAGCGGGACCTCCACGCCAAGAAGCTCGCCGCCGCGGCACCGCCCGCGCCCGTCCACGGCCAGAGCAGGGCTGGAGGTGCGGCTCCCCGGCCGCTCGCACGGCGCGAGCTGAGAGGGCCGGCCGGCGCGACGCGCGCCCTCGTGATGCTCGGCGACATCACCGACCAGGCGGTCGACGTGATCGTCAACTCGACCAACCGGAACATGTTCGGCAACACGGGCGTCGACGGCGCCATCCACCGGCGCGGCGGCCCGGACCTGACGCTGGCGGCGCGCGGGCTCAGGGGCCTCGGCTACGGCGAGGCCGCCTTCACGCCCGCCTTCCGCCTGCCCGCCCGCTACGTCGTCCACGCCGTCGCGACGCCGTGGCAGGGCGGGGAGCACGGGGAGCTCGACGTGCTCGCGCAGGCGTACCGCTCGGCGCTCGCGCTGGCGGCACAGCTCGGTGCCCGCACGCTGGCCGTGCCGGCGATCGGCACCGGCAGCTTCGGCGTCCCCGCCACCGCGGCGGCGACCGTCGCGGTCGAGGCGCTGGCGCAGGCCGTCGCTGGCGGGGCCGCGTTCGAGGAGGTGCGCTTCGTGATCCTCCTGCCAGGCGTCGCCGACGCGTTCGCGGCCGCCCTGACCTCCCGGAGGGAAGGCTCCCCGCATGTGGTGAACTAGGCATCATGCGCAGCGTCACCGCCTCAGAGGCAGCCGGGGCCGTCAGGTCGGGCGACAGCGTCTTCGTTCACAGCGTCGCCGCGGCGCCACAGCGGCTCGTCGCGGCCCTGGCCGCCCGCGCGTTCGAGCTGAGGGGCGTCGACGTGTACCAGCTCCACACGGAGGGCGCCGCGCCTTACGCGGAGGAGGGGATGGAGAGGAGCTTCCGCGTCAACGCTCTCTTCGTCGGCCCCAACGTGCGGGAGGCGGTCGCCCGCGGCAACGGCGACTACGTGCCCGTGTTCCTCAGCGAGGTCCCGACGCTGTTCCGCAGCGGGAGGATCCCGTTGGACGTGGCCTTGATCCACGTGTCGCCGCCCGACAAGCACGGCTACTGCTCGCTCGGCACCTCGGTCGACGCCACCCGCGCCGCCGTGCAGTCGGCCCGGACGGTCGTCGCGCAGGTCAACCCGAACATGCCGCGCACGCACGGCGACAGCCTCATCCACTCCTCGCGCATCGACCTGGCCGTCGAGGTCGACGACCAGCTGCCCGATGTGCACCCGCCGGCGATCGGTGAGCTGGAGCGCGGCATCGGCCGGCACGTCGCCTCGCTGATCGAGGACGGCTCGACGCTGCAGCTCGGCATCGGCGGCATCGCCGCAGCGGTGCTGGCGGCCCTCGACGGCCACCAAGACCTGGGCATACACACGGAGATGTTCTCCGACGGCGTCGTCGACCTGGTCGAGCGCGGCGTGATCACCGGCGTCAGGAAGCGCACCCACCCCGGCAAGATCGTCGCGACGTTCGTCATGGGAACGCGCCGGCTCTACGACTTCGTCGACGACAACCCCGAGGTCGTGCTCCTCGACGTCGCGTACACGAACGACACGGCCGTCATCCGCCGCAACCCGCGCTTCGTGGCGATCAACAGCGCCATCGAGATCGACCTGACGGGGCAGGTCAGCGCCGACTCGATCGGGACCTACATGTACTCGGGCGTCGGCGGGCAGATGGACTTCATCCGCGGCGCCTCGCTCTCCGAGGGAGGCAAGCCGATCATCGCTCTGCCGTCTGTCACGAGCCGCGGCGAGACGCGCATCGTTCCCACCCTCAAGGTGGGAGCCGGCGTCGTGACGACGAGGGCCCACGTCCACTACGTGGTGACCGAGCACGGCGTCGCCGACCTCTACGGGAAGAACCTCAGGCAGAGGGCGAGGGCGCTGATCAACGTCGCGCACCCGGGCCATCGTGAGGCGCTCGAGCGAGCCGCGGCCGAGCGCTTCCGGTGGCTGCCGGCCTGAGCTGGGGCCTCCATCTGGTGGTCCGCGGCCGACCCGTCGTGCCTCGTGGACCGGCTAGGCCACCCTGGCCCTCCGCTCGATCTCCGCGAGGACGGCATCGAGCTCGAACTCGTCGGGCTTGCGGTAGACGACCTCGTCGCCGACGCTGATGACGAACACCCCGTTCGCGCCCGTCTTGAGCTTCACGCCCTCCACGCGCTCGCCGAAGCGCTCGAGGATGCTCCTCTGCACGTCCATCGCGCGCGGCAGATGGCCGCAAGGGACGCAGTACTCGATCTGGACGGTGGGCTTGGTCGTGACATCGGTGGCGTTCATGGGCCCATTACAGCCCGCCCGCGCCACGAGGAGCGTTCAGGGCGATCACGCCTCCCAACGGCTCCTAGACCCCCTCGGGCGGCACCTGGGGTAGGTCCCTGTGCTCCACCTGGCGGGGGATGCCCGTGGCCGCCAGGACCTCCTTCTCGTCGAGGGTCTCGTGCTCCATAAGGGCCGCGGCGAGGCGGTCGAGAGCCTCCCGGTGGTCGGCCAGCAGCCTCAGCGCCTCCTGGTAGCACTCCTCGATGATCTGCCTCGCGGCCCTGTCGATGTCCTCGGCGGTCGCCTCGCTGTACGGCTTGTCGCGCGGGAGGCCGTCGCCGCCGCCCAGGAACTGGCTGTCAGGTCTGGCGAGGGCCACGGGGCCGATGATCTCGCTCATCCCCCACCTCGTGACCATGCCGTAGGCCATGCGGGTGACCTGCTGCAGGTCGTTCTCGGCGCCGGTGGTGCGGTCGCCGTACACGAGCTCCTCCGCCGCGCGGCCGCCGAGCGCGCCGACGATGCGCCCCCGCAGGTAGCTCTCCGAGTAGTTGTAGCGGTCGTCCTCCGGTCGCTGGTACGTGACGCCCAGGGACTGGCCGCGCGGCGTGATCGTCACGCGCGTCACCGGGTCGGCGCCCGGCACGACCAAGCCGAGGATCGCGTGGCCAGCCTCGTGGTAGGCGACGCGCTCGCGGTCCTCGCGCTTGAGGAGCAGCTTGCGCTCGGGGCCGAGCACGATCTTCTCGAGCGCGTCGGAGAAGTCGACCTGCTGCACCGCCGAGCGCTCCCGGCGGGCCGCCAGCAGCGCGGCCTCGTTCACGAGGTTGCGCAGGTCGGCCCCGACGAGGCCGGGCGTGATCGCGGCGATCTGCTTGAGGTCGACGTCGGGCGCGAGCGGGACGTCGCGCACGTGCACCTCGAGGATCGCCTCGCGCCCGACGCGGTCGGGGGGCTGGACGGTGACGCGACGATCGAAGCGGCCGGCCCGCAGGAGCGCGGGGTCGAGCACCTCGGGCATGTTCGTGGCCGCCAGGACGATCACGCCCTCCTGGGTGCCCATGCCGTCCATCTCGGTGAGGATCTGGTTGAGGGTCTGCTCCTGCTCGCTGTTGCCGCCGGAGAACACGGCCTGCCCGCGGCGCCTGCCGATGGCATCGAGCTCGTCGATGAAGATGATCGCCGGCGCCGCCTTGCGGGCCTCGGCGAACATGTCACGCACCCGGCTCGCCCCGACGCCGACGATCATCTCGACGAACTCCGAGGCGTTCATGCTGAAGAAGGGCACCCCGGCCTCCCCGGCGACGGCCTTGGCGAGCAGCGTCTTGCCGGTGCCGGGCTGACCGACCAGCAGCACGCCCTTGGGCGAGGTGCCCCCCAGGCGCGTGTACTTCTGCGGGTTCTTCAGGAAGTCGACGATCTC
>JBIQIQ010000249.1:0-1883 GCA_044507975.1 Deinococcaceae bacterium
TCGCCGCCACGGCGTGGAGGCCTCCCTGCACGTCGCCGGCCCGGTGCGCCCGCCCAGCGTGGCCGAGCTCCTCGCCGAGCACGACGTCATCGTCAACGCCATCGACGTCGACGAGGCGCCCTTCGGGCTGGCTGAGGCCATGGCGGCCGGCCTCTGCGTCGTCAGCGTCGACTGGGGCGGGGCCGCCTACCTCGTCGCCCACCGCGTCGACGGTCTGCTCGTCCAGCCCGGCGACGCGGCCGGAGCCATCGCGCGGCTGCTGGCCGATCCGGAGCTCGCGGAGCGCCTCTCCCGCGCCGCCCGCAGCAAGGCGGAGACGTTCGACTGGTCGCGCGCCCTGCCGCGCTGGAAGGGCCTCCTGAGCAACGTCGCCCGACAGGGAGGCAGCGCATGAACCTCAAGTCACTGCTCATGCCCCTCTACCGCCGGGCACCGGCTTCGATCCGCGGCCTCGCCAGCTCCGTCTACGGCAGCTACCTGGCCAGCTGGCGCTACGGCCCCGAGACGGAGTCGCTCGTCGCCGAGCTGCACGCGCGCGAGGCTTGGGACGCGGAGCGCTGGCGGGCCTACGCCGACGCCCAGCTCGCGGAGCAGCTGCGCAACGCCGCCGAGAACGTTCCCTACTACCGGGAGATGTGGTCCCGCCGGCGCGCCGAAGGGGTCGATGCCCCCGTCGAGGACCTCGCATCGTGGCCGGTCCTGACCAAGGCCGAGCTGCGGAGAGCGCCCGAGTCCTTCCGGCGCGACGACGTCGACCCCAAGACCCTCTTCCGCATGGATACCAGCGGCACTTCCGGCACCCCCATCACGACGTGGCGCAGCAAGGACACGATGCGGGGCTGGTACGCCCTCTACGAGGCCCGCTGGCGGCGTTGGTACGGCGTGACTCGACAGGACCCCTGGGCGATCATCGGCGGGCAGGAGGTCGTGCCCGCCGAGCAGGACGGACCGCCCTACTGGGTGTGGAACTCCGCCGGCAAGCAGCTGTACATGTCCAACCTGCACCTCAAGCGCGCCAACGCCCCCGCCTACCTGCGTGCGATGGCAGACCACGGGGTCGTGCACGCTTACGGCTACTCGTCCTCGCTCGCCGAGCTGGCGCGCTACGTCGTGGAGGACGGCTTGGCGGCGCCGAGGCTCGCGGTCGCGGTCACCAACGCCGAGCCGCTCAGCCCCATGCAGAGGGAGATCATCGGCGCAGCGTTCGGCTGCCCCGTGCGGGAGAGCTACGGCATGTCCGAGGCGGTGGCAGGCGCCAGCGAGTGCGAGCACGGCGTGCTTCACCTATGGCCGGAGGCGGGCTTCGTCGAGGTCCTGAAGGACGGATCGGACGAGCCGGCCGCTCCCGGCGAGGCTGGGCGCCTCGTCTGCACGGGCCTCATCAACCGCGCCATGCCCCTGATCCGCTACGAGGTCGGCGACCGCGGAGCCGTCGCTTGGGACATGGGACGCTGCGCGTGCGGCCGCGACATGCCTAGACTCACCGCCTTGGAGGGCAGGACCATCGACAACCTCATCACCCCCGACGGGCGCAAGGTGTTCTGGGTCAACCCGGTGTTCTACGGGCTGCCGGTCCACGAGGCGCAGGTCGTCCAGGAATCGCTGAGCGACGTGGTCGTGAACGTCGTGCCCGACGAAGGCTTCGACCTCGAGCACGAGCGGGCCATCGCGGATGGCCTCCGCCTGCGTCTCGGCGACGTGCGCGTCGAGCTGCGGCGGGTCGACCTCATCCCACGCGGGCCCAACGGCAAGTTCAGGGCCGTCATCAGCCACGTCGACCCGAGCAGGGTCGAGCGGCAGGGGGGTGGCCCGTGGAACGCCGCGTGACCGTGATCATGCCGGTCCGCAACGAGGCCGCCTACATCGAGGGGTCCGTGCGCTCG
>JBIQIQ010000057.1:0-13847 GCA_044507975.1 Deinococcaceae bacterium
ATGGCTCCGCGAAGTGTAGTTGAATTCCGGGCCCGGCGCGAGGCATGACCTTCCGGGTCAGCCCTACCAACCCTTGACATGGCGAATGGCTCGCATCTAAACTTTGTACAAACCTTGGACAACCAAGGTCCTCATGTCACGAAAGGCGTCGATGAACACGATCGAGAACGTAGCGCGGCCACCCGAGCCCGGGGTTCGGGAAAGAGCCGGTTCGGCCGGGGAGCGGCAGAAGTGAGGTCCAGGGTGCGCAGCGTCCTGCTCGTCCTCGTATGGCTGGCGGTGGCGGGCTTCG
Source organism: Deinococcaceae bacterium (assembly GCA_044507975.1). Classification (GTDB taxonomy): domain Bacteria; phylum Deinococcota; class Deinococci; order Deinococcales; family Trueperaceae; genus DASRWD01. The sequence continues at coordinate 293 of JBIQIQ010000057.1, forward strand.
GCGGACCGTACTTCGGGCGCCTGGGCGAGGTCATCGAGAGCTCCGGCGCGGGCTTCCTGCCCGCCAGCGCCGAGTCGACGCGGGTCGGCGAGATACAGGAGGCGTCAGCGCAAGCCGGCAACCCGCCAGCCATCGTGCTGTACCACGGACCGGACGGCATCGACGCCCCGACGCGGGCCGACCTCCAGGCGCGGTTCGCCGAGGTCACGGCCTCTGACCTCGTCTCGGGAGCGTCGCCACTGCTGCCGTCGGAGGACCTCAACGCCGCTGGCGACCCTCTCGCGCTGCAGGCGTTCGTCGTTCTCGAGGGCGACCCGCGCGAGGCGGTGCGGGGCATCCGCGAAGCCTTGAACGGCCCTCCGGCGGGCGTGGAGGTCTACGTCACCGGCCCGGCCGGGCTCGTCACGGACCTGGCCGGAGCGTTCGCGGGCATCGACGGGCTCCTGCTCGTCGTGGCGGTCGTCGCGGTGCTCGTCATCCTGGTCGTCGTGTACCGCAGCCCCGTGCTCCCGCTGGTGGTTCTGACCAGCTCGATCGCGGCCCTCGGGGCCTCCATCGTGGCCGTGTACTACATGGCCGACGGCGGCTGGATCACGATCGACGCGCAGGCGCAGGGCATCCTCTTCATACTCGTCATCGGCGCCGCGACCGACTACGCGCTGCTCCTCGTCTCCCGCTACCGGGAGGCGCTCCTGGAGGTCGAAGACCATCGGCAGGCGCTCGCGACCGCGTGGCGGGGCACCGTGGAGCCGGTCCTGGCTTCCGGAGGCACCGTCATCGCCGGCCTGCTGTGCCTGCTCTTCTCCGACCTGAACTCGAACAAGGCCGTCGGACCGGTGGCCGCCTCCGGCATCGTCTTCGCGATGCTCTCGGCGCTCACCTTCCTGCCGGCGATGCTCGCCCTGTTCGGCCGCCGGGCCTTCTACCCCTCCGTCCCGCGCCCCGGCGCCGCCAAGCGCGCCGGGAGAGGCTTCTGGTCCGGCGTCGCCGGCCTCGTCGCACGCCGCCCCCGCGCCGTGTGGGTCGGGACGCTCGCCGTGCTCGTGGCCGCCGCCGCCTTCGCCCCGCAGCTCCGCGCCACGGGCGTCCCCGCGAGCGACCTCGTGCTCGGCTACTCGGAGGCGCGCGCCGGCGAGGAGGTCCGCGAGCGCTACTTCGTGGCCGGCGGAGGCACGCCCACGATCATCATGGGCTCGCCCGACCGCGCCGAAGCGCTCGTGGCAGCAGCGACCCAGGTGGCCGGGGTGTCGAGCGCCGCTCTCACCTTGGAGGGATCTTCGCCGCTCCCCGGCCGGGCCCCGGCCGACGCCGCGCCGCAGCTGTTCGCCTTCGACGGGCGCGACTGGGTGGAGGTGGAGGCCACCCTCGAGGACGCCGAGGGCAGCGACGAGGCCATCGCGACGGTGCGGCGCCTCCGGGAGGCCGTGCGCGCGGTCGACGAGACGGCGCTGGTCGGGGGCGGCACGGCTGTCGACCTCGACACGAGGGACACGGCCCGCGCCGACATCTTCAAGATCATCCCCATCGTCCTCGGCGCCATCACGGTCATGCTGATCCTGCTCCTGCGGTCGGTGGTCGCCCCGCTGCTGCTGGTCGCCACGACCGTCGTCTCCTACCTCTCGACGCTCGGCGTGGCGGCGCTGGTCTTCAACGGCCTCTTCGAGTTCCCCGGCGCCGACCCGAGCGTGCCCCTGTTCGGGTTCGTCTTCCTCGTCGCTCTGGGAATCGACTACAACATCTTCCTCGCCAGCCGCGTCCGCGAGGAGGCGCTGATGCACGGCACGCGCGAGGGCGTCCTGCGGGGGCTGAAGTTCACTGGCAACGTCATAACGTCGGCCGGCGTCGTGCTCGCCGCCACCTTCGCCGCCCTCGGGGTGATCCCCATCATGTTCATGGCGCAGCTCGCGTTCATCGTCGCGTTCGGCGTGCTGCTCGACACCTTCGTCGTGCGCTCGCTGCTCGTCCCCGGCCTCTTCTACGACATCGGCAGGCGGGTGTGGTGGCCCTCGCGCCTGGCTCGGGAGCCGGCGCAGGCCGGGGCGGGGACCGCCCCGCGGTCGCCGCGCGGGGGCGCCCCGGAGGTCCCGGCGGGGCCGTGATAGCTTCCAGCCATGCTCGACATACTGTTCAGCCTGGCGGTCGTGGTGGGAACCGCCTGGCTGGGCAGGATGCTCCTCGACGCAAGGGAGCTCGGCTGGGGCCGGCTGCTGCTGTGCGCCCTCATCGGCATAGCCATAGGCGACACCACCGCGGTGCTCCTCATGGTCTCCGACGTCAGCGAGGTCGAGGGCATCAACTACCAGCAGCTGCAGCTCATCTCGTTGCCTTTCCGGATCATCGGCACGATGGGCGCGATCGTCGTCCTAGAGCTGTTCTTCCGCCGGGGTAGGACCAGAGGCGACGCCCCCGGCGGGCGCGGAGGTTCAGCCAGCCACCGGGACGGCCCGCTCCCGCGGCGCGGCCTGCTCCTGCGGCCGGCGGTCCTGGCCAGGGCGATACGGGTCTCCCGAATCCTGACGCGGCACGGATTGGCGCCACTCGTCGGCTGGGGCAGCGGCAGGGGAGCCCGGCTCGACGCCCACGACCTCGCGAGACGGGCCAGACAGGCGTTCGAGGAGGCGGGCGGGGTCTTCGTGAAGCTGGGACAGCTCCTGGCCACCAGGCCGGACCTGCTGCCGCCCCCGGCGCTGGCGGAGCTGGCCAAGCTCCAGTCGACGGCTGCCCCGATCGCGCGCGAGGCGATCCAGGCCCACCTCGTGGAGCAGCTCGGCACCGACCTCGACGAGGTCTTCTCCTCCATAGACTGGCGGCCCCTGGGCTCGGCGTCGATCGCGCAGGTCCACGCTGCCGAGCTGAAGGACGGCTCCCCCGTCGTCGTCAAGGTGAGGCGGCCGGGCCTCGAGCGCGTCATCGACAGGGACCTCGCGATCCTGGGCTGGCTCGCCCGCACCGCCGAGAGACGCTTCCCGCAGGCGCGCCAGATCGGCGTCGCCTCCCTCGCCGCGGAGTTCGCCGACGCCCTGCTCATCGAGCTCGACTTCGAGATCGAGGCGCGGCACGTGGCCGAGGTCGCAGCAGCGGTCAGCGCCGAGCCGCTGATACGCGTGCCGCGGGTCCACGCCCACCTAACGCGCTCGGGCCTGATCGTGATGGAGCGGCTCAGCGGCACGCCGCTGTCGCAGCTGGCCGGCACCGGCGGCGCGCAGCGCTCCGAGGCGCTCGCCGACGCGCTATGCACCTCGCAGGTGACGTCGATGCTGGAGGGGGAGCGGTTCCACGGCGACCCGCACCCCGGCAACGTGCTGGTCCTGGCCGACGGCAGGCTCGGCCTCATCGACCTGGGCCTGAGCAGCAAGCTCGACGCGTTCGAGCGGGCCGCGGTCTACCAGATGCTCCTCGCGCTCCGCCAGGAGCAGCCCGCCCTGCTCCTCGAGTCGATGCTCACCATCGGAGCGGTCGACCTGGCGGTCCACGACCTCGACGAGGTCGAGCGCGCCCTCGCCCGGTACATGGCCGCCTACCTGGGGCCCGGCCTGCCCCCGGCCCAGGCGCTCACCGACCTGCTACGCCTGACCCTCGACCTCGGGCTCCGCCTGCCGCCATCCACCAGCGCGATGTTCCGCGCGCTGTCGACGCTGATGGGCACCCTCGAGCAGCTGCACCCTGGCTACCCGGTGATCGACAAGGTGGCCGAGCTGGGCGGCGCGGAGTTCCGCCGTCGGCTCACCCCGACCTCGGTCGCCGATTTCGTGAAGCAGGAGTGGAGCGAGCTGGGTCCGGTAATGGCGCGGCTGCCCCGTCACCTCGACCGGCTCGCGGCGATGGCCGAGCACGGCCGCCTCGCCACCCGCACGCGCGTGCTCGCGGACGAAGGCGACCGGCGGTTCCTCGAGCGCCTCCTCAACCGCTTCGTGCTCGCGCTCCTCAGCGTCGGCACGGGAGCCGTGTCGGTGATGCTGCTGGGCGCCGAGGGGGGCTTCGAGCTCCCCTGGCTGGCCGTCGGCCTCTACGAGGTCCTGGGCTGGATCGGCCTGTTCATCGCGATGACGCTCCTGTTCCGCGTGCTGCTGGCGGTGCTGAGGAGCGAGAGCGGCGACCGGAGCCGCTGACGTCCAGGCTAGCCAGCGCCGAAGAACTCCTGCTCGAGCAGCGCGCAGAGGCAGTGGTAGAGAGCGAGGTGACCCTCCTGCACCTCGCTGACGCTGCCCCCCGGCGCGCGGACGACGACGTCGGCGAGCGCCGCCAGGCGCCCTCCGGCCGGGCCGGTGAGGGCGACGGTCCTGAGGCCGACCGCGCGCGCGACCTGCATGGCCCTCACCACGTCGAGCGCGTCGCCGGAGGTGGAGATCCCGAGCAGTGCGTCGCCGGGTTCGCCGTAACCGTAGACCTGCTGGGCGAATACCATGTCGAAGGCGACGTCGTTGGCGATCGCCGTGAGCAGGGCCGCGTGGCTCGTGAGGGCGATGGCCGGGAGGGCGCCCTGCAGCGTCTCGGCGAGGTAGGCCCCTTCGTCTTCGTCGGCCTCGAGCAGGCGCTGCCTGTCCCTCTCGGGCACCCGCCGCGGCAGCGCGAAGCCCTTCATCAGCTCCCCGACGATGTGCCCCGCGTCGGCGGCGCTGCCGCCGTTGCCGCACACGAGAAGCTTGCCGCCGGCGGCGAAGGTCGCGCTCAAAGCATCGAACGCCCCCTCGAGGTCCGGCAGGCAGGCCGCCAGGTCGGGGCGGCGGGCGGCCAGGTCGCCCAGCAGGTCAGCCACGGGCGCTCTCCTCTCTCCGCCCGGGCGCGTCCCGCTCGTCCGCGGTCAGGCGATCGGCGGCCAGGAGGGCGGCGCCCCAGAGCGGCGCGTCGTCGCCCAGGGCGGCCGGGACGATGTCGAGGGTCACCTCGGGCATGGCGTGCTCGCGGGCCACGCGCCGCAGCGTGCTCCAGTAGCGCTCGCCCGACTTCGTGACGCCGCCGCCGAGGACGAAGCGCCGCGGGTTCATGAGGTTGGCGGTACTGCCGATGGCGATGCCGATGGCGGTCGCGGAGGCGTCCAACGCCGCGGCGGCCACCGGGTCCCCCGCCGCGGCCGCTGCCGCGACGTGGCGCGCGTCGATCGCCTCCGCCTCTCCTCCGACCAGGCCGAGGAGGACGGCCGCCTCCTCCGGGCGCTCGCGAGCGGCCAGCCGGGCACGCTGCGCGAGGTTCGGCCCGGCGGCCAGACCCTCGACACAGCCACGGCCGCCGCACACGCACGGCTCGCCGAGCGGGTCGACGGTGATGTGCCCGAACTCGCCGGCCATGCCCTCCGAGCCGCGCCACGGCGCTCCGCTCAGGACCCAGCCGCCGCCCACGCCCGTGCTGATGGTGAGGTAGAGGAGGCTCTCGGCCCTACGCCCGGCCCCGAGGCGGTGCTCCCCGATCGCGGCGACGTTGGCGTCGTTGTCGACGACGCAGGGCGCGGCCAGCTCCCGCTCGAGGTCGGCGGCCAGGGGCTGCTCCTCCCACCCGGGAACGTGGTGAGACAACCGGACCCGCCCCTCCTCGAACGCGACCGGGCCGCCGAACGACACGCCGATCGCCGCCGGCCGCCTCCCAGCCAGGAGCCCTGCGGCGAGCTCGAGCATCGTCCGCCGGTCGTAGGCGCCGTCTGCGCCAGCGGGCTTGACGTGCCTGCTGACGGCCAGCGAGTTGGGGGCTGGCGGGGCGGATCTCACCGAGGCCCCGATCACGGCCCGCGATACCACGGCGGCGCTGAGCTTTGTGCCGCCGTAGTCGAGGGCGAGGATGACCTCGCCGCCGGTGGGCGCCGGGCCCGCCTCTATCGTCTCCATGCGCTCCATGCCGCCTCACCAGCCTAGCTCAGGGCGGAGAGCGGGCGTCATCGACCCTCTGGACTCCCCGGCCTCGGAAGTGCCACCATCGCGAACGTGGCCGACACCGGAGACGCGGACCGCCGCCGGCGCGACCTCGTGCGTCTGCGCCGGGTTCGCGACCGCATCGATCGGGAGTACGCGCAGCCTCTGAACGTCGAGGCGCTGGCGCGTGGCGCCGGCATGTCGGCGGGCCATCTCAGCCGTGAGTTCAAGGCGGCGTACGGCGAATCGCCGTACTCGTACCTGATGACCCGCCGCGTCGAGCGCGCCATGGCGCTGCTGCGGCGCGGCGACCTGAGCGTCACCGACGTCTGCTTCGAGGTCGGGTGCTCGTCGCTCGGCACGTTCAGCACGCGCTTCACCGAGCTCGTCGGCATGCCGCCGAGCGTCTACCGGCAGCGTCACGGCGACGCGACGAAGGGCATGGCGCCGTGCGTGGCCAAGCGCGTGACGCGACCGGTCAGGAATCGAGAAGCGAAGGCGGCGTAGTCGCTCCTATAGTCGTGAGCATGAACATCACCATCTTCGAGGCGATGCTGCCGCACGACGACAAGGACGCTTCCCTGGCCTTCTACCGCGACGTCCTCGGGTTCGAGGTCCGCAACGACGTCGGCTACGAGGGGATGCACTGGATCACGGTCGGACCGGTCGGCCAGCCTGGCACGTCGATCGTGCTCTACCCGCCGGAGGCCGACCCCGGCATCACCGACGACGAGCGGCGCGTCATCTCGGACATGATGGCCAAGGGCACGTACGCCGGCATCAACCTGGCGACGGACGATCTCGATGGCCTCTTCGAGCGACTGGCGGAGCGCGGTGCCGACATCGTGCAGGAGCCGACCGACCAGCCGTACGGCCGCCGTGACGCAGCGGTGCGCGACCCCGCCGGCAACCTGATCCGCATCAACGAGGTCCGCTGACGATGGCCAAGAGCGACAAGGGCCTCAGCGACGCCGAGAAGGCAGCCCTCAAGGAGCGCGCCGCCGAGCTGAAGGCGGAGGGCAAGCGCGGCAAGGGGAAGGACAAGCGGGCAGCGGGCGAGAAGGACCTGCTGGCCAAGATCGCGGAGATGCCCGAGGCTGACAGGGTCATGGCCGAGAAGGTCCACGCGATCGTCTCGGAGGTGGCGCCCCATCTGCTGCCGAAGACGATGTACGGCATGCCGGCCTACGCCAACGATGATGGCAAGGTCGTCTGCTTCTTCCAGGCGGCGGCGAAGTGGGGCTCGCGCTACGCGACCCTGGCCTTCGAGGACAGGGCGAACCTCGATGAGGGCGACATGTGGCCCACCTCCTTCGGGCTGAGGAAGCTGGGGCCGGCCGAGGAGAAGAGGATCGCGGAGCTCGTGAGGAGGGCCGTCGGCTGAGCGCTGGGCCGCCTCCCCGGGTTATGCTCGCGGGCTCCTGTGAGCGGATCACAGGTCGCAGCTGATCTCCGCCCTCGACCGACCGACGCTTGGAGGCCCGATGAGCATCGCCACCCGGACGGACACGCAGGACCCCGTGCGCCACCCCGCCGACAGCCACGACACGATCCGCGTGCAGGGCGCCCGCGAGAACAACCTCAAGGACGTGAGCCTCGAGATCCCGAAGCGGCGGCTGTCGGTGTTCACCGGCGTGTCGGGCTCTGGGAAGAGCTCGCTGGTGTTCGACACGATCGCGGCCGAGTCGCAGCGGATGATCAACGAGACCTACTCGACGTTCGTCCAGGGGTTCATGCCGAGCCTGGCGCGTCCCGACGTCGACGTGCTCGAGGGCCTTACGACCGCGATCATCGTCGACCAGGAGCGCCTGGGCGCCAACGCGCGCTCGACGGTCGGGACGGCCACGGACGCGAACGCCCTGCTGCGCATCCTCTTCAGCCGTCTCGGGCAGCCGCACGTCGGGTCCGCGCAGGCGTTCTCCTTCAACGTCGCCTCGGCCACGGGTGGCGGCGCCATCACGGTCGAGCGTGGCGGCGGCAAGGTCACCGAGAGCCGCAAGTTCACCATCACGGGCGGCATGTGCCCGCGCTGCGAGGGGCTGGGCAGGGTCAGCGACATCGACCTCACCCAGCTCTACGACGCGAGCAAGTCGCTCAACGAAGGCGCGCTGACCATCCCCGGCTACAGCATGGACGGCTGGTACGGGCGCATCTTCCGCGGCGCCGGCTACTTCGACCCCGACAAGCCGCTGGGAGACTACACGGAGGGCGAGCTCCACGACCTCCTCCACCGCGAGCCGACCAAGATCAAGGTCGACGGCATCAACGTCACCTACGAGGGCCTGATCCCGCGTCTCCACAAGTCGATGTTCTCGAAGGACGTCGAGGCCCTGCAGCCGCACATCAGGGACTTCGTGGAGCGGGCCGTGACGTTCGTGGCCTGCCCGGACTGCGGGGGCACGAGGCTCAACGAGGTCGCGCGCTCGTCGAAGGTCGCGGGCATCAGCATCGCCGACGCATGCGCGATGCAGGTCAGTGACCTCGCCGAGTGGGTGCGGTCCTTGAGGGAGCCGTCGGTGGCGCCGCTGCTCGAGAAGCTGGCTCACGTGCTCGACGCGTTCGTCGAGATAGGCCTCGGCTACCTCTCGCTCGACCGGCCTGCCGGCACGCTCTCCGGCGGCGAGGCGCAGCGCACCAAGATGATCCGGCACCTCGGCTCCGCCCTCACCGACGTCACGTACGTCTTCGACGAGCCGACGGTGGGCCTGCACCCTCACGACGTACAGCGCATGAACGACCTGCTGCTCCGGCTGCGCGACAAGGGCAACACCGTGCTCGTCGTCGAGCACAAGCCGGAGGTCATCACGGTCGCCGACCACGTGGTTGACATCGGACCTGGGGCCGGCTCGGCAGGCGGCGAGGTCGTCTACGCGGGCACCGTCGCGGGGCTGCGCGCCAGCGGCACCCTGACGGGCCGGCACCTCGACGACCGCGCGCGGCTGAAGCCGAAGGTGCGTTCGCCGCGTGGGAGCCTCGAGGTGAGGGGGGCGAGCGCGAACAACCTCAAGGACGTCGACGTCGACATCCCCCTGGGCGTCCTGGTGGTCGTCACCGGCGTCGCCGGCTCCGGGAAGAGCTCCCTCATCCACGGTTCGGTCTCGGGTCGCGAGGGCGTAGTCACCGTCGACCAAGGCTCGATCAAGGGCTCACGGCGCAGCAACCCTGCCACCTACACAGGGATGCTCGACCCGATCCGCAAGGCGTTCGCCAAGGCCAACGGAGTGAAGCCCGCCCTGTTCAGCCCCAACTCCGAGGGGGCCTGCCCCAACTGCAACGGCGCCGGCGTCGTGTACATGGACCTCGCGATGATGGCCGGGGTGGCCACCACCTGCGAGGTCTGCGAGGGGAAGCGCTTCCAGGCCGAGGTCTTGGGGCACGAGCTCGGCGGCAAGGACATCAGCGAAGTGCTCGCGATGCCTGTCGACGAGGCCGAGAGGTTCTTCGCCGCCGGCGAGGCCCGCACCCCGGCCGCCCACGCCGTCCTGCGGCGGCTCGTCGACGTCGGCCTGGGCTACGTCGCCCTCGGCCAGCCCCTGACCACGCTCTCCGGCGGCGAGCGCCAGCGGTTGAAGCTGGCCACCGCCATGGCCGGCCAGGGGGGCGTGTACGTCCTCGACGAGCCCACGTCCGGGCTCCACCTGGCCGACGTCGAGCAGCTGCTCGGCCTCCTCGACCGGCTGGTCGACTCCGGCAAGTCGGTGATCGTCATCGAGCACCACCAGGCCGTGATGGCGCACGCCGACTGGATCATCGACCTGGGTCCCGGCGCTGGTCTGGGCGGGGGGCGCGTCGTGTTCGAGGGCACGCCGGCCGACCTGGTCGCCTCTCGCTCCACGCTTACGGGCGAGCACCTCGCCGAGTACGTGGGCGCCTAACCGTCCTCGACCCGGGCGCGGCGGCTCACTCCTCGAGCAGCCGCCGCGCCCGGTCCTGCTCGAACCTGTCCACCGCGGTCGGTGCCGGCAGCGCCAGGGCGGCCTCGAGCTGCTCACGGGCATCCTCCGGCCTGCCGAGACGGCGCAGCGCGGTCGCGTACTCGACGCGCAGGTTCACCCGTTCCGGAGCGGCGGCCAGCGCCCGGGCGAACAGCGGATCGACCTGGCGCCTGTCGCCGCCGTAGAGCCAGGCCACGCCTCTCTCGGCGAGCTCGAGGTGCCATTGCGCCAGGGCAGCCAGCGCGTCCGGGTCCTCCGGCTCGAGCTCCAGCACGGTGTCGAAGAGCTTCCTCAGCCGCGGAGCGGTGTCGAGGTTCGCCAGGACGCCGCGGAACTGTGCCAGCAGCCCCTCGGCCCGCGCCACCTCCATGTACGCGGCCGCCGAGCCCGGGTCGAGCTCGACGGCGCTCGACGCTGCCGCGGCTGCGCGCTCGAGCCACGCCTGCTTGGCGGCCGGGTCGGCCTCCCGGTACACGGCCTGGTACGCCGCCGCCCGCGCCGCCAGCACGAGGTCGGCGGCGCTATCCGACCCCGCGGCCCTCTCGTACGCAGGCGCGAAGTCGCCCTGGGCGATGAGGGCCGGTACGTCTGCCAGCGCAGCGGCCGCGCCCTGAGACGCGGCGGGGCGCGAACCGACGGCCAACAGAACGATGAGCGCGAGGAGGGCCGCTCGCCTCATGTCGAGAGGAACCCGCCGTCTACCGGCACGACCGCGCCGTGCATGTACGTCGCGAGCCCGGAGGCCAGGAAGAGGACCACGCGCGCGACCTCGTCGGGCTCGCCCATCCGACCGGCCGGCAGCCGCTGCATGAAGTCGTAACCGACCTTGACGAGGCCGAGGCGGCCGCGGAGCACCTCCTTTGCCACCTGTTTCGTGCCCTGCGTGACGATCCCGCCGGGCACCACCGCGTTCACGCGGAAGCCGTGGCGAGCATGCTCGCGAGCGAGGGCGCGGGTGAGCGCGATGACGCCGGCCTTCGTGACGCTGTAGGCGGCCATTTCGTCCTTGAAGGGCAGCAGGGCCTCGATCGAGCCGATGTTCACGACCACGCCGCCCGCGCGGCCGCGCGCCCTGACGAAGCGCTGGCACATCCAGAACACGGCGTCCAGGTTGACGGCTAAGACCTGGTCGTATAGCGCCTCGTCGACGCGGTCGAACGCCCTTCCCGGGTAGACCCCGGCGTTGTTCACGAGCACGCCGGGAGGGTCGGCAGCCAGCTCGTCCCACAGCGCGTCGATAGCCGCCTTGTCGGAGAGATCGGCGACCCGCTGCATCACGTCGCGCTCGAACGGTTGTATGGAACGCGCGGAGGCCGCGAGGCCGTCCTCGTCGCGGTCGACGAGGACGAGGTCCGCCCCCGCCTCGGCCAGGCGCCAGGCGATGGCCCTGCCGATGCCGGCGCCGGCCCCCGTCACCAGAGCGGTCTGGCCGTCCAGGCGCAGCAGCTCGTCCAGCGAGGGCAGCGTTCCGGGCGCGGCGCGGGGTACTTCGGCGACAGCCATCGCGGCTCCCTTCGCGGCGCTTCCACGCGGAGCGACGCCGCACGTTCTGAAACACAGTGTATCAGAACGTGCGTTCTCATCTCTGTCGCTGCCAGCCTCACGCTCCCGGCCCCTAGCCTTGACCATGAGCATCGAGGTCAAGCAGAGCGTGACGATCGACAGGCCCGCTCAGGAGCTCTACGAGCGCTGGCGCGACCTGCCTCAACTGCCGCGGCTGATGCGGCACCTACAGTCGGTGACGGTCCTCGACGAGCGCCGCTCGCGCTGGGTGGCGGCGGGGCCGGCCGACTCCACGGTGACGTGGGACGCGGTCATCGTCGAGGACGTACCCGGAGAGGTCATCGCCTGGCGCTCCGATGAGGGCGCCGACGTCCCGAACGACGGCCGGGTGGGCTTCTCAGCGGCGCCCGCCGGCCAAGGCACCGAGGTGCGGGTCCAACTGCGCTACGACCCTCCGCTGGGCGTCGTCGGCAAGACGTTCGCTCGCCTGTTCGGTGAGGAGCCCAGCCAGCAGGTCAGGGAGGACCTGAAGCGCTTCAAGCAGGAGGTGGAGACCGGCGAGGTCGCGACTATCGAAGGCCAGCCCACTGGACCGGGGCGCCCCACCCCTGACGAGTCCGCCAGGCTCGAGCGAGCGCTGGCGAAGCAGGCAGAGGAGGAAGCCTCGTGAGGGCCTTGTGCTGGTACGGACGCGGGGACGTGCGCGTCGAGTCGGTCCCAGACCCCGAGATCCTCAACCCGCACGACGCCATCGTGCGCGTCACGAAGGCTGCGATCTGCGGATCCGACCTGCATCTCTTCGACGGCAAGATCCCCATGATGAAGCGCGGCGACATCCTGGGCCACGAGTTCGTCGGCGAGGTCGTCGAGCTGGGCACGGCCGTCACGAACCTCGCGGTCGGCGACAGGGTCGTCGTGCCCTTCCCCATCTCGTGCGGCGAGTGCTTCTACTGCCGCAACGACCTGTGGTCGCTGTGCGACAACACCAACCCGAGCGTGAACCTGGCCGAGGGCATGTTCGGACAGGCGCCGGCGGGCATCTACGGCTACTCGCACATCATGGGCGGCTACGCCGGCGGCCAGGCCGAGTACGTGCGCGTGCCTTTCGCCAACGTGGGGCCCCTGAAGCTCGGCGAGTCCGTGAGCGACGACCAGGCTTTGTTCCTCGCCGACGTCTTCCCCACCGGGTACCAGGCGGTCGAGAGCTGCGACCTGCAGGGCGGCGAGGTCGTCGCCGTGTGGGGCGCCGGGCCCGTGGGGCAGTTCGCGATCAAGAGCGCCTGGATGCTGGGCGCCGCCCGGGTGATCGCCATCGACAGGGTGCCGGAGAGGCTCGCGCTGGCGGCGGCCGACGGGCGCACCGAGATCGTCCACCTCGAGGACGACGACGTCCTCGACGAGCTCAAGTACCGGAGCGGGGGGCGCGGACCCGACGTGTGCGTCGAGGCCGTCGGCATGGAGGCCCATGGCATGGGCGCCGTCGGGCTCTACGACAGGGTCAAGCAGGAGCTCAAGCTCGAGACCGACAGGCCGCATGCCCTGAGGCAGGCGATCATGGCGTGCCGCAAGGGAGGCACGCTGAGTGTGGCGGGCGTCTTCGGCGGCTTGGCGGACAAGCTCCCCATGGGCGCGGCCTTCAACAAGGGCCTGAGCTGGAAGATGGGCCAGACCCACGTCCACCGCTACCTGCGCCCGCTCATGGCCAGGATCCAGGCCGGCGACATCGACCCGACCTTCGTGGTCACCCACCGCATGAGCCTCGAGGAGGCGCCGCGGGGCTACGAGATCTTCCGCGACAAGGAGGACGAGTGCATCAAGGTCCTCCTCGACGTCGCCGGGGCGCCCACGGGGCTGAGCGACCACCAGCACGGGCCGCTCTAGGGCTCACTTCAGGAACCCCATGCGCCAGAGGCACCAGACCCACAGGCCGCGCACCGGGCGATGGAGGATCACGAACAGCACCGCCGCGCTCGCCAGCATGACGGGGATGAAGCCGGGGAAGATGCCGAAGACCAGGCCGAGCGCGAGGCCCTCAATCACCAGGCCGAGGCAGATGAGCATGTAGAGGATGAAGGACGTGGCGGTGAAGGTCTCGCCCTGGTACTCGAACAGCATGCCGCACACCGTGCAGGCCCGCTTCGGGCGCAGCAGCCCGTCGAAGTGCTTCCCGAGCAGGCAGTTGGGGCAGTAGCCGCGGAGGGCGCTGCGCAGCAGCGTACGGAGCGGCAGCCCCTCTGAGGAGGTAGCCACCTTCACGGGTGGCAGTATGCGCCTCGG
>JBIQIQ010000058.1:0-13622 GCA_044507975.1 Deinococcaceae bacterium
GTGACGCGGGGTAGATGAAGGCGGCTCCCTCGGACCAGCCGAGCACGGAGGTCAGCGTCCCGGCGGGAGCTGCGAGCCGGATGACCACGGTGGAGTCGTCCGCGGCTTCGATGTCGGCGGAGCCCAGCAGGTTACGGCCCGAGCCGATGCGTCGCCAGCGGTCGAGCGAGGCGACGACGTCGGACGCGGTGAGGGTCTCGCCGTTGTGGAAGGCGACCCCCTCGCGCAGCGGGATGGTGTAGGTGAGGCCGTCGTCGCTGATCGTCGGGAGCGCTGCTGCCAACATCGGCTGGACCAAGCCCTGGGCGTCCCTGGCGTACAGGCCCTCCGCGATGTGGGAGGTGACCTCGAGCACGAGCACTGCGGTGCTGGTGTGCGGATCGAGCGTGGGAGGGTCACCGGTGATGGCGACGCGAAGGACACCGCCTCTTACGGGTTCCTGGGCGAGCGCGGTGGCGCTCAGCAGTGCACCGGCCAGCAAGGCCGTGACGAGGGCGCCTACGATCGACTTCGCTGCTCGAACCATGCGCTGTGTCTCCTCCCGAAGCCGCCGGATGGCGCCTTCTGCCTACTACGGGGCGCCTAGGGAGGGACCTGCGCCCATGTGGGGTTCGGCCCTGACTCGACGCACGGCAGTGAAGCTGAATCTTATAAGAGAAAATATAAGATTCCAATCTCCAGTGTCAACGCTCGTGCGCGGCCGAGGCGGGCCGAACCGGCTCAGGCTTGACCAGAGGACGGAGGCGGCGCCTCGGCACCCCCGCGCCGCGGCACCAGCACGGACCGCTCGAGCCTCAACACCTGGATGTCGTCCTGGTTGACGCCGATCGTTCGCACGGTGACTATGCCCCGGGACGGGTCGGACCGCGACGGCCGCGTCGCCAACACCGTCGAGCTGGCGTAGAGCGTGTCGCCGTTGAACACCGGATGGGGTAGCTCGACCTTGTCGAAGCCGAGGTTCGCGATCGCCGCCTGGCTGACGTCGCGCACCGACATGCCGACCACGATCGCCAGCGTTAGGCAGCTGTTGACCAAGGGCCGCGCGAAGCTGGTGCCCGCCGCGTAGTCGGCGTCGAAGTGCAAGGGATGGGTGTTCATCGTCAGCAGGGTGAACCACGTGTTGTCGGCCTCGGAGATGGTGCGGCCTGGCCAGTGGCGATAGACTGCACCGACCTCGAAGTCCTCGTACCACCGGCCGGTGCTAGGGGCGGGCCTCGGCTCCACTCTCAGCTCCTCTCGTCCAACGTGACTAGGGCGATCGTATAAGATTATGGGGGTACGAGATGGCGCAACTCACCAAGAAGGACCTGGCGTACGACTTCATCAAGCGCCGCATCCTCGAGAGGCGGCTCCTGCCGGGCCAGAGGATCACCGCTAGCCAGGTGGCCGAGGAGATCGGCACGAGCGTGCTGCCGGTGCGCGAGGCCCTGCTGAGCCTCGAAGCCGAGCGGCTGGTCAGCATCACCCCCTACGTGGGTGCCGTCGTGGCGTGGGTGTCGACCGACGAGGTGATCGAGGTCATCAACGTCCTCGCCGTGCTCGAGGGCTACGCGACGGCTCTCGCGGCCGAGCGGCGACGGAGCCTGGCGAAGACGTTGCCGGCCATCAACCAGAAGCTCAGGGCGGCGCTGCAGCAGGAGATGTGGGCGTGGTTCATCGAGCTGAACCGCGAGTTCCACTTCAACATCTTCGAGGCGGCAGGCAACGGCGTGCTGCTCGAGAACATCCGCGTCTTCTGGAGCCAGCTGGACACCATGCTGGCGACCACCTCGTTCCACCTGGTGCCCAACCGAGCCGCCGACGACGTCCAGGAGCACGAGGCGCTGATCGCCCTGCTCAAGGGAACCGAGCTCGACCTGCCCGCGATCGAGGCGACCGCCCGCGCCCACCGCCTGCGTACCGCCGCGTACCTGGAGAGGCAGTCCCAGCCAGCCGGCTAGGAGGGCCGCGGGCGGCCCGCTACGCCGCCCGCCTGTTCGCCGCGACCAAGGCCTCGTAGGCCTCCACGACCGCGGCAGCGTCCGGCAGAGCGGAGACGCTCGTGACGACCGCCTTGACGTCGGGCACCGCGTTCGCAGGAGCGAAGCTCACGCCGCAGGCGGCCAGCCAGGGCGCGTCCCCGACGCTGTCGCCGACGCCAGCCACCTCCTCGGGCTCGAGCTCGAGCGCCTCGCACAGGCCCGCGAACCCGCTCGCTTTGTCCACGCCGGGCACGAGCACGTTCACGCAGTCGGTGGAGGGGTCGATGACCAGGTCGAGCCCCAGGCGGACGGTCAGCGACGCGAGCTCGTCGGCCAGGTCGGCCACGTCCCTGCCCGCGGGCCGCGGGAAGACGCTGAGGCTCCCGAGCTTGCCCGGCTGCAGCATGAGGTGCGGGGCCTCCTCCACCGCGGCGGCGAAGCCCCGTAGCGCCGGAAGGCCGGCCTCTGCCCGCGCGTCCAGCCAGAAGCGGTACGGCCGCCGGGTCGCGAGGCCGACGCCGTTCTCGAACGACATCGGCAGCCTGATGGCGAGCGCCTGCGACAGGGCGTCGACGTAGGCGTGCGGACGGCCCGTCAGGAGCGTGAGGGCCGGGACCGTCTCGTCGTGCTCGGAGGCGCGGTTGAGCTCGGCCAGGCGCGTGAGCGCCACCAGGTCGTAGTCGGCGTGGCCAGCGGCGGCCAGGCAGCCGTCGACGTCGCAGGCGAACACCCTGATGGTCCCGCCCGGCTCTAGCAGCGCCGCGTCCACGGTCACGCCGGGGGCAGCAGCCACAGGCCCGCGGGCTTGAACCGCAGCCTGACCTCGTCGCCGGGCCGCGCAGTCGACAAGCCTCCGCCCGAGATCGTGGCGAAGAGCTCGCGCTCGCCGAGGTCGAAGCGGAACTCGGTGTGCGGCCCAAGGTAGGCGCCGTGGCGGTACGAGGCGCTCAGGCCGGGCTCACCGGCACCGGCGAACTCGATGGCCTCCGGGCGCACCATGACCGTCACGGGACCGTGAGGCGCGTCCTGGCGGTGCGGCACGCGGTAGCCCATCACCTCGATGGCCTCGCCGTCGTAGGTGCCCGGCACGAAGTTCGCGGAGCCGATGAAGTCGGCCACGAACCGCGTCGCCGGGTGGGCGTAGAGCTCGTGGGGGGTGCCCTGCTGCTCGATGTGCCCGTCGCGCATCACGACCACGCGGTCGGATATCGCGAGCGCCTCCTCCTGGTCGTGCGTGACGTAGACGCTCGTGATGCCCAGCCGCTGCTGCAGCTCCCGGATGTCGTCCCGGACGCGGCGACGCAGCTTGGCGTCGAGGTTGGACAGGGGCTCGTCGAACAGGAGCACGCGCGGCTCGATGACTAGAGCCCGGGCCAGCGCCACCCGCTGCTGCTGGCCGCCGGAGAGCGCGTTCGTCGAGCGGTCCCCGAGGCTCCCGAGGCCGACCATCTCGAGGGCCACCTGCACGCGCCGCTTGGTCTCGTCCGCGGGCCTGCCCGCCACCTTGAGGCCGTAGGCCACGTTCTCGTAGACGCTCATGTGCGGGAAGAGCGCGTAGCTCTGGAAGACCATCGTCACGTCGCGCAGGTAGGCGGGCAGGCGCGTGACGTCGTCGTCGTCGAGGAGGATCGTGCCGCTCGTCGGGCGCTCCAGCCCGGCGATCATGCGCAGGATCGTCGTCTTGCCGCAGCCGGACGGCCCGAGGAGCGTCACGAGCTCGCCCCTGTCGACGTCGAGGTCGACGCTGTCCACGGCCAGGACGTCGCGGCCGAAGCGCTTGACGAGCCCGCGCAGGCTCACGCTCGCCGAGGCGCGCCCCGGCTCCGCGGTGCGGTCGGGGGCCGTCACGGCGTGATCTCCACCATGCGGGAGCCTAACCTTCGGGCGAGCGCGAGGACCAGCAGGATCACGAGCAGCATCGAGAATATCAGCACCGTCCCCATCGCGGCCGCCCGCCCCAGCTGACCCTGCTCCACCCAGCCCAGCAGCAGCACCGTGGCGAGCTGGTTGCCGGGGCTGACGAGGAAGATCACCTGGCTGATCGCGGTGACGGCGCGGACGAACGCGTAGACCAGGCCGGTGACGAGCACGTTGACGAGCAGCGGGAACAGCACGCGCCTCAACGTCGTCCAGGACCGCGCCCTCAGCATCGTGGACGCCTCCTCCAGGCTCGGGTCGACCTGCGACAGCCCGGCGACGGCCGACCGGATCGTCACCGGCATGTTGCGGAACACGAGCGCCAGGACGATGATCGTCGCCGTCGACGTCAGGAGCCACGGGCCCGTGTTGAACGCGAAGATGTAGGCCACGCCCATGACCGTGCCGGGCGTCGCGAACGACAGCAGCGACCCGAACTCGATGAGGCGCCGGCCGAAGAAGCTCTGCCTGGCGATCAGGAACGCCACCAGCATGCCCAGGAGCATGGCAGGCACCGCGCTGATGGCAGCGACCCTCAGCGTGTACAGGAAGACGGGCCAACCGGCGTTCATGAAGTCGCGGTAGTGCTGCAGGGTGAGGGTGTAGTTCACGCCCCACAGCTGGGTGAACGATCCCAGGACGATCGAGGCGTAGAGCGCCGCCACGAACACCGCCCAGAGGACGAGCAGCGCGACCAGGAGCGTCTCGAGGCCGCGCGGCAGGCGCGCCAGCGCCCCGGCGGTCGGCTTGCCGGTGACCGTGACGAACGAGGAGCCACCCAGCCACCAGCGCTGCAGGAAGAAGGCGAGCAGCACCAACGCCAGGAGGGCCACGCCGTAGACGGCGGCCTCCCGCGGGTTGAAGCGGCCCGTGAGGGAGAGGTAGACCTCCTTCGCGAGGAAGCGCCGGTTGCCCCCGAGGACGACGGGGTTGCCGAAGTCGGCCAGCGACTCGATCATCGAGAGCAGGAACGAGGCGGCCAGCGCCGGCCGCAGGAGCGGCCACGTGATCGTCCTCAGGGTCACGCCCGGCCTGGCCCCCAGGGTCTGGGCGGCCTCCTCGAGCGCCGGGTTGAGCGACCCGATCGCCCCCCGCAGCAGCAGGTAAGCCACCGGCGTGAACGCCAGCACCTGCGCGATCGCCACTCCGGGGATGCCGTATATCCAGCTCGAGGACATCCCGAGCACCTCGTAGGTGATCAGGCCGCGGCGTCCCAGCAGGAACACCATGGCGAACGCGAGGATGAAGGGCGGCGTGATGATCGGCAGCACGCTGATGACGCCGAGGGACCGGCGCACCAGGCCGGAGGTCGCGCGCTGCCCCAGCAGGGCGAACGCGAGTCCGAGCAGCGTGCACAGGGGCGCGACGATGAGCACGACCGCCAGGCTGGTGACGAGCGCGCCACTGCCGTAGGCGAGCACGCCGAGCACGAAGCCGGCGCCGCCCAGCCCGACGGCGAGGAGCGCGGCCCGCGCCGGGCGCAGGCGGGATACGAGCGCCAAGACGAGGCCGAGGCCGCCGCCGACCGCTCCCCAGCGCAGCGCGAGCAAGGCCTCGTTCACCGGCGTCACCCGGTTGTCGAGGACGAAGAACAGTGGGTGCCGAAGCGTGGCGAGGAACGCCGAGAGGTCGAAGCGTCCGTTCGCCCAGACCGCGCCTCGAAGCACCGTGTAGAGCGGGTAGAGGATGAAGAGGACGATGAACGCCGAGACGAAGAGGATGCTCGAGGCGATGAACGGGTCGCCCTGCACGCGCCCGGACTCGCTGAGAGCGGCGCCGAGGGCGAGCGTCAGCCCGAGCAGCGCCACCAGGGCGCCGGTGCCGAAAGGCGTCCCGGTCGATCCCAGCCAGACGACGACCCCGACGAACGCGGCGCCCGCGGTCACCAGCACGACGTCTCCCCTGCGGGCGGTCGCCAGGGGCAGCAGGCTGGCGATCACCGTGGCAGCCGTCGCCAACAGCACCAGCCAGACCAGTGGGCCACCGATGGCCAGGGCGTAGAGGTCGGGGTCGCGCGTCAGGAACGCGCGACCCGGCCGCCCCAGGGGCAGGGCCAGCAGCCCGGCGAGGGCCAGCAGGGCCGGCAGCAGTGCGGCGCTGAACCGCGGCGCGTGGGCGCGGCGCGCCGCGGCGAGAGGGGGGAGGCTCAAGGCCGCTCCGTGCTCATGTCAGGGCCCGCCCCGGACGGCGGCGCCGCACGAGGCATGGCGCGGCCGGGCCCCCGCGCGGGGAGCCCGGCCGTGCACGCGCCGCGCTCAGCGCGGCAGCGGGAAGATCTCGTTCGTCCAGCGGGAGACGAGTGCGTCACGGACCTCAGGGGAGCCGAAGCGTTCGAAGTCGTAGTCGATGAGGTCGATGTCGTCGAGGTTCGGGGAGGACTCCGGCACCGGTGTGCTGGCGTTCGAGGGGAGCTGGAACGAGTCGCCCTGCTCCGCCGCGATCACCTGCGCCTCGGGCGTGAGGGCCCACTCGATGAACTGGATGGCGGCGTCGCGGTTGGGCGCGTTGGCGATCAGGCTCAGGCCGCCGATCTCGTAGCCGGTGCCCTCGGAGGGCGCGTAGACCGTGAGCGGGAAGCCCTGGAGCGCGAACTTCACGCCGTCGTGCATGAACTGCACGGCGATCGCCACCTCGCCGCGGCCCGCGAGCTGCCCGGGGGCCGAGCCGGAGCTGGTGTACTGAGCGATGTTGGCGTGCAGGCCCTCGAGGATCTCGAAGGCGCGGTCCTCGCCGAAGATCTGCACCAGCGTGGCGATGATCGTGTAGGCCGTGCCGGAGCTGTTCGGGTCGGGCATCGCGATGAGGCCCTTGTACTGCGGGTCGGTGAGGTCCTCCCAGCTCTGCGGGAGGGGCCTGCCGCCGAGGGCATCCTCGTTGACGACGAAGCCGATGGCGCCCGCGTAGAGGGGGATGTAGGTGCCGCCGACCTGGGCGATGAGGTCTTGGTTGAGGTCACCCCAGACGGTGGGCTCGTAGAACTCGGTGAGGCCCTCGCGCGCCGCCACCAGATGCGGGTCACCGGTGCCGCCGAACCAGACGTCGAACACGGGGTTGGCGGCCTCGGCCCGGATGCGCGCGAGCGCGTCCTGCGAGGAGAGGCGGATGAACTCGAGCTCGAGGCCGGTGGCCGCGTTGAACGCCGGGCCGAGTGCCTCGCACCACGCGAGGTCGGGCGAGCAGAGCACGTTCACCCGCTGCGCCGACGCGCTCCCAGCCAGGGCTAGGGCAGCAACGAGTACCAGAACCAGTCGCTTCATGACCACTCCTTCTGGCGCGGGACCGGCTGCCGCGTGCGGCAGCGCTGATGGCCGGCGCCGGCTCTGCTGTGACGTCTCGGGAGCCTAGCAGCCCCGTTCCAGACGTGTCAAACACCGTTGCTTCATCTTCGGCGCCCGCCGTTCTCGCCGGGGCCTGTCGCCGTTCGGCGTGGTCGCCCGCTGCTCACAGGCCCCCGTGGGCATCGGCCAGCGCCAGCGCCTCGGCCAACGTAGCCATGAAGTTCGCGCAGCCGTGCCGCGTCACGACGATGGCCCCGCAGGCGTTGCCGAGCCGGGCGCTCTCGCGCCAGCCCCAGCCGTTGGCGCGCCCGTAGATCAGGCCGGCCGCGAAGGCGTCGCCCGCGCCGAGCACGTTGACGACCTCGACCGGGAATCCGGGGGCCTCGACGACCTCGTCGCCCGGGAGGTGCAGGGTGGCTCCCCGCGCGCCGCGCTTGACGACGAACGCGGCATCCGGAGCGCGCTCGCGGAGCCGGGCCAGTGCCCGGCCGAGGTCGCCGCGCACCTGCGGCGCCGACACCTGCTGGTGTGCGATCGAGACGTCCTCCTGCGCCTCGAGGGCCGCGGCCAGGAGCTCCTCCTCGGTGCCCAGCACCGCGTCGACCAGCGGCAGCAGCGCCCGCACCGTCACCCCGTAGGCGCGCAGGTCGTGCCACTGGTCGGCGCGGAAGTCGAGGTCGAGGTAGACGGTCCGGCCAGCCTCCCTGGCGATCTCGACAGCGCGGAAGGTCGCGCTGCGCGAAGGTTCGACCGCCAGACCGGTGCCCGAGACCTCGAGAGCGGCCGCGGCGGCGACGGGAGCCGCCAGCACGTCGCCGATGTCCAGAGCGAAGTCGGCGGCGTTGTCCCGGTAGAAGACGAGCGGGAACCGGTCGGGCGGTTCGATGCCGAGGACGACGGCGCTGCTCCGCCGGCCGGGCTTGACGGGCACGAAGCGCGTGTCTACCCCCTCCCTGCGGAGGAAGGCGAGGATGAAATCGCCCACCTTGTCCTCGCCCACCGCGGTGAGCAGCGCGGTCCTCAGGCCGAGCCGCTGCGCTCCCACCGCGATGTTCAGCGGGCTGCCGCCGACGTAGGCCGCGAACCCCGTGATCTCGTCGAAGGGCGCTCCGATGTCGCTCGAGTAGAGGTCGATCGACGAGCGGCCCATCGTCAGCAGGTCGAAGGCGGGCTCCGGAGCGTCCCCCGCCCCCTCACGAGCTTCTCTCAAGGCCCGTCGTCCTCCGGCGGCCGCAGCGGCAGGCGCAGGCGATCGGCGCCGCCGTCCCAGCTGCCCCTCACCCAGGCGAGGTCGGGCTCGTCGCGAGCCTCCCAGGTGGCGAACTCGCCCGCGAGGAAGTTGAGGTAGTAGCCGTCGTAGCCGGGTGGCAGCACGACCGGGTGGTAGCCGCGCCGCACCAGCACGGTGTCGCCGTCTCTGACCACGACCACGTCGTCGAGGTCACGGCTGTCGTCGTAGAGGCGCTGGAGCGCGAAACCGCCCTCCGGCGCGACGCGGTAGTGGTAGACCTCGTCGAGGTCTACCTCCACGCCAGGTACGTGCTCGTCGTGCCGGTGAGGGGGATAGCTCGACCAGTTGCCCGACGGCGTGTAGACCTCGACGCACAGCAGGTGCTCGGACTCGCCCGGGTCGAGCACGTGGGAGATCTGCCGCAGGGCGTTGTGGCCGCCCCGCATCTCGACCTTCACGTCGCTGGGCGCGATGAAGCGCGGCGGCCGACCGCCGCGGGCCGGCGCGGTGCCGATGCCGACCTCGACCGCGGTCTCGGCGCGGACCCCGAACGGCACGTCCGGCGGTGCGTAGAGCGCATGCGGGAGGCCCCCGAACGGGCCTTCCCGCCCCGCGAAGGCCTTCTCCTCACCGGCGAGCGCGAGCGCTCCGGAGCCCGAGAGGACCACCAGGCAGCTCTCGCGCCCCTCGAGGGTACGCTCGAGCCTCTGGCCGGCCGACAGCGTCCTCACCTCGAAGCCGAGGTGCCCCCAGCCGGCGGAGTCGGGAGTGACCACGACGTCACCGCCGCTGCCCGCCGCCCTGCGCGCCACGTGCCGGTCGCGCGCCAGCTCGGCGCCCGTCGGCCGCGCGTCACCCTCGTCGCTCACAGCCCCAACCTCCTCAACGTCTCCCGGTTGCGCTCGGCGCTCTCCCGCGGCGTGCCCATCCCGGGTATCACGTCCTGCTCCACCGTCACCCAGTCGTCGTAGCCGCGCTCTCGCAGGAACGAGACGATCCCCTGCAGGTCGACGCTCCCCTGGCCGAGCTCGCAGAAGACGCCAGCGGCGATCGCTTGGGCGTAGTCGAGACCCTCGGCGCGGCACCGCGCCGCGATGGCGGGGTGGCAGTCCTTGAGGTGCACGTACGGCACCCGGTCCCAGAAGCGCTGCAGCCCCTCGAGAGCCAGCCGACCACTACCCGGCGGCTCGGCGGGCTCGTCGGGGACCCCGCAGCCGTACGTGTAGTGACCGGTGTCGAAGACGAGGTCAACGAGCCCGGGCTCGGTGGCATCGAGGAACCGAGCGATCTCGTCCGGCGTCTCGACGAACGCCGCGCAGTGGTGATGGAAGAGGGTCCTGAGGCCGGTCTCGCCCCCCACGAGGCGCGCCACCTCCTCGGCGTTGCGGGCGAAGACCTCGAACTCGTCGGGCGGGAGGGCGTCGGCAGCCGTGATGCGGCCGGCCTTCGCCGTCCTCTCCGGATCGCCGCGGGTCTCGTCCGCGAGGATGAAGTAAGGCGCCCGGCCCTCACCCTCTCCCGCGGCCAACGCCGCCAGGTGGCTCGCCACCGCCAGGAGGCGTTCGCGGCGCTCGGCGACCACCCCTGGCCGGCGCAGGGGCACGCCTTCGAACCCGCCCAGCATGGCGAGGCCGCGCCGGTCGAGCTCCGCCCGCAGGGCGGCAGCATCGGTAGGCATGTAGCCGAGGTCGCCCAGCTCGGTGGCCGCGTAGCCGGCGCCCGCCAGCTCGTCGAGCATCACGTCCCACGGCACCTTGACGCCGAAGCCCTCGATCGTGCCCCAGGAGCAGGGGGCGTTGGCCACGCGGATCGCCTGTCGCGGGGCGCTCATGCGGGGCCCGCCCCGTCCGCCGCGGCGTCGGCCACGACCTCGCTCACCGCCACGCGCCGGCCCTCCTCCAAGCTGAGCTGGGCCGCCTCTGCCACTCGCAGCGACTCCACGGCGTCGACGGCACCGGGCTCCGGCGACCTGCCCTCTCGGAGCGCGAGGGCGAACGCCTCGAGCTCGCGGCGATAGGCCTCCTTGAAACGCACGAGGAAGTGGCTCGTGAAATCGGCGTGCATGCCGCGCGCGTCGTAACGCCACAGCTTGGTGGCGCGCTCGTCCTCGGCCACGAGGCGCCCGGAGCTGCCGTGCACCTCCACGCGCAGGTCGTGGCCGTAGACGGCGCGGCGCGAGTTCATGACCACGCCCAGCGCGCCCGAGGCGAACTCCAGCGTGACGACGCTCGTGTCGACGTCGCGGTGCCGAGCGAAGCGCTCGTCGACGAGCACACGGCCCAGCGCCGTGACGTGCGTGACCTCGCCGGCGATGAAGCGGGCGGTGTCGATGTCGTGGATGACCGAGTCGCGGAAGAAGCCGCCGGAGACCGCCACGTACTCCTCCGGCGGAGGTGCCGGGTCCGTCGACTGGCTTCGGAAGAGCTCGACGCTGCCGACCTCTCCAGCCAGCACGGCGCGAGCGACCTCGGCGAAGGCCGGGTCGAAGCGGCGGTTGAAGCCGATCTGGAACGGCACGCCGGCGCAGACGACCGCGTGCAGCGCCGCCTCCGTACCGGCCAGCGTGCGGGCGACGGGCTTCTCGCAGAAGACGGGCTTGCCCGCCGCGGCAACGGCCTCGAGCTGCTGCACGTGCTTGTCGGTCGGTGAGGCGAGGACCACGGCGTCCACGCGCGGGTCCTCGAGGGCGTCCTCGAACCGCCGCGTCACGGGGGCTCCGCCGGCTGCGGCCCGTTCGGCCGCGGCCAGGTCGGGGTCGACGACGAGCGCCAGCCTGGCCCCCTCGACCGACCCCAGCAGGTGCCGGGCGTGGAGGGCCCCGATGCGGCCGGCGCCCACCACGGCCACGCCGAGGCTGGCCGCCGCGGCGCTCACCCCAGCTCCGGCGGCGGCACCGCCACGCGGTGCTCCACGGCGGACCCGCGGGCGCGCTCGTACGCCTCACGCGCGGCCCTCACGCTCGCCTGCTCGGACACCTCGGCGACGGGGACGTCCCACCAGGAGCCGTAGGAGCCGACGCGCCGCTCCGGATGCACGCGCACGACGATCACGTTCACGCCCTCGGCGCCCCGCGCGCCCTCGAGGGCCGCACGCAGCTCGCTGGCCGAGAACGCCTCGACGGCGTTGGCCCCCATCGCGGCCGCATGAGCGGCGAAGTCGACCGCCACCACGGGCCCGTCGAGGCGCCCGGTGGACGGGTCGCGCGCACGGAGCTCGTTGGCGAACGACGGGGAGCCCACGGAGCGCTGCAGGCCGTGGATCGACTGGTAGCCCTGGTTGTCGACGAGCACGACCGTGAGGCTCAGCCCCTCGGCGACCGCGGTGACGATCTCGGAGCCGAGCATCAGGTATGAGCCGTCGCCGACGAAGACGACGACCTCCCGCTCGGGCTCGGCGAGTTTCACGCCGATGCCGGCGGGGAGCTCGTACCCCATGCAGGAGAAGCCGTACTCGACGTGGTAGGCCTTGCGGTCCTCGGCGCGCCACAGCTTGAGGAGGTCACCCGGCATGCTCCCCGCCGCGTTGATCGCGACGGCGTGGCCGCCGAACGCGTCGTTGACGAGGCCGATCACCTGCGCCTGGGAGATCGTCTCGTCGGGGGCTGGCATGTGCGGGCCTTCCTCGCTTCCCGCCGACGCCGGCGGGCCGTTGCGCCTGAGCCTGTCGACCTCGGCGCGCCAGGAGCCCCGAAGGCTCGTGACCTCGACCTGGAAGTCCTCGTGCGTCTCCCAGCCCGCCAGCGCCTCCGAGAGCGCCGTCAGACCACGGCGAGCGTCGGCGACGACGGGCAGCGCCCCCAGCTTGTAGGCGTCGGCCGCGGCGACGTTGAGCCCGACGAAGCGCACGCCGGGGCGGGTGAACGCCGTCATCGAGGCGGTCGTGAAGTCCGAGAGGCGCGTGCCGACGGCGAGCACGACGTCGGCTTCCGCCGCCAGGGCGTTGGCGGCGCTGCCGCCGTTGGCTCCGACCGGCCCCGCGTTCCAAGGATCGCCCCACGCCAGGGCACCCTTGCCGGCCTGCGTCTCGACGACCGGCACGCCGTGGCGCTCCGCGAAGGCCGCCAGCTCGCCGTTGGCTCCGGAGTAGGTCGTGCCGCCGCCCGCGACGATCAGCGGACGCTCGGCCTCACGCAGCAAGCGGGCGGCAGCTGCGACGGCCTCCGGCTCCGGCACGGGCCGCGGCACGCGCCACACGCGCTCCTCGAAGAGCTCGGAGGGCCAGTCGAACGCCTCGACCTGCACGTCCTCAGGCAGCGAGATGGTGACGGCCCCCGTCTCGGCGGGGTCGACGAGCACACGCATGGCGGCGGGGAGCACCGACAGGAGCTGCTCCGGCCGATCGACCCGTGCGAAGAAGCGGGACACGGGCCGGAAGGCGTCGTTGACGCTGACGTCGTGCTCGGAAGGATGCTCCAGCTGCTGGAGCACGGGGTCTGGCCGTCGGGAGGCGAAGATGTCCGACGGCAGCAGGAGGACGGGCAGCCGGTTGATCGTCGCCCCCGCCGCGGCGGTGAGCATGTTCGCGCTGCCTGGCCCTATCGAGGCCGTGCAGGCGAACGTCGCGAGCCGGTCGACGTGCTTGGCGTACGCGGCCGCGGCGTGGACCATCGCTTGCTCGTTCTGCGGCCGGTAGGTCGGCAGGTCGAGCCGGGGCCCGAGCTCCTCGAGGGCCTGACCCAACCCGGCGACGTTGCCGTGGCCGAGGATCGCCCAGACCCCGGGCACGAGCCTGCGCCGCTGGCCGTCACGCTCCGAGTGCTGCGCAGCCAGGAACCGCACCAGCGCCTGGCCGACGGTCGCCCTGACCTTCGTCATGCGCCCAGGAGTACCACACGGGCTCGGCGTCCTCGGCTACGTGCCGGGCGACGTGGTGCTCAGGGGCGCCCGGCCGCGGCGACGCCTCCGGCTGGACGCGGCATGCGCGCGACCAGGAAAAGGAGGGGGAGGCAGGCCGCGAGGCCGAGCATCGCGAGCGTGGTGTAGCCGGAGCCCCCGAGCACGAGGCCTCCCAGCATCACGGCGGAGGCGGCCGCTCCGCCCATCACGAGGTCATTGGTGCCCTGCATCCTCCCCTTCTCGGCCGTCGTGAGGGCGTCCGAGAGGAGCGCCGAGCCCGAGACGTAGCAGAGGTTCCAGCCCAGCCCGAGCAGGAACAGAGCGAACGCGATCGGAAGGACGTCTGGGGACAGGGGCGCGAGCGCGCAAGAGACGATCAGGAGCACCGCCCCGAGGGTCG
>JBIQIQ010000250.1:0-1848 GCA_044507975.1 Deinococcaceae bacterium
GCCTGGAGCTGCACCGCGAAGACGAGGATCAGCATGATGCCGAGCCAGAAGTTCGGCATCGCCTCTCCGAGCACCGAGAACGTCGTGGCGGCGTGATCGGGCCACCTGCGGCGGCGCACCGCCGCGATCACGCCGGCGGGAACCGATATCAGCAGCGCGACGAGGACCGCGGCCGAGGCCAGCTCGAGGGTCGCGGGCAGGCGCTCGAGGACGATCTGGAGCACGTCCTGGTTGCCGTAACGAATCGACCTCCCGAACTCGCCGCGGGCCAGGTCGCGCAGGAACAAGGCGTACTGCTCGGGTATCGAGCGGTCGAGGCCCAGGCTGCGGCGCAGCGCCTCCACCTGCTCCCGCGGGGCGTCCTCCGGAAGCATGAGCACGACCGGGTCGCCGGACACGCGCAGGAGCACGAAGACGATCAGCGTGATCCCGAGTAGGACCGGGACCATCTGTGTCAGGCGCCTGAGGACGAAGACCGCCATGCTCTCCTATCGACGACCCAAGGCCGCGGGACCCCCCGGGCTCAGCGCGAAGGGTCCCGCGACGATCAAGCGATTACCGGGGCCTAGCCTCGAACATCCACAGGTACTCGTCCTGACGCGGAGCCCAATCGACGTCGCTGGAGACGCCGGTGAGGTTCTGCTGCTGGAAGAGGGTGATCCAGGGGCGCTCGGCCGCCACGATGTGGGTGGCTTCGTGAAGCAGGGCGGCGCGAGCCTCGGGGTCGACCTCGGTCTGGGCCAGGTCCATGACCTCGTCGAAGCGCTCGTTGCACCAGCCGACGCGCTCCTGGTAGGTGCCTTCGCAGTAGAGGGCCTGCATGGCGAACCAGTTGTCGCGCATCGAGTTGCCGAGGCCCGTCACCACCAGGTGTTCGAAGGCGGCGGCGTTCCAGATGCGGCTGGTGTAGGCGCTGAACTCGAGGACCTCGATCTCGGTGACGATGCCGACGGCTTCCAGCATCGCGGCGATGATCTCGGTCTGCTCGGGCAGCAGCGGGTGGCGACCGGACGAGCCGTAGAGCTTGATGGTCAGCTCGCCAGGTCCGTAGCCGGCTTCGGCCAAGAGCTCCACCGCACGCTCGGGGTCGTAGGCGTTGACGCCGAAGTACTGGTCGACGGGCGCGGCCGAGATGCCGGGGTTGAGGCGGGCCGCGGTGACGGCTCCGAGGCCGCCCATGACGCCCTCCACCAGGAGCTCGCGGTCGATGGCGAGGTCGATGGCCTCACGCACGCGGGGGTCGGCGGTCTCGGTGCCCTCGTTGACGTTGAACACGATCATGTTGATGAAGGCGCTCGGCTGCAGCTCCACGGTCGCGACGCCGCTGCCGTCGATGCGCTCCTGGTCCTGAACGGGAACGTTCGCCGCCACGTGGACGCCGCCGGTGATGAGCTCGCCGACGCGGGTGGAGTCCTCGGGGATGGTGCGGTGCACCAGGCGGTCGTAGGCGGGGCGGCCGCGCCAGTGGTCGTCGAACGCCTCGAGCACGATGCGGTCGTCACGGCGCCACTCGACGAGCCGGAACGGTCCCGTGCCGATCGGCTCGAGCGCGAACCGCTCCCAACCGACCTCGTCGACGTAGTGCTTCGGGGCGATGCCGGAGTTCAGGCGCGAGATGCGGTTGATCAGGATCGGGTCTGGACCGTTGGTATGGATGATCACCTCGTGGTCGCCGACGATCTCGACCTCGCGGATCTGGCTGTAGTTGTTGTTCTCGCTGAGGCTGGTGTCGGTCGCGATGCGCTCGAGCGAGAACTTGACGTCCTCGGCCGTGAAGGGCTCGCCGTCGTGCCACACCACGCCCTCGCGCAGCTGGAAGCGCCACGCGTCGTCGGCGATCGGCTCCCA
>JBIQIQ010000251.1:0-1842 GCA_044507975.1 Deinococcaceae bacterium
AGGACACCCGGTTTTGGTCCGGTCGGTCGGGGTTCGAATCCCTGTGGGCCAGCCATAGACGCCCCGCGAGGGGCGTCTTCTCTTGGCGCCGCCCTCCCGCCCTCGAACACCTCCGGCTAGCCGGGCTCGTAGTACCCGCCGCCGGACTTGCGGCCCAGCTTGCCGGCCTCGACGAGCTTCCTGAGGCTCTGGGGCGCCCGGAACCTGTCGCCGTACGCCTCGGCCATCGCGTCGGCGATCAACAGCACCGTGTCGAGGCCGATGTAGTCGGCGAGCTCCAGCGGTCCCATCGGGTGGTTGAGGCCGAGCCTCACCGCCGTGTCGATGTCCTCCCGGCTCGCCACCCCCTCCTCGAGGAGGCGCGCGCCTTCGAGGAGGACGGCGGCCACCACACGCGTCGTGACGAAGCCCTGCCTGTCCTCCACCGTCACCACCGTCTTGCCGCAGGCCTCGGCCACCGCGGCGGCGGCGCCCAGCGCCGGGGCCGCGCTCCTGACTCCCCTGACCAGCTCGACGAGCCGCATCCTCTCGGGCGGGTTGAACCAGTGCATGCCGACGACGCGCTCCGGTCGCGCGGTGGCGGCGGCGATGGCGGTGACCGACAGCTCGCTCGTGTTCGTCGTCAGGTAGGCCTCGGGCTTCGCGGCCGCGTCCATCCGAGCGAAGACCTCGCGCTTGAGCTCGATGAGCTCTGGCACCGCCTCGATCACGAGGTCGGCGTCCCGGACCGCGTCTTCGAGATGGGTGGAGAGGCGGAGGGCCGCCGCCCGGTCGGGGGCCGCCTTGGCCGCTCGCGCTCGCGCGCGCTCCAGCGCTCCCTGAGACGTGTCGAAGACGGTCACCTCGAAGCCGGACGCGACCAGCACGGCCGCGATCCCGCTGCCCATCAGACCCGCTCCCACGACCGCCACGCGCCGGACGGCCGGCGCAGCTCCTTCGCTCATGCCATCACCTGTCCCCTCGGGATTCTAACGGCGGGTAGATG
The DNA here is from genome assembly GCA_044507975.1 of Deinococcaceae bacterium. Lineage (GTDB taxonomy): Bacteria > Deinococcota > Deinococci > Deinococcales > Trueperaceae > DASRWD01. The sequence goes on from JBIQIQ010000251.1 coordinate 986, forward strand.
TCGAGCCTGACGGTCCGACCTCGCAGTGAGCCGCTGGGAGCCACGCCGCCCAGCGGCTCCGCCCGCAGGTGGCGCTTGACGACCACGCGCCGCGAAGCTGCCGCACGGGCAGCTCGCAGCAGCTCGGCGCCGTCGTCGGCGCCCTCGGCGTCGCCAGCACCCAGCACCCGGCGCAGGAGCGCCATCCCCTTCGGGGGCAGGGCACGCCCGGCGGGGGCGGAGAACATCGGGTCGAGGTAGACGACGCCGCGCCTCTCGGCTCCCAACGCCGGCAGCACCTCCCGGGCGTCGCCGGCGACGAGCTCGATGCGGTGAGCCGCGGCCGCGGCAACCTCCCCCATCGTCCCCGACCTCCCCCGTTCGAGCGCGTCCGCGAGCAGAGCCGCGAGCACCTTGGAGCGCTCGATCATCGTCACGGTCGCGCCGCGTGCGGCCAGGTGGAAGCCGTCCGCGCCGAGACCCGCCGTGGCGTCGACGACGGGCTCGGCGCCGGCGAGCACGGCTCTCCACAACGGGTCTCGTCCTGGCCGCGCCGACCCAGCCAGCGCTGCGACCTCGGGTGTGACGCTCGGACCGCCGGGCTCGCGGAGGCTGAGGCCGCCCTGGCCCACGACCAGTCGGAGGCCGCGGTGCGCCGAGCCACCAGGCCCGAACGCGGCCCCGAGCTCTCGCGCCAGCTCGGCGGCGCGCGACGTCGACGCCTCGTCCTCCGCCACCACCAGCAGCGCGCCCGGGTCCACGGCTGGATCGTACGCGGGCGCCGCGCGCGCGGACCGCGAGACTACGAGGCCAGCCCGGGCTCGAGGGCCGGCTCATGCTACGATTCGACGTGCAGGAAGCGCGTTGGCGTTCGATTC
>JBIQIQ010000252.1:0-1832 GCA_044507975.1 Deinococcaceae bacterium
CCCGTTCGACATGATCGGGTACCCGCTGATGGGCTTCGGCCTGGTGGCGATCGAGATCGTGCTGGCCCTCGGCCGCCGCACGCTGCCCCTGGTGGTCATCTCGGTGATCGTCGGGGCCAGCCTCTTCTTCTTCTCCAAGCTCGGCTGGTTGCTGTTCTTCGCGCCGCCTGGCACCGACCTGCAGGCACAGTTCACGGAGACCCTCTTCTGGATCCCGGTCGTCTACCTGCTGTCGTTCATCCTCGAGGAGGCGAAGCTCGGCCAGTTCGCCGTGCGAGCGTTCACCGGCGCCGTTCTCGTGATCGCTGCCCTGTACGCCGCGCCGGGCCTCCTCACCGGTACGGCGGACTGGGGCGTCCTGTACGCGTTGATCGAGCTGAACCTCGCGAACACGGTGCTCTTGGCTCTAACGTCCACGTTCATACGCTTCAAGGAGAGCTACACGCGCACCCGCGCGCGCATGGAGGAGGCGGAGAGGCACGCCTACCACGATGCCCTCACCGGGCTAGCCAACCGCATGCGGCTGGGTGACGAGCTGGAGCGGCGCCTCGAGCTGGCGCGCGTGAGCTCCGGTCGCGTGGCGGTCCTCTACCTGGACGTCGACGGCTTCAAGGTCGTGAACGACACGCTCGGTCACGAGGCCGGCGACGAGCTCCTGCGGTCGGTTGCGGGGCGTCTGCGGAGCGAGCTCGGCGACAACGACGTGCTCGCCCGCATGAGCGGCGACGAGTTCGTCGTCGTGCTCGACGACGTGAGCAGCGCGCAGGCGGCCATGTTCGCAGCGCGCAAGCTGCAGGCCGCGCTCGTGACGCCATTCGAGCTGCAGGGGCTGTCACACCACGTCACCGCCAGCATAGGGATCTGCCTCTACCCCGACGACGCGGCCGACGGCCCGACGCTCGTGCGGCACGCCGACTCGGCGATGTACCGCGTCAAGCGCTCGGGCAAGAACGGCGTGCAGCGCTACCGCGACGACTCCGACGCGGTCGTGGAACGGCAACGGAACCTCGAGCGCGAGCTGCGCACCGCGCTGAGCGTCGGCGCGCATCAGCTCTCCGTCGTCTACCAGTCGATGCACGACCTCGAGACGGGCGAGATGAAGAAGGTAGAGGCCCTCACGCGTTGGCATCACCCGAAGTGGGGTCACGTGCCGCCGCACGAGTTCATCCCCATCGCCGAGCGGAGCGGGCTGATCGTCTCGCTAGGCGAGTGGGTCCTGCGCGAGGCGTGCCGGCAGGCGAAGGCCTGGGAGGCGCTGTCGGGCCAGGGCGTGATCGTCTCGGTGAACGTCTCCGCCATGCAGTTCGCTCATCCCGGGTTCTTCCGGACGGTCGAGGCCGCGCTCGAAGACCACGCCCTCCTGCCCGAGCTGCTCGAGATCGAGCTCACCGAGGGCATCGTCATGCACGGCGTGGACCACGTCGTCGAGACGCTGCAGCGCCTCCAGAGGCTCGGCGTGCGCATCGCGATCGACGACTTCGGGACCGGCTACTCGTCGTTCGCCTACCTGCGCGACCTTCCCATCGACACCGTCAAGATCGACCGCAGCTTCGTCAAGGACCTGGGGTCTCCCCTGCACGCGCCGCAGTTCGCGCTGGCGCTAGTGGAGGCCATCACGCACGTCGCCAAGCACCTCGACCTGGTCATCGTCGCCGAGGGCATCGAGACGGAGGCGCAGCGCCGCCTGCTCGCCGACCTCGGGTGTCAGCTCGGGCAGGGCTACCTCTTCTCGAAACCGGTACCTCCCGCAGAGGTGCAGCCGTTCCTCCCGCTGCTCCCGGGCGCGGAGCGCGCCGTGCGCGACACCCTCGTCAACTGAGGCAGCCGCTACC
>JBIQIQ010000253.1:0-1830 GCA_044507975.1 Deinococcaceae bacterium
TCGCCGAGGGGCTGGGGTCCTGGAGCGTCCGCGACGCCGACTCGATCGAGTCGGCCAGCATGAGGACCGCCGTCTCTCGGCTGCGCGGGCGCGGACCCGGGTAGCGGAAGTTGAGCTCCTCGACCTTCCCCTCTTCTAGAGCGCGCTTGTAGAAGTAGCTGAGGACCGTCGTCCCGTGGTGCTCGGCGATGAACGGCTCCAGCTCGCGCGGGAGGCCGTACTGGCGCGCCAGGTCGATGCCGTCCCGCACGTGGCTGGTGACGATCAGGTAGCTGAGGTGGGGGCTCAGGTTGTCGTGAGGGTTCTCGCCGCTGAACTGGTTCTCGATGAAGAAGTGCGGGCGCTTGGTCTTGCCGACGTCGTGGAACAGCGCTCCGACGCGGGCGAGCAAAGCGTTGCCGCCGATGTTCTTGACGGCCTGCTCCACCAGGTTCGAGATGATGAGGCTGTGCTGATACGTGCCGGGCGCCTCCGTCACGAGGAGCTGCAGCAACGGGTTCGTGGGGCTGGAGAGCTCCAGCAGGCGGAAGTCGGTGAGGAACGCGAACACGCTCTCGGCTACCGGCAACAGCCCCAGGGCGAGCACCCCCGCCAGCAGGCCACCCACGAGCACGAGCCCGGCCGCGGCGGCCGCCTCCCCGCTCGTCAGGCCGCCCGCCACCAGGACCGTGGCGTAGGTAGCCACCGCCCCGATCGCGCCGCCAGCCGCACCGGCCCCTGCGACCGCGAGCCTGGTGCGGCGCGCCTGGACCAGGAGGGAGGCAGCGACCGAGCTGGTCAGCGTGGCGAGCAGCACGTGCAGGGACGCGCCCGGCACGAGCAAGCCGACGACCAGCGCGGTCCAGGCCGACCACACGAGGCCGGGGACGGTGCCGAGCAGCGCGGCCACGAGCAGCGGCGCCAGCGAGGCGAAGAGGAAGTAGGGCGAGACCTCGGCCGCCAGGCGCTGGACGCCGACCACGAGGAGGGTCGTGGCCACGAGGAAGACGAGCTGCCGAGGCGTGAGTCGGCGGAGGAAGTAGTCGCGCCCGATAGCCAGGGGAGCGGTGAGCAGGGCCGCCAGCACCAGGCACCCGATCACGATCCAGGCCGTCTGGGTGGCGGCGTCGGCGCGGGCGCTGTACAGCCCGAGGCGGTCGAGCACCGCGAGGTGGTCCTCGGTGACGGGCGCGCCCTCCTGCACGATCACCTCGCCGGCGGCGAGGGTCTGCATGACGGGGCTGATCGCCTGGGCGGCGGCCTCCCGGGCCACCTGCGTGAGGGCGTCGTTCGGCAAGGCCGTGGCGACCAGGCGGCGCTCGAGGACCAGACGCACCTCGCGTTGGCGTTCGGGCGGGGCGAGCGCCACCGCGTTCTGGGTGACCTCGTCGAGCTGCGAGGCCCTGACGCCGGACGGGTCCAGGTAGCGGTCGACGATGTAGGCGGCGACGTCGCTCGGCAACCCGGAGGCGCCGATGCTCGCGATGACGAGGTCGCGTAGGTTGCCGTCGATCGTGTAGACGGTCTCGATCTGCTCCCAGGCCCCCTGGCGTTGGCGCTGGGTCGCGAGGAGGTCGACGACCTGCGTCTGGACGGGAGCGACGAACGTCTGCGGGCTGGGCTCGCCGAGCCTCAGGGGCGTGCGCTGGACGAGCCCGTAGACCGAGTAGAGGAGGACGCCCAGCGCAGCTGCGAGCAGGGCGGCCAGCAGCCAGAAGCCCGTCCGCGGACGGGCGCCGCTCTCAGCCGTGCTGCTCATAGGCCAGGATGATCTGCGCCACCAGCGGGTGGCGCACGACGTCGGCCTTGCTGAACTCGATGAACCCGATGCCCTCGATGTCCCGGAGGATG
>JBIQIQ010000003.1:0-2469 GCA_044507975.1 Deinococcaceae bacterium
ATCGCGCTGACGCCCGCGGCCATGGCGGCGTTCGCGTCGGTGCTGGCGGGAGAAAGCGTCGCCTGCTCCCCAACCGCGGCCAGGGCCTTGCGGGCCGCCGCGACCAGGGCGGCGTTGTCGCTCGTGCCGGCCGGCCGCTCCCCCACCCGCTGCACGCTGAGCGCGCAACCGGTAGCCTCCGCCACCTTCTGCACCTCGGCGGCGCACGCCTCCCAGAGGAGCTCGAGCGTGCGCTGGTCGACGCTGCGGAGGTCGAGCGCGAACCCGGCGTCGGCGGCGATCGAGTTGACGCTCGTGCCGCCCCAGACGAGCCCCACGTTGAGCGAGGACCGCGGCTCCTGCGGGACTGGCAGCGCCGCCAGCCGCGCGATGGCCTGGCCGACAGCGTGGACCGCGCTGGGGCTCGGGTAGTCGCCCCAGGAGTGGCCGCCCGCGGCTGACATGACCACCTCGTGCCTGAGCGAGCCCACCGCCTGGTGGCATACGGAGCCGAGGTGCCCGTCCAGGGCGACGAAGTGGTCGATGACGTGGCGATGGTCCGCGACTACCTGGCGGGCGCCGCGCAGGTCGCCCGCGCCCTCCTCGCCGACCGTCGCGGCCACGATCAGCCGCGGCCGCCTCTCCGGGAGGTCCTGGAGGTAGGCGCAGAGGATGGCGAGGCCGGCGGCGTCGTCGCCCACGCCCGGGCCCGCCAGGCGGGAGCCGTCGCGGCGCACCGTGACGTCGGTGCCCTCGCCGAAGACGCTGTCGAGGTGGGCGGCGACCATGACCACGGGGCCCGAGCCGCCCGGGACCTCCGCGACGACGTTGCCGACCGCGTCTACGCGCGGCGAGAGGCCCGCCCGCTCCCACTCCCGCGCCACGACCGCGGCGCGAGCGCTCTCGGAGAAGGTCGGGGCCGGCGTCTCGGCCAGCTCGACGACGAGCTTGACCAGAGGTTCCTCGAGTCGGGTGGAGGCCGGGGCCGTGGGCCCTCCCCTCACGCCTCGCCGCCGCCCTGCAGCGTCGCGATGCCCTCTCGCAGCGCGTACAACGCGGCCTGGGTGCGGTTGTTGAGCCTGAGCTTGGAGAAGATCTCGGTGAGGCGGTTGCGTACGGTCTTCTCGCTGACGCCGAGCCTCTCCGCGATCTCGAGGTTCGTAGCCCCCTGGGCGAGGTGCCTGAGGATCTCCTCCTCGCGCTCGGTCAGCTCGCTGATCTCGTGCTCCGGATGCGAGGGCAGCTCGCCGTACTTGCGGAACTCCGCGAGGACCTCCGCGGCCATCTCGGCGTTGAGCAAGGTCTCGCCGGCGGCCACGCGGCGGATGGCGCCGATCAGCTCGTCTGCTCCGGAGTCCTTGAGCATGTAGCCGCGGGCGCCGACCTTGACGGCCTCGAAGACGTAACGGTCCTGGCGGTACATGGTCAGGATGATCACCCTGGCGTCGGGCTGCTCGGCGAGGATCGCCTTCGTGGCGGCGACGCCGTCGACGTCGGGCATCTGGATGTCCATGAGGATGACGTCCGGCTTGGTCTCGAGGGCGTGCCGGATCGCTTCACGGCCGGTGGCCGCCTCGCCGATCACCCGGAAGCCCTCCTCGGTCTCGAGGATGCCACGTAGCCCCTGCCGGAACATCGCGTGGTCGTCGCAGAGCAAGATCCGCGTCATGGCTCACGATACTCCGTCGGGGACCGGGTCCGGTGGTACCCTGTTCTCCGCAGCTGCCGGGCACGCCGGGCCGGCCACGCCCCCGAACAGCCTCACCAGGCCGGTGGCCTGGCCGGCGCGGGGTGCCCGGCAGCTGCACTTGGGCGCGTCCCGCCTCCGGGCGACGGCGCGCGACCATCCTCGAGATCGAGAAACGGAGGACGCATGTCACATCCCAAGGGCGTCCTGTTGGAGCGGGCGCAGAAGCTGGGGCTGTCGCGGCCCGAGTTCCGCACCGCGCAGACGGGGCCGGAACACGAGCCGAGCTTCATCACCGACGTGGTCCTGGACGGCGACGTCATCGGCACCGGCCAGGGCGGCACCAAGCGCACCGCCGAGAAGCACGCGGCCGAGGAGGCGCTGGCAGCGCTGGAGTCGCGGCCGGAGGGGGCCGGCGACGGCAAGAAGGGCAGGCAGGCGGCCGCCAAGGGCGCCCCTGCGCCGAAGGCCTCCCCTGCCGCACCCGCGAAGGGTGGCCGCAAGGCCTCCGCGGCCCAGAAGGCCGGCGCCCCTGCTCAGACGACGGCGCGGGCCGAAGCCAAGCCCGCCGCTGCCCAAGCGCCCGTCGCCGGCGCCGCCGACGCGGAGAGCGAGGAAGAGGCGTTCGACGGGCCCTGGCCGATGTTCGACGACCTCCTCGCCGCCGTGACGACGGTCGCCGAGCGCCGCGTCTTCGCCGACCTGCGCGGCGAGGAGGCCAGGGTCGCGATCCGCGACTTCTCGCTGGCCCTCTACAAGGACCTGCTTCTGGGGCTGGGCGACCTCGTCGACGAGGACGAGGA